>JAPLYB010000025.1 GCA_026395795.1 Candidatus Pacearchaeota archaeon
ATAGGGACATCAGCTAAAGCAGATGTTCCTAGAAGATATTTGGGAAAAAGAGTTTATGTTATAATTACAAAGAAAAAAGGCAAGTAATGAATTACAACTTATTTCATTTCCAAAAAGAAGATTTATTTATGCAACACCGCATATAAATCTAGAATCATTATAACTTATGTGATTAAAATGGCAAACGATTTAGGAAAAAAAGTTTTGAGAATAGCTTGGGGAGCTGCTTGTCTAGGTTCTCTTATTATCGGCAATTCAAATATGAACAAGGCAACGCAAATTGGGCCTGAATATAGTCAACTAGGAAGAGAGAGATCATATGCACTTGGTTTTTGCGCAGAGGCCATAGGTATATGGGGTGCTTTTTGTTTAGGGGCCTATCATGAATACAATTCAAGACGTCCTAAAAAAAGGGATAAACAAGACAATTGAGGTAAAGATGAACAATCTCAATAAAAAATTAGATTCTGATGAACATTACTATGCCAATAAATTAGGCAGATGGGGACTCGTTTTAGAAGTTGCAAGTATTGCAGCTTATGGCACAGCTGTTCTTTTTGGTGTAAAAAGTGTAAGGGACGCCGGACTAAAAATATTTACTAGCACAGCAACCTGTGGTGCACTTTATACTTTGGGAAGTGCTATAGATTATTTTCATAATAATAGGAACAGGAATAGAAAAGAGGATTAGCCAGCTGTAAAATCAATTTCAATTGGTGAGGTAGAAGTGTTTACATTTTTAATAAACAAATCATATTCTGATTCGCTTAAAACTTTTGTTTCTTCTTTGCCAGCATAAGTTAAATCATATCTATTGGTGTAGTTCAAGAATATCTTCGTTGCCCATTTGTTTCCTATTTTCTTAGAAAAAGCAGTCATTCTTGCGTCACTTGTAACATTCACTGTTCGATTCTCCTCACTGTACTGATATGCTGAATCTCTCAATTCCCAAGAAATAAGATTGTCTTGGGAGTCTATCATCAAATTTCCTCTGCTTATCTTTAACTTAAGTCCTAAATTCGTGTCTTGACTTACACTGACTTGTTCAATAGTGGAGTCAATTTCCTTGAGCATATCAATTGTTTGAAAGATGACTGTTCGGTCTTTATTTTTATCAATAACTGGCTGAACAGACACAAGGACAAGCGAAAGGATAGCTAAGCTTATTAGAATATAAAGAACAGTAGAAACCCATACAACCCCCTTTTTTTCCATTTTTGTCTTTGCTGTCATATAAATTATAAGTTATAAAATTATAAATCTTGTTAAATGATGTTATATTCCTGCTTGTCGGATTTATAATATTCCCAAATTATCTTAGACATAATGGTTTCTTAAGCACATACAGGCACAGGTGTTAATTCTATCCTGCTGTTATCACAAGTAAATTCTTTGCTTTTGTAATTCACCGCAGGTATAGCCCAAACTTTTGTTGCATTACCGAAAACTACTGTGTACGTTCGTGCTCCTCCATTTTCTGGAAGTCTGCTACCAACACTTACATTTGGCATCGTGTTTCCCCCACTTAGTACATAAGTGGTTATCTTACTCAGATTGAATTCGTTTAGCGTGACTTCTACCATCACTTGGGTATATGCCGTACTAGAATTTGTGCATGTTCCTGTTTCATCAATTCTTAAAGCAACTCCATTACAAGCAGTTTGTTTATCCATTATGCCTTGAATATAAGGCACAACAAATGCAACAACTACACCAACAACTGCAATTGTTATTACTATAAGCAAAACAGTTGCAATAACTGGCTCAATGCCTTTCTTGTTTCTAAGCATTTGTTTCATTTTACCTCTTTTGTTTAATTTCTTAATATAAAATATCTTTTTTGCTTTTTATACTTTACTAGCCAAAGCTTTTAGCAATTAACCATTCTTGCTTTTGCTTCACATACAAACTGAGCTTCACTTCCAGTTTTCTTTGATATACCCATCAAAACAGGAACAATCTTCAATTGTTGACATCCACTGATTCCAGATAATTGCGCAGCTTCTCCGGGCATTATTGGTGTTGTGATACCATCAATTGAAATAAGACTTCCACCTGACTTGTTATAAACATCAATCGCCCCTATTGTAATATCTCCTCTGTTTTCAACTTGTAACACTTGCCCTTGAACATTTGCGTCAAAGCTGACCCTCAAACAAGACTGCTCAATTCCAGAGCCAAATTTTAGAATAACCTCTTTTTGCATGCTTTTCACCCAGAAGAATATTGCTACGAATAAAGCAATTGCAATAACAATGAGCAAAACAGTTGCAATAATTGGAGAAATACCCTTTTTATTCTTGCTAAATCTATTCAACCATCTCAACTCTTTTCGCATATTATTTTAATAGTCTATCCTTTAAAAATCTTTACGCAAAAAATTAAAATTACGCAATTCCGCCGCCACAATTAACTTCTTGACAATTGGTGATTACGAAATCAAATGACTTACAATAAGTTTCGTTATTATTCACTGTTTTAAAAGGAGTTATTCTTAACAGACTTATCGTGCTAGTATTATAATAAAAGCCATACATATCTCTACTCTCCCCAGCAGAAAGATTGCATCCACTCAAATCAAGTTTGTCTCCCTCTCCAAAATAACAATTGTAATGTTGTGGGATGTAGATATCTTTAAACAAAGGATTTATAGAATCATTTGCAATCAAAAACTTAAATCCATCAACATCAAAGTTCCCATTATTTTTTATCCAAAAAGTTATATTCCCGGGATAAACTGTTGGAGGGTTAATGCACTTGTTGTAACACGTATCATTAAGTATTATCACATTCACTTCAGGACATGTTTCTTTAGCAGGAGGAACAGCGATGTATTTTAACCATATGAACGTTCCTCCGGCAATAGCAATTGCTAAAGTAATCAACAGAACATACGAAATAAGTTCACTTATCCCTTTTTTGTTTTTTATCACGCTTCTCATTTTTATTCACAAGTATAAACCTCTTTACCTTTACTGGCTTTCATATAAAAGTAAAATCCAGTATCACCAAAAACATACGTCTTTAATACATCAATAGTAACTGAATTTAAAAAACCAGATTTTGATTCTCCACTTTGAATATATCCCTCATTAACATCTATACCTTCATTAAAATAATTAGCAACAGTCACATTTGCTTTATCACCATACAAAAAAATCATCTCAAAGTTATATGTTTTGTTCATTTCTTTAAAAAAGTTGGTTGTGAAATCATAAATCAATCCATATTCTCCTGATTTGTTTCCTGTTGCAATTGTATATTCACTTATCTTGAATATCTCATTTCTATAATTCTCGCATTTTATATCAAAAAACTCTTTTGCATTTTTATTGGTTACATCTGCTCTATTAGTAAGACTGATAATAGAAAGCATCAACACACCGATTATAACTGCAAAAACTAAAAAAAACTGTGCTCTTTTATTCATTTTGTTCATTCTTCCCTCTTTTTGCTTTCTCTTCTTTGTTAAAACATATACTCATCACCGGGCTTTACCTCGTTCTTGCTCATTGCTTTCATATGTTCTGGATCATATATCTTGATTATCTTAAATTTTCCAGAAGTGGTGTTTGTATCAGGATGAAGTGTTTGTTCAACAATCAAGCAATGCCCCCAGTATAACCACTTTCCATCTATATTATGTACCAAAAATACACGAGTTGGAGGAGTATGATAAAGTCTTAATTTTGGTTTATCTTTAAAAGAAAATACTTTCCCATTAAAATCATCTGCAGTGAATGGTTTTTTCAAATGTTTCTTTAAATCAAGTTCTTTAGGAAATCCTTGTTCGGTTGTTATCTGTAATGTATCATTCAATTCAATATAACTTCCCATTTTATTCTAAGACCCCTCCCCATTCAACAACAGTAAACCCTCTCCTTTGTGGCGTTTCTATCTTTGGCTCTTCAATATGAACATTATTATTCAAAGGTTTAAAATAAAAATTTAATCTAATCAATGTTGTTGGTTCTGGATTAATTATCAAATTTATGTTATCTTTCAAGAAGCTTTGATCAAACAATCTGATCTCATAATAATTTGCTTTTGGCAGTTCATTTAGCCAATATTCTTTAAACTGACTTTTTTCTTTTTCATTTAGCCCTAATTTTATTAAATAAATATCAAACCAGTTTTCAAGTTCTTCATATTTAACAACCCAACCTTCTTTAAGCAAATCAATTTTCTTTAGATTAGCTTCATAAAAGAGATAATCATACTTATCCTCAATAATGCTTTGTTTTGTGACAAACACATTCCATCCAGTATCATACTTTGGAATTGTTTTTGTAATTTTCCCATTAATATCTAGTTTGACGCTAACAAAAGAATCTTTTTCAGGATAAAGATAAATAGCTGGTTTTTTCATAATCATGCCCCCGTCGAATTTTTCGCGGACGTATAGGGCAGTCCAAATGATAGCTAACACAACGATTACTCCAATAACAATCAACAATATTAACATCCACTTTTTCATGGTATAAATAAACAGATTTTATTTATAAACTTAGCGATAACTTTAAACACATTTGAAATAGGAGAATTTTGTTTATATGAAAATCTTGAATAATGCGATAAGTCCTGTAAACGCCAAAGTTACAATCAAACCAGCAATTATTACTCCAAGAGTTATGGCTAGAAATGCTTTTTTTCTATTTAATTTCAATAGCCAGGCAAGCAAAGCTCCAGTCCACGCGCCTGTTCCTGGTAAAGGGACAGCAACGAATAACATCAAGGCGACCATCCCATAATCATCGATTCTTTTCTGAACTTTTTGACTCCTTTTTTTAGCTCTTTCAAAAAATCCATTCACTGTTTTTTTATAAAATTTCTTTTTTAGAAATAAAACATGAATCTTATCTAAAAAGAAAAAAGCAAGGGGGATAATAAGGATGTTTACAAATACACAGATTAAAAAAGCCATCCAGGGATTTAAACCAGTTAAGATAGCTAAAGGAATCCCTCCCCTAAGTTCAACTAGAGGTAAGATGCTAAGCAAGCATGACAGCAAAATTTTCCACCACATTTTTATTAAGTCGGCAGTTCTCTTGGATTAGCTTGAAAGAAGAGTTAAAAGTTTAATCCTATGATCTTCTCAGTTCTGCAACCCCATAAGCGTCTCCACTTTAGGTTAGGGCTGCTCTCTTCCGAGACTGACCCGGTTGACTAAAGCAAGACCGAATAGGACAGAACGTCAACGTTGAAAATAGGACTTTTAATCCTCAATCTCACGCCTCCTGATTCAGCTCGCCATAAAGTCCGTTTGCGAATAGCGCGGGACTAACGCGCTGGCCTAGAACTGCCAAAATAAAGAATTTCCGAGAATTTTTAAATGTTTTGAATCATTTATTTTCTGTTAATCAACAACCCCTTGGCGCATCATTCGCCCCCTATGCCCTAAATACTTCCATTTTTCCTCTCTCATTCTCATTCTTTCACGGTACATCTTCATCCCTTCAAGACTTTGTGTTGCGGTTTCATATCCCCCAACTAACTTATCAAAGAAACGAGTCATAGCAGCATCTGGTCTAAACAGGCTGTCCCATAATTAGTAAAATATAAATAGTTATTTATCGTCGATATATTAATTAAATAAATTATTTTACCGTCGGTAAAATAAAGAGGTATAAAATGACATATCTAAGTTCATACAAAAACCAAGATTGGCTTTT
>JAPLYB010000038.1 GCA_026395795.1 Candidatus Pacearchaeota archaeon
TGTGTTATCCCGTTATTATTTCCTAACGATACATTTTCTCGGGTTTTCATTTTCTCATTTTTCTTATAAAAGCTTGTGACGGTGTTTCTAGTTCATCAAACTTTAAAGATTTATGCGGCTTAACATCATTGTACCAACCCATAAACTCCTCTTTAGTTTTAAATGCTTCTCGGTTTCTGTCATAACAACCAAACCATTTCTCCATTTTGCCATTACTTTGCGGATGCTTAATCCTGCAAAGTATTTGCTTAATTCCTTTCGATTTCAAATATTCTTTGAACCTTGAATCTCCGTCTGCAAAATTGCTTATGAATGTTGAACCATGATCACTTATACATTGCTTTATCTGTCCATGCTTTAGTGCTAATTCCATTCCAAGAATGGAATTATCTGTTGATTCTTTCTTATCTTCAATTAAAGCAAGCATCTTTCTGCTTGCATCATCTTCAACTCCAAAAACCCATGTTCCTTTGAAATAATGCCAGTCAATATGTACGGCAGTTAGGCTATGCTTTCTTTCATATCTCTTCCATTTCTTTTTCCTTATATCCCTGTTCAATTTTTTCTTGGCATAGCCTAACTGAATTAATATGTTATGAATCCGGTTATGTCCTATGTGCTTCTTGTAGTCTCTATCTATGCACCTCTCTAGAGTATCTGCTGATACTCTATACTTCTCAAAAGCTTCTTTTACAAGATTTATTTCCCATTTCTCAAAGCTTTTCCGAGGACGACCTGTCTCTTTGCCTATTTGTGGAATTTCTCCTGTTTTGTCAAATGCCCCCTTCACTTGATAGACTCTTCTTACGCTTATGCCAGCAACCTTTCTTGCTTGATAAACTGTTTTTCCATCAGCTAGCTTTCTAAGTGTCTCCGTTATCTTAGATTTGTTCAATTTCATAGGGCTAACTAGAACAGCCTTATGAAATAGTTTCGGGATAATACACCTCGAGCTGAAATCGAAGCATTTAAAAAGTCTTGGAAGATGATTATTTATGATAAAACCAAAAATGAGTAATATTACCCAAAAAGGGGTTAATCTTGGGGGTAGGCTTGGTATGTTAATGCCCTTTACTTCGGATTATTCTGTAAAATTATCAGCAAGTGAAATTGCAAGAAGAACAAAAATTCCCCAACAAAGCACTTCGAGATATCTAAACAAATTTGTTAATGACAGTCTACTCGAGTATAAAAAAGAAGGTAGAAACAAATTATTTTATCTAGATTTAAAGAAAGAAACGTCAAGAATTATGTTAAATTTGATTGAAACTGAAAAAGCCTTGGGATTTCAAATGATCAATAAAGAAGTTTCAGTAATAATCAATGATTTGCTAAAGTATTGTGAAGGCATAATTATCTTTGGATCCTATGCCTCTGGAAATTTTAATGAGGACTCTGATTTAGATATTGTGATTTTTGAGGACACGAGTAAAGGAAAGATTAAGAAAATAAAAAGAAAATCTGGTCTGGACATTGTAGAGCATTATGTTTCGTATAAAGAATTTGAAGAGATTTTATTATCAAACAATCCTCTTGCTATAGAAATACTTAATAATCATGTTCTCTTTGGAAATTTATCAAAAATTGTAAATATTTTTTTGAAAAAAGTTAAACGGTGAGCGAATGGTGCTCTAAACAACGAAACATGGATGAAGAAAAAATGGATGAAGAAAAAATTTGTTGGTGTTTAGAAAAAAAAGAAGGAATCAGAATCATTGAATTAAAACCCCATTTAAGTGAATCTTATATCAAGGAATCAGAAGAAACTTTTGAAACATTACAATCAACAAAAGGGAAATGGAGGATAATCCTTGCGTATTATGCTTGTTACAATGCTTTTTATTCTTTACTTATGAAGTGTGGGATTAGATGTGAAATTCATGATTGCACCCTAGAGCTTATGGATTTGTTTGATTTTAATGAATCTGAAATAGAATACCTGAAGACGTTAAAAGAGGATAGAAAACAAAATCAATATTATCTAAAGAATATAGAATTAAAAGACGAAAGTGCTGTTGGAAAATTTATACTCTCTTGCAAAGTTAAGTTGAACGGCTTAAATTCTGAAAAAATTGAAAAGATAAGGCATAGATTAAAAAAGATGAAGTAATTAAAAAAATTGGGAAAATGTATAAAGAGAAATTAAAAAAACTTAATGAGTGGGAATATGAAATTCCTAAAGAGGGAGAGATGCTTGTTCCTGGAAAGATGTTCAGCTCTTCTGCTTTATTGAAAGAGACGGATGAAAATGCCTTGACACAAGTTGTAAATGTTGCATGTCTTCCAGGAATACAGAAATACTCGATTGCGATGAGTGACATGCACGTTGGCTACGGTTTTCCAATTGGTGGAGTCGGAGCATTTGATCCAAATGAAAAAGGAATAATCAGTGTTGGTGGAGTAGGGTTTGATATAAATTGTGGTTGCAGAACTTTGAAAACTGATTTATTTTTAAAAGATGTTCAACCAAAAATCAAAGAACTTGTTGACGAGTTATTTAACAGCGTTCCAGCTGGTTTGGGATCAAGAGGAAAAATTCTTGTCAAAGATCTTAACAATGTGTTTTTAGAGGGATCAAGGTGGGCTGTTGAGAAAGGTTATGGAACAGAAGAAGACTTGGAATGCACAGAATCCCATGGTTGTGTTGATGGTGCTGTTCCTGAAAATGTTTCTGAGATAGCCATTAGAAGAGAAAAGAGACAGGTTGGAACTCTAGGAAGCGGAAATCATTATCTTGAAGTGCAGTATGTTGATGAGATTTATGATAAGGAAACTGCTAAAGCCTGGGGTTTGGATAAGAATCAAATTGTCATAACTCTGCACTGCGGTTCAAGAGCTTTAGGACATCAAATTGGAACAGATTATCTTAAAACATTTGCAGATGCTTCTAGGAAATATGGAATTCCAATTCGTGAGAAAGAACTTGTGTGCGCACCTATTAAAAGCGAGGAAGGACAAAAATATTTTTCAGCTATGAATTGCGGGATTAATTATGCTTTTGCCAATAGACAGGTTATTGCTCATCTTGTCAGGCAAAGTTTTTCTAAAGTTTTTCCTGGCCAGGATGTGAAAACATTGTATGATGTTGGACACAATACTTGTAAGATTGAAAATCATAAGGTTGATGGAAAGATGAAAGAATTGTATGTTCATAGGAAAGGCGCGACAAGAGCGTTTGGACCTGGAAGAGAAGAACTTCCAAAAATATATCAAAAAACAGGTCAGCCAGTTATTATCGGAGGAACAATGGGGACGTCAAGTTATTTGCTAGTTGGAACAAGTAAAGGAGAGGAAAAAGCATTTGCAAGCTGTTGTCATGGAGCTGGAAGAGCGATGTCAAGAACTCAAGCGTCAAAAACTTGGAATGGTGAGAAAGTTATTGAGGATTTACGTAAAAAAGGAATTTATATTAAATGTCATAGTTTTGAAGGACTTGCAGAAGAAGCCCCCGATGCTTACAAACCAGTTGAAGACGTTGTTGATTCCATACATTTTGCAGAGTTGGCTAGAAAGGTTTGTAAGTTAAAACCTATCGGGAATATAAAGGGATGAAAACGAAGTGAAGCTGAAGAATAGTGTTACCTCTGTTAAATGAATAAAAGAACGAAAAGTTTATAAACCCTATTTTCATATGAAAAACATGACAAAAACAGATCTTAATAGCAGATTATATGAAGCACCTCGTGCAGTGAACTTGAAAGAAGTATGTTCTGGTGCAGCAGACCCATATGGGCCTTGTGTTCCTGGTTCAACTCCTGTAATTGAAACTCGAGTTTGCCGGACTGGTTCCTCTGCTAGCGTTGGTTGCTATACCGGTAGCAATGCAGGGAATTACTAATATGGATTTAGTAAACTAAATTCAAAGCTGATTTATGTTTCTCCAGGAAATCTAATTTCTCTGAAAACAGCTATTAAAATAACAAAAGAGATAACGTACTTACTTAGGCGTTTGAAGTTGCCTGTTGATAAGCAAAGATTAATAAAAAACTTACTCCGTCGCTGAGCTTCAGAAAGCTAAGTAGATTCGAAATAACAAAAAGTTTATATTTTTAAAGATTTGTGTGATTCTATATTCCTCTATAGACATCCGACCGCGTTTTCTATTCGATATCTCAAAAAGTTTATAAATGCGTTTTGTTTATTATATCTATTAGAAAAAAGAGTTAAATTAAGTTGGTAAATTGTGTGTTTTGGGAAATAAATTATTTATATCTTTAAGAGATGATAGTTCAAAAAAGAGATTTTAGAAAAAGGGAAGGACGGAATGTTTTCTTCTTGCTACAGGCAGTTCCTTTTTTTATTTTAGCTGTTCTAGTCATTTTTTTAATAACTAATAAAGATACTGGAACATATCCAAACTCAATTGTTGGAAGGCATGCAGAAACTCTAGGAATCACGGGAAATGTCATTAATACATTGGGATTGTCAAACATGACATACAATAGTGGTGATTTGCTAGGAGGAAACCTCACTGTTGCCTTTGGTTCTGGAGATTTTTTGCCTCTTGGCACGAATTTTTCTTTTAGACTTTTTGTTCAATATCCTATAGACTATGTTTGTGAAGATGGATCAATCTATGAATGGAGAGATATTGAAGGACTATATGTTGATCCTAGTCCAATTGATTTTTGTGGGGATGATGTAGAGACGCATCGTAATTGCACAAGCACTTTATATGGAAAACAATGTTGTCAGTATGGAGTTAATGGAGCAATTTATGGAAACTTGGATTGCCTTACTGGAAAAGTTTGTGGAGAAGAATGTCTTAATCCAAGCATAAATACCCTTCAAAATTTAATCAGCAAGTCCACAACGCCAGATAGGGGGAATTATACAACTGCTGCATATAAAAATAACAGCCAGCCAATTCCCGGAATAACTCCCACTTCTGGACCCGGTGTCGGATACTGTTTTAATACTTCTGGTCCAAGTTATACCCCTTATGTTAGCGTAACATGCAATGATAGCGATGGAGAAGCTTCTTGGATTAAAGGAACTTGTGTTGATGGTGCTGGTTCTTACAGTGATTATTGTGTTTATAACAATGCTTTTGAAACATATTGTAAGCAAGATATTATACAGTATAACTGTAGTAAGTGTTCGGCTCCATTTTGTGGGGCAATCAAAACTTTTAATGAAGGATGGTACGCTAACTGTACTGGAGAACCAAGACCGCATTTAATTGGTTATTTTGCTTGTCATGATTTAGATCCTTCAATTTATGCACCTAAATGTATGATGCCTGAAAAAATGGGTTGGGCGTTAATGCCATATTGCTCTTTAAAAAGTGTATCGTGCAGCGGCACTTGTTCAGATGGCGCTTGTGATATAGGATTAGGGAATTGTTCTGGTTGGACGAGCAATGCTTATGCAATCCCATTTGATAGATTAGGAATTTATACTCCTTCAAGGGGCGGGAAGTATAACCTTGAAGTACGTGGATATTGGAATACGACAACCATCTCACTTTTTACTACATCTTTTAATGTAACTGCCAGACATAAGACCTGCGTTAATGGCGCTTGTAGATATGTTAATGGATTTGGAATTGATGATTGTGATAGTAGTGATGAGTGTGGTTGTGATCCTGAATGGGTTTATGGGAGTTGGAGCGATTGTGTTAATGGTTATGCATATAGGAATAAGATTGATGTTAATAATTGCAGTGCTAATAGAATTGAGAATAAATCTTGTCAAGATTGTACATCAAGCTGGTTTTGTACTTGGCAGCAATGCAGTGCAGGATCTGCTCAACAAAAAATATGCGCTGATGCTATGAGATGCAATCCTTCAAATATCAGTTATCTTTCAGACTCAAGACCTTGTTGCATTGAAGGTTGGAAAGCGACATCTGGCTCTTGTGCAAATGATGTTAAAATAGTAAGTTATCAGGATATAAACAACTGCGAAACAGAATTTTTAAAACCTTCTACAGAAACAGTAGGTTGTGGCGGTCTTCTTCCGGAAATTTTTGCAAAATGGTATTTTTGGGTGATTGTTGTACTAGTGCTTGCTATAGTTTTTTTAATACTGTTCTTTACAGTGTTTCATAAATCGAGATATGATTCTGAAGTAGAGAGCATAGCAAGTCCAAGAGATTTACAAAGTTCAAGATTAATTGAAAGAGAAGATTCAAATTTATCTAAAAGAGAGGAGATAGAAGAAAAAGAAGATGTGGAAATTAAACATAGAAGAGCAGGTAGGGTCACAAAGAAAGTTGCTAAAAAAGAAATAAAAGAGCCCGAACAAAAATTTGATACAGTTGAAAAGATAAAGACGGATAAACTAAGCGAGTATCCAATAGAACTTATTTCTTACATTAAATCTGCAATGGCTTCGGGTGTCTCTAAAGAAGAAGTTAGAGCCAAGCTTCTTGAAGTTGGATGGCAAGAAGAAGTTGTAGATGGAATTCTTGCCGAATTGTAAGTAAACTAAGAATTCAGCAAGAAGATATTGTATACTAATCGTCATCTAAATTCTGATTATATCTAAGCCATTAATCTTATTTCTATAGATAGTAATCAAACAAATTTGACTATTGAATATGCCGTCAATTAATAACTTTTTATCGCAAAATAAAACAATCTAATCATGGATAATATAGATTTTTTATATAGGTATTTTGATAATGGTTGGTAAAACAACGTTAACTATACATTATCTAGCAAGAACTAGAATTTATGATAATTAATCAGACCACTTTTATATGACTTCTTTTTGATTAAGATTATATAACTTATAAACCAGAGATTAGTTGAAATTGTAAATTTTATAAACTGGTTATTCGTAATGTTAATAGGGAGTCAATGCAAATATGATAGATCTTTTTGTTGGCAAAAAAAGCAAAGAAATTGAAACCCAAGAAAAGAAAAAAGGGTTTTCTGAGACGTTATTCTTAAAGATAATTAAAAAAGAAGAAGATTTTAAGGCATTAAATCAAATAGACAAGCAAGATTATGGTGCTTGTTTGATTCAAACTGAAAATATTGGAAGATTGAATGTTTTTATTGATAAAGCCCGAGCGATTTTTCCAAAAGTCATTGTTTTAGGAACAAATGATGAAATAAACCGCGCAAGCCTTGAAAACAGAAAAACATTTGGGATCTTAAATCCAGAATTTGGTAGAGAGAAGGATTATATGAGTTACAGAAATTCCGGGCTAAATCATGTTTTATGCAAAATTGCTGCTCAAAATAATAAAATTATTTTCATCTCTGTTGATAAATTGAATAGTCCCATTGTTTTGGGCAGGATTATACAAAACATCAAATTGTGCAAGAAGTTTAAAGTCAAATATCAATTTGTTAACCTTGTTGATGATTCCTCAATGATCAGAAGTGCATTTGAACTGAAAGAAATTGAGAGAGTTTTGTTGAAAGAGAAACATTTTGAGAGAAAAAATTAATACATGTTATTCTGAATATAAATCTTTAAATATCTAATTTAATTCAAATTTTTACGATAAAAATGCCAAATCA
The DNA here is from genome assembly GCA_026395795.1 of Candidatus Pacearchaeota archaeon. Lineage (GTDB taxonomy): Archaea > Nanobdellota > Nanobdellia > Pacearchaeales > UBA284 > JAPLYB01. Next base: position 7,479 of record JAPLYB010000038.1, read on the forward strand.
ATCTGAAGCACATGATCGTTCTTTAGCAGTTTATTTGAATGGATTTGCCCATGTTACAACATCAGTTGGATTAAAAACGCAGAATGGTGTTGCCCAAGTTGGTGGGATTCCCTCACAGGTTATGCTCGAGAGTTTGCACCCGATATTAGACAGCAGAGATGTTGTAATTGCTGGAGCAAGAATTGTGAAACCCACAACATTAGTGGAAATTGCACAAAGTCAACTTTTAACTGAAAAGAAAGTTTATGATAGCAATAGCGAAGTTTTACCTCTTGTTATAGATGGTAATAATTTATTAGTGAAAGGAGCAGCAGGGATGGTTTATAGTAAATCTTTAGATGGTTTTAGATATGTTGTAGATGATGTTGCAAAAATTAGAGCAAGACAAGATTTAGAGCTTAGATTGGGGGGCATAGAAGATGGAAAAGAAACCAGGGTGGATTTGGCTTATCTAACAGATGGAATAGAATTAGGTCCAAGTTATAATATTACTTTGGTTGGAGATAAACTTAGATTAACAGCTGAAGTTAAAGTTGATAATCAAACAGGAAAATCTTATGAGGATGTTGAACTAAAAGTTATCCCTGGCAAGGTTAAAAAACCAGAAGTGATAAGACGTTTTCATAACATGGGCGGGAGATTTGGACTTCCTATAGAAGAAGTTGAACTTGCAAGCTTGGAATGCTGTGACGGAGTAACTCGTTCTGAAGAAAACGGACAGATAGTATATAGCATGGGTAAGAGGGACTTGCCTTTAGGAGAATCTAAATTCGGATTGATGAATAAAATCCCCGAATTGGATTATAAAATGGTATCTCGCGCTAATCTTGGAAAAGATGCAAAACCAGAAATAATTACTTTATTAACCTTTGAAGCACCACTAACATTTCCTGTTGGTTCTGTAGCAGTGTATAGTGAAAGACGAGGGTTAGGTGATAAAGCAGTTACCGAATATTATGAGGGTGGTGGACAAATCAGCCATCCAGCCCTGAAAGGTAGTAAAGTTAGTGTTGATTTGAGGACACCAGATACTTTAGAAATGAAAGTAGAACAAGTTGGTCAAGCAGAAATGATTAACACTGAAAAAGGAACAAAAGAGAATCCATTGTACGCATTGCAGAGTGAATTTAAAGTTACAGCAAAGAATGCCGGACAAGATGACGTTAGGATAGAAACTTATCTAGCCTTGAGTTCAACTCAAAAGTTGATAGAATCCAGAGGTTTAACAGCTGATTTAACTGGTATTTTACCAAGTATATATACAGGGGGAGGAGCAAGATGGAATGTACCAGTAAAAGCAGGACAAGAAACTACGTTCACTTATAAAATCCGGGATGAGAAATTTATTCCGATGGGTCGTGCAGAAATAGCACGTTTGTTAAAAAGTGGTGAGGATGTGTCATTGGACATTGATTAAATTTTCTAATTTATATTATTTAAATTGAAGCAGACAATGTTGTTTTATTTTGAGTACTAGATAATTTATAATTAATCTTTTTATCCTTTTTTGAAAGGTGCATGTCCCCATTGTATTAATAGGTCAATCTTTGGTTTTATGTGAGAAAGATTAGGAATGTCGCATGCTCCGTAACAGGAATTCATCCAGATTACACATTTTGCACTAGTTTTTGACTCAATCTCGTCAACAATCTTAAGTGCAAGGGGTTTGAGTCCTTCTGGAAGCTGGACGCAGACAATCTTTGCCTTGGACTTTTTAACTTCTTTTATCACACGTTCTAATTCCAGATCGTATTTTGAATCTTCTAATTCCATTTAAAAGTAGATGAACTTGATTTTATAAGTTTTTAGTTTTGTTAATACCGATAAATATAAAAATAGAAAGCTGGTCAAGATTTATGCCACTTAAAGAAGTTCGAGCAGATGAAAAGGAAGCACCAAAAGCTATTGGACCATACAGTCAAGCAATTAAAGCTGGACATTATGTTTTTGTTAGTGGGCAAATTCCCCTTGATCCCTTAACAGGATTACTGGATTCTGGAGAAATTAGGGGTCAAACTTTCAGAGTTTTGCAAAATCTTGAGGCTGTTTTAAAAGCCGCGGGATGTGGTTTGAATAATGTTGTTAAAACAACGATTTATCTAACCGACCTTAGTAATTTTGGTGTTGTAAATGATATTTATGGATTCAGGTTTGCTGCAGACCCAAAACCTGCAAGAGCAACAGTTCAGGTTGCAGCTTTGCCCAAGAGTGCTTTAATTGAGATGGACTGTGTAGCTTATCTTGGAGATTAATTTCTTCTGCCTATGGAAAAGTGAACACCACGATAAATTTATATATTTTATAACTCTAGATTTTTATGACAAACTTTAATATGTTAATTGAGAAAGATGAAGATGGCTATTTTGTATCAGAAGTAATTGAACTTCCAGGATGTCATACTCAAGCGAAAAGCATGGACGAATTGATAAAAAGAACTAAAGAAGCCATATTATTATACTTGAAATGTAAAAAAGGGATTGATGTTAAGGAAAAGTTTTTATAAGTTTTTACCTCAAAACCCATACATAAAGTTTTTCGAAGAAAAACTTTTCTTCTTCAAGAAGCTTATATTCACATTTATATTTCTTGAAAAGTTTTTCTATATTTTTGTTGAGGGAGGATGTTAATAATAATACACTGCCCCCCTTTTTTAAATATTTTTTTGCATCTTTAAGAAATCTTTCAATAATCTCGGTTCCATTTTTTCCTCCATCAAGATCGATGTACTTATAATTATTCTTAATGATTTTTTTATTCTCAATGGCATCATCTGAATTCTTGATTGTTTTTTTGATATCACTGGAATTTGTTATTAGGTCTTTTGTTTTTATTGTTTTTGTTGGAAGATATGGTGGATTAAAAATGATAAGATCAAATCTGCCTTTGATATTTGAGAATAAATCAGAATGGATAAATTTTATCTTCTTAATACCAACTTTTTGAAGTGACGTCTTTGATTTTTTAAGATTTATGTTATTAACATTCTTTTGATTATGTTGTCTCTTTAGATCTTTGATTAATTCTTCATCAATATCTGAAGCAGTAACGTTTTTAGAGTATTTTGCAGCTTCAAATGCAAGGATACCTGACCCTGTTCCAAGATCTAGGACAGAAAAAGAAGGGGTTGGTTTACAAAAATCTTTTATGTGTTTCTTTAAAAGAAAAGAATCCTCGCTTGGCTCATACATTTTATTTAATAGTGATGTTATATCTATAGTGAAAGACATAAGTCTTTCCCTAAATACTCAACGACAAAATCATAAAAAATGTATAAACACATTTTTGTGATGCCAAAAATCCAAGGGATTTTTTAGCATGGGGAAATATCTAAGTCGTTGACTATAATAGTCACGATGACATTGTTTAATTAAAATCTGAAGGAATCATTCATATAAAAAATGTTTGGCTTGAATTAAAAAATCTAGAAGATCTATTTTATCACAATTTTCTTTATACCAAAGAAACGGTCTATAATATCTGTCAGCTCTTTTAACCTTGTTTTATCTCTTCCTATCAATGCCGCCTTTGTTCTCGGCATACTGAAGATTATCAATTCACCGTTCTCAACAATAGCATTTTTAAAATCATATGGGTAGACTATTGATTTTACAAACCTTTCAATATCTCCTATGCTCGGATTATCTAAGGGGCTGATTATTATCCTTACTCTTTTATTCAGTTTTAGATAAAGCCGGTTTATATTTGAGGCGTTTTTTCCCAGAGCCTGATTAAGCAGATGCCTTGGAACAACAAAAACAATTGCAGAATTATAATTGAAACAACATCTTGCTTTTGCCCCTGTTATTTTTTCGAATAGGTTCAAATTTTGTATCGTTCTTATATCCATTACTGATCTCATTTTAGCGTTTTTGTCCTTAATCTTTAGGAATCTTTTGTTTATAAGCTTATAATCTTTGAGGAAGATAATGTGTTGAAGAAATTATCATGAATTAAATACTTGAGTAAATTATTCTTTTTTATTTTTCTACTTTTTTATTTTTTTGACAAGTGCTTCTTGATCTACTAATTTTACAAGCAATCCTGGAAGACCGGTTCCTACTGGAACTGGTTGGTTTAAGATTAAGTTTTCAATAACACTAATCAGTTTGTCTCTTGTTCCTGTGACGGAAGCGTTTATGAAATGCTTTATTGGGGTTTCAAAAGAAGCTCGAGCTAGAACAGAAGGTTTTTCTTCTATGATCCCGATTCTTGTTGTTCCTTTTACCAATCCACTTGATGTCATAGCATCTGATATTAACCTGATGTGTCTGCTATCAATTACCAATCCCTGGTTTTCAATAACTTTTCTAACCTCATTTAGAATAGCTTGTCTTGCAGCCTCTATTCCAAGGACTTTTGATATCTCATAAATATTATTTGTGGTTGTTCTTCCTGTGTCAACGCCTTTAATTTGCATTATTTCTTCAAGATTTGAACCAGCTGTTAAGACAACAAAATCTCCATTTGTTCGCTTTATTGGAAGAACTTGTTTTATGTTCTTGATTCCGGAAATTGTTGTCTGTTTAATCTTTTCTTTAAGATGATACAATTCTTTGTATGTTAGGCTCTCTTTACTTTTTATTGTTACCCGATCATCTGATGTTGCTTTTGCTTTAATGTTCTTCTTTTCAAGGTTTTCTATAATCTTGTTTATATTCAATAAGTAGTTCTTTACTCCTTCTTTGTTTAATGTAATGTCAATCCTTGAATTAGAGAAATCAACGTCTATCTTTTGTGCTACTTCTGACATTTTAACTTCTTTTATTCTTTTTGCAACTTTTTTAACTTCATCTTCATTATTGTGCTCTGAATCTAGATATATTTCCATTGAAGGTGTAGAAGGTTCTTTTCTAGCATCAAAGATTTCGATGAGACGAGGAAGTCCTACTGTGACCTGCATCTCAGAAACTCCTGCAAAGTGGAAAACGTTAAGTGTCATCTGTGTTGCTGGTTCACCAAAACTTTGAGCTGTTGTAATTCCTACTGCTTCTGCCGGTTCTATCTTATTGTTCTTAAGATGTTCTTTTGTAATGTCTATTCCATCTTCTCCGTACTCGAATTCGATTATGCTTGAATTTGAGTCTCGAACTGTTCCATCATACTCAACTCTTAAATCTTGAAGAGCATTTGCAAGTCTTCTATACAAATAACCTGATTTTGGTGTTCTTAATGCGGTATCCATCAGGGAATCTCTTCCTGTCATTGCTGTGAAAAAGAATTCATCTGCCTTTAGTCCATCTAAGTAGTTAGATCTTACAAAACCTCTTGCTCTTGGGCTTAAGTCATTCTCTTTGTATAATGAAAGGGTTCTATTCTTATAACCTATATCAATTCTCTTTGCCCAAAGTGCTTGCTGACCTACTGTCAAAGCCATCTGTGTCAAGAATAAAGTACTTCCTCTTGCACCACAAACCATCATGATATATGTTGGGTTTGTTTTTTTCAAATTTCTCTTTATAATCTCTCCTTCTTTACTTCTAATCTCATTAAGTATCTGTAAAATTTTAATTTCTCTTGTTTCTTCTGCTGATTTTCCAGGAAGAATTTCAATTGATTTGTTCCTATAAGATTCGATTACAGACTCTACATTTTTCTCAGCACGGTTTATTACTTCTGCTGACTCTTTCTTTGTTTTTTCTTCTACTTCAATATCTGATAATGATATGGTAAGTCCTTTCTTTGTCAAGTAGATAACTCCGAGCAAGAATAATTTTTTGATAACTTCCATTGTTTTCTCTCTGCCAATCTTTTTGTCCATCTCCATGATAAGTGTTTGTGTAGAATCTGTTTCTGTTCCAATTCCCATAGCTCTCTCATCTAAAACACCGGAAACAATTTTTCCTTTTTGTATTAATAAATAAGCATCGTTTGGACAATCTTGTTTTTTACATTTTGAATAATAAGGGCATTCTTTTCCTTTGCATGTCTTTGTTTTACATTCAAAATCAACTTTTGGAAGAGCAATGGAAACAACTTCTTTTCCGCTTAATGTATCTTTTAGCTTTCCTATGTCTTCTGAATGTATGTCACTAGAAACAAGAAGTTGAATAGCGTCTGCTTTTGATATTTTTGGCGTGTTCGTCAGCATATATATCCCCGTAATGGAATCCTCTACGCAACCAAAGACATTTGCGTTAATTTTTGGAGAAATAAGGTTTTGATTTATGTTTGTTATGACCTTTGCTTCTGCTCTTGCTTCTTCTGTTTGTGGAACATGGATGTTCATCTCATCCCCATCAAAATCCGCATTATAAGGATAGGTTACTGCTGGATGAACTTTGAATGTTCTTCCTTGAGTGACTCGGACAAAATGCCCCATTAAGCTTAATTTATGCAAAGATGGATGTCTGTTGAAAAGAACAATGTCCCCATTTCTTATATGTCTTTCAACTGTGTATCCCACATCAAGTTCTTCTGCAAACTGCTCTCTTAATTTTTCTGTAATTCTCTTTTTCCTGCCATCTACTTCAATTGCGGTTGCACAAGGATAGTCTTCTTTTCTAATTAACCTCTTTAGAAATTCAATATTAGTTGTTGTAACTCTCTCAGGAATTGTCAATACCTTCGCAATCTCATAAGGGATTCCAACTTCATTTAGATTCAAATATGGATCTGGAGAAATAACCGTTCTTGCTGAAAAATTAACTCTTTTTCCTGCTAAATTATGTCTGATTCTTCCTTCTTTTCCCTTGATTCTTTCTGTGATTGTTTTTAGTGGTTGTCCGGATCTGTGTCTTGCCGGAGGAACTTGAGAAATGGAATTATCAAAATAAGTTGTAACATGATACTGCAATAAATCCCAAAGATCCTCGATAATGACTTCTGGGGCACCAGCATTCAAGTTTTCCCACAATCTCTGATTTGCTCTTAATATATCTGAAAGTTTATGAGTTAAATCATCTTCTGATCTTTCTCCAGTTTCTAAGGTTATAGAAGCTCTTGCTGTTACTGGAGGAACTAAAAGAATTGTTAAGACAACCCATTCTGGTCTGAAAGCGTCTGAATCAATACTCAATACTTTTAAATCTTCATTTGATATCTTTGCCAGCCTGTCTCTTATCTCTGTTGCAAAAATTCTTTTCTTCCCTATGTAGAACATTGAAGGTTTTTCTAGTTTAAACTTCTCTTGCTTCGCTCCGCAGTGCGGACATTTCTTTGCAAGTTTTGCTTTGCTGACTTTTTTCCCTTGGATGTCTTTATCCACTAAGAGAATTCTTGAACATTCTTGGCATGTTGCTTTTAAGCATAATTCAATCAATGGAATAAATTTTATGTGAAATACTGGTCTTGAAAGTTCAATAAAACCGAAATGACCTAGACATTCTTTATGGCTTCCGCCGCAGGTTCTGCATCTCACACCAGGGCCTATTGCTCCCAGCCTTAGGTCCATTAAACCACCATCAACAGGATAACCATCCATATCATAAAGTTCTGGTGTGACAACCTTTGCTACGCTGAGTTTCTTTATGTTTTCTGGACTGAAAACAGAGAACTTAATCTCCTTTACTTGTTTTACAATTGCTCCGATTTTTGCCATTTTTATTTTTTAATTTCCGTTTTTTATCGATTTAATCTCTATCATGCTCGAAAATCAGAAGATTTTCGGCACGCCAAAGACTTGCTAGTCTTTGTCGTATTTATTCTTCAACATAAAGTGAGGGAATAAGTGCATTGCCATAAGTTCCTCAAACAATAATTTTGATGCATATGATACTTCAACAGGTTCAAGCTTTGAGTTGCCACAGATTGGACAGATGTCTTTTCTTTTTACCTTATCTTTTATTCCAAAAACTCCACAAGTTGGACAGATGTAGACTACAACATTGTCTGAACTAAATCTTTCTTTTAATAAAAGAGAGGTTCCATGAGAAACAAGCGCATCTTTTTCCATCTCTCCCATTCTTAATGCTCCCCCCTTTGCTCTTCCTTCTGTTGGCTGTCTTGTTAATAATGTAACCTTTCCAGATGCTCTAACTTGTATCTTATTTGCTACCATATACTTTAGTTTTAAGTAGTACATATTTCCAATGAATATCTTTGCGCCTATTGGTTTTCCTGTTACTCCATCATAAAGAGTTTCCTTCCCATCATGTCTAAATCCTAAATCAACCAATGTTTTTTCTAATTGTTCTACTGTTTGTCTTTCTGAAAATGCTGTTCCATCCATTGTCTTTCCACTTAATGATCCTGTTTTTCCTGCTAAAAGTTCTATTAAGTAACCAACAGTCATTCTGCTAGGAATTCCGTGAGGGTTGAAAATTAAGTCTGGTTTAACTCCAGATGCTGCGAAAGGAAGGTTTTCTTCTGGGACAATCATTCCAACAACCCCCTTCTGTCCGTGAGTTGTACTTAGTTTGTCTCCTACTTCAAGCAATCTATTGTCTCTGACTCTTACTTGAACAATTTTTCTTCCGTCACCATCAACACTTATGAAAACACCATCTGCTTTTCCTTTTTCACCCTGTCTTACTGGAAGGCTGTTCTCTTTTTTTGATTTTGCAATTGAAATCTCTTCCATTTCAAGCAAGAATTTTGGTGGAGAAATTTTTCCTATTACCACATCATTTTCACTTAAATCTGCTTCTGGAAATACTGATCCATCCTCTTCTAAATTTGCGTAATTTTCTTCTGTTCTATAGCCGACAACATCTTTTGATGGGATACCTATCTCATCTTTTAGATTTCCAGGATAATGCAACTCTGTTGTTGCGTATGTTCTAAAATAAGTGCTTCTTCCAAAACCTCTTTCTATTGATGCTTTGTTTACAATAAGAGCATCACTCATGTTATACCCCTCATATGGCATGATTGCTACGACAAAGTTTTGTCCAGAAGGATAGAAGTTTAAGTTATCATAAATAAATGATCTTACAATTGGTTTTTGAGGATAATGAAGAATGCTGACATCTGTGTCAAGAAGATCATGATAGTTTGCAGCATACAAACCCAATGACTGTTTTTGTGTTTTACTTCCTCTGTTAAGTCTTGAACCCTGATCATGATTTGCAAAAGGGACCATGCTTGTTATCAAACCAAACATAATGATTGGATCTATTTCAAGATTAGTTGTTTCTTGAGTTATTTCATCTTGATACATTGCAGTTAGAAGATTATCTTCTTCAGCAGCATCAACATACTCTATAATTCCCAATTTGATTAGATCATTCCAATTCAGCTCATTTTTTGTTATTGCGATTAAATGTTCATTTTTTAATTTTGACTGGCCATTTTCTACAACAATTAAAGGACGAAGAACTCTGCCCGTATCTGTTTCAATAAAAATGGAATCTAATTCTTGAGTATATTTAATGCTTAGTTCTTGAGGAACATCTAAGGATCTTCTTTTTTCTTTTACGGATTTTATAAACTTTTGAGAGGCTTCTGTTTCTCCTACAAATTTTCCGTTATAATATACATCTGTCATTTTGCTGTTTTTATTGATTAGTTCTTTTAATTGTTTATTTTACTCTTTTCATTCCTAGTTTTTCAAATTGTTCTAGGAGTTCTTTTTCACTTTGTTTTATGCTGGTGCTTACTTTAGCCATCATAGCAAGATTTTTTCTCAAACCAATTGAAGTTCCTTCTGGAGTTTCTATTGGACAGAATCTTCCATAATGTGTTGGATGCAAGGTTCTTGCTTTGAAGTTTTCTTGCTCATTTGGAAGAGAACTAACGACTCTCTGTAATTGAGAGAATCCGGCAAGCCCGTTTGTTTTATCCATGTTTTGAGTTACACCAGATTTTTCACCTATCCAGTTTCCTGTTGCTATAGCTGATTCTATTCTATGTTGGAATAAAGTAGACTTTGCAATTGTCTTTATTGAATAGAACTTCTTTTTTTTCTCGATTTTTTGTATATTATGCTGTAAATCTCTGATGAATATATTTAAATTAACTCTAAATAGGTCTGCTAGCAAGTCTCCTGAAAGCCTGACTCTTTTGTTTGCATAATGATCTCTGTCTGTGACTAGTTTTGCCTCTTTTGATATTAAGAATTGTTTTATAATCTTGCAGAGTGTTATGGCTTTTTCTCTTCTTGAATCTTGTTTTGTCCCTATATGCGGAAGAAAGGCTGAATCAATTCTAGATCTTACTCTCAAGAGAACTTCTTTTTTATTTCCTTGGATATTCATTCTTTCCCCTATGGCCATTGCTCCATCTTCTCCATCTGAAATGTTTGTGAACTGGTATAGACTCACAATCAAGGAATCTGTTTCTTTTCCAATCAAAGAAGCTATTTCGCTATCTTTTGTCAAACCCAGGGCTTTGATGATAAGCATTGCAGGCATGTTCTTGAATCTGGAGAATGAGACGAGAATTTCACCATCTGGTGTTTCATTAATTGTTATAGGAATTCTATAACTTCCTCTTTGAGACAAAACTCGTAAAATAAATCCTTTTTGAGTTATCTCTGTGAATGGTTTGTTCTGAGCTAAATCCTCAATAATAACTAGGACTCTTTCATTTCCATTAATAATAAAATAACCCCCAGGGTCTGCTGGGTCTTCATAATTTTTTATTAATTCTTCTGCAGAAAATCCGTGAAGATTGCAGAACTTGCTTTTAACCATAATTGGAATTTTTCCCAATTCTACGACGTTAAATTCTTTGTTACCAAAACTTACTTCTAAAAATAATGGAGCAGAATATGTTATTTTTCTTAATTTTGCTTCTATTGGGAGAACATTATGCCTTGAACCATCTGCTTCAATTATTTCCGGTTTTCCGACGAAAATTTTTCCTAGAGTGAGATCGACTTCTTCTCTCGGAATCTCTTCATTCAATGAATCAATGATTTCTTGAAGTCTTCTTTCTATAAAATCATTGAAAGAAGTGATATTTGATTCTATTAATGAATGCTGTTGCAGATATTTTTCAATTACGAGCCTATTATCTATCTTTTTTGTTTCTACCATTTTTATGCAACCACAACACGATAATAAATTATCTTTTTATTATCATATTTTCTTTCAATTTTAATTACATCACCCAATTGTGTGTCTTTAGGAAGAGCTGGATCTGTGACTTTTATCTTCGGGAGCTGCATTGCAGAGATACATAGTTTTGAAATTACCTGTTTTGCTTCATCCCTACTTAATTTTGTGTGTTTTGGCTGTAGAACGTGCATTTTTACGGCTAGGTAGTTGATTATAATCAGTTAACCTTATAATTGTGGTAAACAAACATTTTTAAATGTTTTGTTTTGTTTCGTGCCTTAAAAATGTTTGTTGCGCCCGGCCTTTTAGAGCGGTCTTTCAGCATTTTGACTTCTTTTTTATTTTTTCAAACTGCAAAAAATCACAAAAATTCGTAAAGAAGTCGCAAAAGACTTTCTCCGAAGGTGTCATTTCTATTGCGTAATAACAAAACGAAAGATTTATAAATCAACTTCTCTATTCTTAAGTAGTAAAATAATCGGTTAACACATACCGAAAACAAGGTTTAATAAAATGAACGGAAAAACAGACAACAAGAAATTAAGCAAACAGGAATTAGTCAAGAAAATAAAGTATTCTTTTGATCTTAATATTTATGAAAGCAAGGTTTGGGTTACTCTCTTGAGCAAGAATGTTGCCAGTGTCGGAGAAATAGCCGAAATGAGCGGAGTTCCAAGATCAAGGGTTTATGATGTTTTAGAAAGTTTAGAAAAAAAAGGATTTGCTATCGCAAAATTAGGCAAACCAATCAAATTTATTGCAGTTAAGCCAGCAGTTGTTCTTGAAAGATTGAAAAACAACCATCTTAAGGAAGCTAATGAACGGATTAAAATCCTTGAAGGAATAAGATCAACTGAAGATTATAAGGAATTAGAAGGAATATACAGCACTGGAGTCGCACCAATTCAAGTTGAAGATTTGACATCTGCAATAAAAGGAAGATCAAATATTTATGCTCATATGAAAGAGATTATAGGAAACGCACAAAAAGAAGTCTTATTTGTTACAACCCCAAATGCTTTAAAGAGAAAATCAAGCTTTTTGAAACCTTTATTTGATAAATTAAAAGATAAGGGCGCAAGCATAATTGTTGCAACAAGTGATACTGAAGATGTCAAGAATTTGATGAACTTGAGCAAATTGCTTGGTGTTCCGGTTAGAAGAACAAGAGTCAATGCCAGATTGCTTGTAGTTGACAGTTCAAAGATGTTAGTTATGATTAATCCAGAGAATATTGAAGATAATGATATAGCAATTTCAATGAACAGTCCTTTTTTTGCAAGAGCTATCACTAGCTTGCTGCAAACTTCTCAGTAAAAATTGACAAGATAATTTTTTCCTGCACCCTTTTTTGTTTCTCAATAATTTATATGGATAATAAAACATAATAAATCTTTTAAAATCTGTCGTTGCAAGAGCTGAAAGAAAGTTTAGAACCTATCAGCCATCTATACAACCTCTTCTTGAATATGTGGCAATGTTGGAAAGGGAAATGACAAAGTAAAAAAATAAAAAACAAAAAAAAGAAAAATTTTTAATCTGCTTTCTTTAGCCCTTGGCCATTGAAAAAACAGATTTTAGTGCTACGACGATTGTTGCTGGTACAAATAACATCAATAAGTTATTTAGGAATTGTGATACGAACGAAACTCCTAGGGCTGCTGATGTGAACACATTTCCCCCGAAGCTACCAACAATCACTAAGATTACGCCAGCTATTAAGAATGGTTGAGTTTCTGCGTCAGCTATGTTTAACAAACCGACTACCAAACCAATCACTAAGAAAAGCCAACTTAACCAAATTCCTGCACCGAAGAATGCAAAGATTATTGCCAATATTACTCCGATAAGGAATGCCCATGCACCAATCATGTTGCCTGCCTTAGCCATATTTTTACCTCCTTTTAAATTTATTTTGCTATAATCCTTAAGTCTTTTAACTTTTTAAAGGTTTTGCGAAATCTACAGTAAAGGCTGTACTTCTTCTAGTGCTTGTACAATTACTGGGAGATATGTTTTTGTTTCATTAAATTGAACCATATGCCTGCTATGTATCCCCCCATGAATCCCCCCATATTGAGAATATATCTTAAAATTACAGTTGTAGTTTAATCCCCTCAATATTGCCTTAGTTGCTTCTTCTATTAATGGATCTGTAAATTCTGGTTTCTCGTCTGTTCTATCATTTGGGAATGTTGCATTTGCTATGAATCTTTCAAATGGAATTTCTTCTCCAACCAATCCCCTCTGACCTCCGCCAAGCCCTTTTGAAAGATAAATTTCTTCTGTTGCTCTTTTGACCTTTAATTCGAATCGTTTATCTATAATTTCTGGGTGTCCTGCCAGTGCTACTTCTAATCTAACCATGTATAGACATCGTCCTCGTTCTATAACTACTGAAGGTTTGTTATCTATCTGCGCTAGTTTTAATTCATTTTCTCCTCTAATATAAAATAATTTTGTACTAAGTTCTTGAACCGTCATACAACTCAAAAATCTTCTATGTTTTTAAATCTTATCTTCTGTAACCACTAGAGAATAACAGAAAAGATAATAAACTTTAGACCTTTATTTTCTTGAAAAGAATACTGCCAATAAGTATCATCAGTGCTGCAAATCCTCCCAGGACAAGAAAACATATCAATGGATTGATTGAACTTGATCCGAGAATGCCATAACGCATTCCTTCTACGCCGTATGTCATTGGATCAAAATATGTAATGATCTTTAGTGCTTTTGGAGCATCTGTTAGTGGGAATAAAGCTCCTGACAAAAGAAAAATTGGGAAGATTACGAAGTTCATGATCAATTGAAATCCTTGCATGTCTTCCATTTTGGACGCTATTGCAATTCCCAAGGAAGTAAATGCGAGACCTATAAGAACCATGAATACAAGTGCAATAATCAATCCCATAGCGCTGGGAAAAATCCCCCCTATGACAAATGCGAGAATCATAATCAAAAGCCCTTGTATTAAAGCAGTTGTTGCTCCTCCAAATGTTTGCCCGAGCATTATTGATAGTCTAGATATAGGGGCGACAAGTGTTTCTTTAAGAAAACCAAACTGTTTATCCCAGATAATCTGAATTCCGGAAAAGATTGATGTAAAAAGAACAGTCATGGCTATAATCCCGGGAATAATGAATTTTAGATAACCCCCGGTTGCACCCGGGATGTTTAATGAACTTAATCCAAATCCTAAGACAACAAGAAAGAAAAGGGGTTGACCAAGACTTCCAAAAATTCTGCTTTTACTTCTTATGTACCTTTTTAGGTTCCTTAACCAGATTGTATACGTTGCACTTGACATTTTTTATCTCCTCCTCATTCTTCCATGCATTCTTCTTCCTTGTCTTAGGTTCTCTATTGCTCCTGCTTCTTGTTCTCTAATTGTTTTTCCAGTAAAGTGAAGAAAAACGTCTTCTAAACTTGGTTTGTGAATAACTATGGAATTTATTTTTATTTTGTTTTTATTTGCAATCTGAACTAGTTCTGGAATTTTTTTATCTGCGTGATCAACTGTTAATGTGAAAGATCCATCATGTCTTTTTCCTGATTTGCACCACTTGCAATTTTTCATTAAAGATTCAAGCTTGTCTCCATTAGGTGTTTCAACAGTGATGATCTCTCCCCCAATCATATTCTTTAGGTTTTCTGGCGTATCAAGAATAATCATCTTTCCATTGTCTATGATTGCTATTCTATCACTTAGTTTGTCTGCTTCGTCCATATAGTGTGTTGTAAGAATTATTGTCAACCCTTTTTCCGTATTCAATCTTTTTATGTATTCCCAGAGTTTGTTTCTTGTTTGGGGGTCTAAACCCAATGTTGGTTCGTCTAGAAAAAGAACTTTTGGTTCATGAAGCAAACCTCTTGCAATTTCAAGTCTTCTTCTCATTCCTCCTGAAAAAGTTTTTACTAGACTGTCTTTTCTCTCATTCAACTCAACGAGCTTCAAAAGTTCTAAAATTTTTTTCTTTCTAACTGTTGCTGGAACATTATATAACCTTCCATGAAAATCCATGTTTTCATAGGCTGTTAGCTCTTCATCTAATGTCGGATCTTGAAATACCATTCCAATGGATCTTCTGACAGAGTCTCTGTCTTTCCTGATACTAAATCCGTTTACAAGAGCTGTACCCTGAGTTGGTTCAAGAAGAGTTGCAAGCATAGAAAGTGTTGTTGATTTTCCTGCCCCGTTTGGACCGAGAAATCCAAATATCTCGCCTTTCTTTACTGTGAATGAAATGTTATTCACAGCTGTTAAATCTTTGAACTTCTTTGTGAGATTTATGACTTTTATTGCTTCTTCACTTTTCATAGGCAGTCGATTTTCTTGATTTGGCATTTTAATTTGAATATTAAACTAATCTTTAAATCTAGACTCATAGAACTCAAAGTTAATTTTTAAAGTTATCTAAAGAAAATGTTGGTATAAAGCATGGAGGGGGATTTCACTTAGAGAAAGGGGTATTTGATGATTATTCAAGCTTTCTTGAATAATCTTTCAACTTCATTAAACAAGCTTATTGCATCATCTAAAAATTCCTTAACAACTTTTTTCTCTGGAATTTTAGGAGAATTTCCATAATCCCCAAAATCTGCTGTTATTCTTAGCTTTAGCAATTTGGCAAATGTTTCAGAATAATCTTTTTTTAAATGTCCTAAGCTGTGATAAAACTTGAAAAGTTCTACCTTTCCTTTATGTTCATGAAGTGGTTTATTATTTTTGATATCTTTTACAATATTTATGCAATTTTCAAAAACAACCCAGATGTAATGCACTGATTCTGCTAAATCTCCCTCGTCGAAATAACTTTTAGCATGTTCTAACTTTTTCCTCGTAAATTTAAAGTTCTCTTTTGCACGTTCAAACATTTTTTAGTAATTCTCCTGCATTGCTATTATTTACATGATGATAAAGATTATAAAGGTTTTTATCAACTTCTTTAAGATTATTGATTATATACTTTTTAGAACTCGGGATTATATCCTTCTGCAAAAACAAAATCCTTGCTTTTTCAATAATGTAAAGTTTAAATTGCTCAACTAGTTCTTTATAGTTTTTATCTTTAAGCAAGATTAAAAGTCTATCTTTTAAGATATCTAACCTTTCTTTCTTTTGCATTATAACTTCATTAGAGGGTTGTGGTAGGGGTTTTGTTAAGAGAAACCTAATAACCCCTTCATCAAAAATAACGATACCATTCATAAGAGCATTTAAAACAAGGTCATGAGCAAGCAAGTATTCGTTTTCAAGTTCGTTCTTGTTTTTTTCTATAATATTTATCTTCTCAATTTTCAATAAGCCTTTTTTTCTATAATTTATCTCTTTTTTTTCTTTTACAATAACCAAAATATCAAGATCACTGGTTTCAGTTGTTTCTTCTGAAGCAACACTGCCAAAAATAATAAAGCCCAGTAAATCAGAAAGATATTCTGATTTAACTGCATTAAAAATATTATTTACTTTTTCTTGATATTCTTGAGAAAGTTCGGAAAATCGTTCTGCATCATAAAGAAGCTTAAAGTTGTAAGCAAAAAAATTATTAAAGTTTATTTTTATCTTTTTCCTGTTTTGGGATATAATCTTTTTAGATAAAAACTTTTCAATTGCCCTATAAACCATTGGAACACTTATTTTTGATTCTCTAGAAAGTTCATAAGCGGAGAATTCTCTAAACCAAAATCTTGTTAAGATTTGCATTATCTTAAATTCACTATTCTTATTGATTATCATTTTTTTCTATGTGCTCGAAAAAGAAAACTTTTTCGGCATCCCAAAAATTAATAAGTTTACGCAAGTTAATTTTTTAGGATATTAAATTTATTTAACTTTTTGTTAAGTTTATTTTATATTATGTTAAATATATTTAACATATTTAAACCTTTCGTTTTTGTTCTCAAATCAATTTTTTGGTTCAATTAAACCACCTTGGGAGTATTATGATTTAAATAACATAATTTTATGTCCTATTTAACATATTGAATCTATTGTTTATGCAATTCCCGCTCGAGTTGGATTAAAATTTAGTTTTATGCTTGAAAAACAGTAGTTTTTCGGCATGCCCAAAATTAAGGATTTTGCAGCATTTCCAGAAAATTTACAATCCCCTCTAATTTATATATCGTCAGGATAAGTTTGGGAGCATATTTCTAAGCACACGAAAATCTTCAAAATGACTGGAAGCACGGAGAGAACAAAGGACTTTTTGTCTATAATGATGAGACTCTTTTTATTTTTTAGTCTTTTTTGATTATTATAAGGTATAAATGGCGTCGAACTTTATATATTTTTCGTTTTAGTTAGGGTTTTGCTTGTTTCCAAAGGATTTCAAATAGTTTTCTTTCAGTTTCAGTAATTTCTTTATTTTCTATTAAAATCCCAATTGAATTTTTTTCTTTAAATGTTAAAAATGCAATCTTGTCTCCATAAATAATTTTAGTCATTTCAATCTTATCTTGAATGAATTTCATATTAATGAATTTTTTTGGTGCTTCTTTTTGATATTGTTTCATTTCAGCACAGTCTAAAGTGATAACTTTAGAGAAAATACCTTGTTTCCTCTTATGCATTATAAAATGAGGGAAGTAAAATTCAAGCGCCTTTATCATCTTTGGGTCACCAATAAACCAAGTTTCTTTATTCTCTTTAAGAATATCATTAAATATTGACTTTAGTCCATTTATCTCTTCAAACATCTCTATTTGTGGTTTTTTTGTTAGAGATGATTTAATGGATTTAAGTTCGGGCAAAACTTCTTTAATTTTTTCTTGCTTTTCTCTTAAAGAGTCTAGAAATTTAGAGGGGTCTACTGCTTCAAAGTGCTTGACTCCAGAGATAATAACATAGGAAACAAAACCTTTTTCAAGCAATGCTTTTAATATATCATAGGTAGAAACTCTATTCAGATTTGATTTCTTAGCAACTGCATTAACGCTTGATTGCCCTAGCATTAAAAGAGATAGATAAACTTTAATTTCCTTGTCATTCAGGTTTAATTCCTTTAATGCGTCTTCTTTGCTTACCATACAATCATAAAACATTTAGATTTTTAAACTTATCTGTTGTAGTCGCTTTTCTACAACAAATGTTTATTTACCTAATTTCATAATATATTTTATTACTAAACAATAACAAATAAACTTATGGAGGATAAACAGAATGACTGAAAGAAATAATTTACCGCAAACATTAGAAGAACACCTAAAAATAAAACTGGGGGTTTTATCACATGAAAGCCCCTCTATAGAAGACCTGGAAGAAATGACTTCAAATAATATTCCATTAGGGATTGTTATGGATCGAGTTAAAAAGATAATGACTCCCTTATACCAAGCAGGCATTAGAACAGAGATTCCTAGAACAATACTAGAACCAATACAGTTAGAACATTTTACATTAAGTCCCGTGCCTAGAGAAAGAAGTCCAGGATATGATAGACTGGTGAGTTGGATTCGTGAATTTTATGAAGCAGGAGGAATGACATATGATGAAAAAGCATCAACGCCTTCAGAATCTAATTGTGACCCCCCACTATGGTTCAGAAATTCACAAGGTAAATCAATTTACGTGACATATACTCCCGATTTTATAAATGATAGGACAATGGAGATGCTCTTCACGACCTCTTTTGTTGATTACACTTTTTAGTTTATTTTTTTAAAATGAAACACATTACAATTCATAAAGAAGAGCAGAATAATGTTGAAGAAGGCATCTTCTTGGTCAATCCTACATGGATTCACCTAGATGAAAAGGAGATAAAAGATAAACTTGACAAAGGAGAAAAACTTTTCAAAGTGAAGGTTGAAGAAATCTGAATCTTTCAACATCGTTAAATTATTAAACTTAGAGATTCTTAAAATCATGAAAAACTCGTGCACGAGTTTTTGTGATGTCAAAAACAGTGCGCTGTTTTTTAACATAATATGAAAGATGAAAAAAGAGAAAGTGAAACACATATAGCTGTTTTTCATGGAAAAGGCATAAGAAGAAAGCTTGTTAATAACAAGTGGTTTTTCTCAATTATAGATGTTATAGAAGCCTTAACAGATAGCCCTCGTCCTAGAAAATATTGGTCTGATTTAAAAGTTAAATTAATAGAAGAGGGTTTTGAGTTGTCCGATAAAATCGGACAACTGAAACTAGTGTCTTCTGATGGCAAGGAGTATGAGACAGACTGTGCAGACACAGAAGGAATTTTTAGGATAATTCAATCAATTCCATCCAAGAAAGCAGAGCCTTTCAAAAGATGGCTTGCAAGAGTGGGTTATGAACGAATCCAGGAAATTGAAGATCCAGAACGTGCTCAAGGAAGAATGAAATTATTGTATGAACAAAAAGGATATTCAAAAGAATGGATTGAAAAAAGATTAAGAGGAATAGCAATAAGGCAAGGATTAACAGATGAGTGGAAAAATAGAGGCGTACAAAAAGAGGTTGACTTTGCTATTCTGACAAATGAAATAAGCAAAGCAACTTTTGGAAAAACAGTTGAAGAGTACAAGAAATTAAAGAAACTCGAAAGAGAGAATCTGAGAGATCATATGGATGATTTAGAATTAATTTTCACAATGCTTGGAGAAGCTTCAACAACTGCAATTGCAAAATCAAAAGATGTTCAAGGATTAGATGAAAATAAAGTTGCTGCAAAACAAGGCGGAGAAGTTGCAGGCAATGCAAGAAAAGAACTTGAATCAAAAACAGGCGAGAATGTTGTAAGTGAAGAAAACTTTTTAGATGTGCCTGAAAAGTTGAAGAAGAAAAGAAAAAAGTTATTAGAACAGGTTAATATTGCATACTAGTTTTAGTTTTTTATAGTATTTCTAAAAAAGCAGTTTTTATCGTCGACAAAAATCCATTTGTCGTCGGGAAGCACGGAGAGGGCATGACGGGGACTTGTACCTTTCTAGAAAAGGGGGTATTCACATCTTGTTGATGATCACTCTTACTCTTTCAACAAACTTATATGCGTTTTTAATTCCAGTTTCTGCCAGATTATGGGTTATTGTTTTTGTAACTTCATATTGAGCAGTTTCTCTGTTCTCTCTTGCGTTGGCTAATTCATTGACTTCTTCTTTTGTTAGTTGTGCAGATTCCAAAAGTGCAAGATATTCCTTGTCCAAAACTTTCTTTTTGACAAAGAAGTCATTCAAGGCAGAAATTGTGGCAGCATGAGCTGAACTTTTATAGCCAATTTTTGCCAATAAAGCAAGTGCAGCAGCATACATGGCATAATATGACGATACAGTTACCCATTCATCTGAACTATAATTTTCTGGAATACTAAGCAGTTTTCTTGCTTCTTTATTTGATTGAATGTCTGATAAGATTTGCATGGTTATTAGATTATTTTTCGCTTTTTCGATATACTTGCCAGCAAGCGAATATACTGTCATGTCTTTAACTAAAGTCTTTTTTCCTATCCAAAATCGAGCTGATTGTATTTGTTTCATCGTAAGTAAGTATAATAATAAAATAGTTCATATCCTTTAAATATTATTCCATAATTTATTAGATCATCCCAAAATTCCTTGTTTTCTTCTTTTATTTTTACAAATTCTATTTTTGGCATAACTATCGGAGTAAAGTGTTTTCCATAACCATATCTTAAGGATTTTATCTTTTTTTCTATAAATTCTTTATCATCACCGATACAAATTATATCCACATCACTTTTTTCAGTAAAAGTTCCTTTTGCATAACTCCCGAATACAGCAAGGAGTTCCGTTTTGTCTTCTGGAATCTCAGATAAACCAGCAGAGACAGATGGATGGGATATCGAAAAATCATTTGCTTTCTTAGTAGAATAGAAGTAAAAAGCCGTTTTTGTAGGAGTCTTATGGAAATCTAGCGAATAAACAAGTGTTCTTCCGAATTTTTTAACAGTTATTATCTTCGCTTTAAGAAGTTTATTAACAGTCCTATAACACGGTTC
Source organism: Candidatus Pacearchaeota archaeon (assembly GCA_026395795.1). Classification (GTDB taxonomy): domain Archaea; phylum Nanobdellota; class Nanobdellia; order Pacearchaeales; family UBA284; genus JAPLYB01. Next base: position 28,357 of record JAPLYB010000038.1, read on the forward strand.
ATAAGAGTATTTGCTTCTTTCCATTATCTTTTTGAGAGTTAGTTCTTTACCTTCTGGAAAAAAGCTTTGTAAAACTATAAAATCTGTTTGATTGAATTTTTCTTTACCTATTTCTTGCAGTTTATTTTTCATTTTTTCATCTATTGTTTAACCAATAATATTATTGGATAGCCAATATTTAAATCTTTCGTTTTTGTAGAATGCATGACGGGGACTTGTACTTTTAAGGGCTTTTATCTTCTAACTGGTTAAATCAGGATAATGGTTGTATCCCATTTTTCTTAATTCAATATAGATAGGTATTATTAATTCAAATATTTCATTATCTAAAACACCCACGCCATATGTAGAATCATGGTAGGATGTTCTTGCTACAAAAATTTGTTCAGGAGCAATGTTAACTTTTTCTATAGCTTTATCAATTGTAGCAAAAAATTCATCAAGTGTTTGCTTTCTTTTTATTTCACTTCCTTTTTCATGAGGACGATGTTGTGATCTTATTGGTTGTGAAATATACCTCATAAATCCACCAGGAAGATAACCATCAAAATTATTGAAAAAACACATTCCCCAGCCTTCTCCATGTTCTTGTTTACACTTTAAAATTTCTGTTTTAATTTCTTCCTCAAGGTTTGGTCCTAAATTATCTGTCATTTTAATCAATTTGTCGAAGAATTTTAACTTTTTAAATCTTCCTATTTTGTAACCACTCCAGAGTAACAGTAAGCACGGAGAGGGACTTGCACCCCCGAAAAATCGCTCTGCAGGCGATCCCAGTAGCTGCTGTGGCATCCGTGCACTTAATACATTCACATCTAAGTGATTTATAAAATTATTCTTTGATCATTTATAATCCATTACTAAGAAAAATTGAGAAACTTCATTCTTACATATTGTAAGTCTTTCTTTGATGATAATCTTCTGTCCTGCCTCTGACCTGGTTTTTTATTTTCCTTCTGAAACCATCTGTCTTGTGTCTTATCTGATGATCATGTCTTCTGTCTGTACTATGATCATATTCTGTCTTTTTTTCTTGATCTTGATATCTGCCAGGTCTATATGAACTTCTTGGATTTCTGTTATCAAACTTACCTCGATCACCGAATCTGCTTCTTGTGCTATGCCCTCTGAATTCCCCCCTTGCAGATAATTCATCTCTTGATTTTATGAAAACCCGATCCATTCTTGGAATATCTAATTTTGTGATTTTTAATGATTCATCTTCTTCAACTTTGTTAAAATTATCATAATCTCTACTTGCAACAATATTGACTGCTATTCCTTCTTTTCCTGCTCTTGCTGTTCTCCCAACTCTATGAATATAATCTTTGCTATTCTTCGGGATGTCATAGTTGTAAACATGAGAAATTCCTTCTATGTCCAATCCTCTGGCTGCAACATCTGTGCAAACTAGAACTTTTGTTGATTTTGAATGAAACTCACTCATGGCTTTATCTCTTTTATCTTGAGAGAAACCACCATGAACTGCTATTGCTTCTATTCGATTATATCTCAAGTTCTTAACTATAAATTCTGTGTTATGTCTTGTATTACAGAAAACCATAACAAGATCTGATTTTTCATTTCTTAATAGATTTACTAATAATGAAAATTTTTCATTATCTCTAACATCATAAAAAACTTGATGAAGCTTTTTAGGATCAACATGTGATTCAACTGAAACTTCAACTGGGCTTCTCATGTATTTTGCGGCAATAAAAACAACTTCATCGTATATTGTTGCTGAAAACAAGAGAGTCTGTCTTTGTTCAGGACATTGTTTTATTATTTTTACAACATCATCTATAAAACCCATGTCAAGCATTCGATCTGCTTCATCTAGAACCAATACCCTCAATTTTCTTAGTTCTAAGGTGCCTCGTTCAAGATGATCTAAAATTCTTCCAGGTGTTCCGATGATAATATCTGCTCTTTTCAGCGCATATATCTGTGGATTAATTGATAATCCCCCATAGACTGCTGCAATGTTTAATGGTTTGTATTTTGCAAAATGTTTTATTGATTTTGAAACTTGTTCTGCTAATTCTCGTGTTGGTGTCAAAATTAATGCTTGAACACCTTCCCCTCTTTCTGTATTGTTGATTATACCTGCCGCAAATACCAATGTCTTTCCAGAACCAGTTGCACTGCCACCTATAACGTCCTTCCCCTTTAAAACTAAGGGAATTGTCTTTGCTTGTATATCACTTGGTTTTTCAAATTTGTCTTCTTCTATCACTTTCAGAACTTCTTCTGAAATTCCAAGTTCTTTGAATGTGCTCATTTTCTTGTTGTCTATTAATAATCTACTAAGAATAAAATATTCTCGAGATCACCTTTGTTCTTCAAAACAAAGCATGCTAGAAAAAGATTTGCTTTTTCTGCATGCCAAAAATTTACTGATTTTTGGGCATATTTAAAAAATTAATTAAAAAAATAAAAAAATTATATAACTATTCAGAAACTTTAGTATCTTCTACCAAAACTTCTTCTTTCTGATCTTTCTTCCATTGGCTTAGCTTCACTGACTTTTATACTTCTTCCTTGAAGGTCTTTACCGTTCATCTCAGAAATTGCTTTCTTTGCAGATTCATCATCAGCAAAGGTGATAAAACCAAATCCTTTTGATCTACCAGATAGCCTGTCTGTGATAACCATAACTTCGGTCAATTCGCCATATTGTGAAAAAGCTTCTCTAAGTTCTTTCTCTGTTACAGTGAATGCTAAGTTACCAACATAAACTTTTGTGCTCATTTTTTCCTCCTAACATATTTACTCATTTCTATTATCTGACTAACTTCTACAAGAAAACTTGTCTAATTTAGTACCATTATTCAATTAATTTGAGTTTATAAATGTGTGCAAAACCTGTTAAGAGAAGAAGAAACGGACCCGTGTGTTATCCCGTTATTATTTCCTAACGATACATTTTCTCGGGTTTTCATTTTCTCATTTTTCTTATAAAAGCTTGTGACGGTGTTTCTAGTTCATCAAACTTTAAAGATTTATGCGG
>JAPLYB010000020.1 GCA_026395795.1 Candidatus Pacearchaeota archaeon
AGAAAGCATCTTATTCCTTTCAGAATAAGTGTTGTTTTTGTTATAATCTTCACTCTTTTCATACCTATCTAATAGATAGGTTAAGTATTTAAACTTTTCGGAGTAACTTTATAGTATTAAACTTCATTCGGAGATACTGTAGAAAACTTACTCGCCTTCTCCAACAGGAACTTCAGAAGTTTCTTCTGCTTCTCCTTCTAATTTCTCAAACTCTTCTGCAATTTCGTCTTCGGCATTTGCTTCAGCTTCAACTGCTTCTGCCTTTTCTTCTTTTTCCTTTTCATCTTCTGGTTTTGGCTTTCCTTTCTTTTCCTTCCCTTTTTCAACTGCTTCTCCTGTTTCAACTTCATCAACAAGTTCAGCAACTTCTTCTTTCTCTATTTTTTCCATTCTCTTAGGCATTGGTCTGTTAACAGTTATTGGAAGGATTCCTGCATCAAATTCCATCTCAGAAATCGTTATAGGATCATAATTGATTCTTTCAAGTTCTTCTTGACTTATCTTCAATAAGATTGGAGCATTTGCACTAATCTGCAAGGCCCTCGCTCCGATAATTCTTGCTCTCTCAAATTTTGTATATTCCTGCGTTATCATTTTTTAGATTACTTCTTTAGAAAAGCTGAGACCTTTGGAGCTAGTTTTTTGGCTTCTTTTATTGCAATGTCCATCATACTTAATATTTCTTCTTCACTTAATTCCTCTCCTGTTTTCTGCATTGAATGGATCTCTTCTTCAGGCAGAGTGAATGTGAAAGTTAATCTTGCTGTTGAAGCATCTTCTTCTTCAACAAGAGGATCAATTAAAAATTTGTCTCCAACCTTATAGATAGTAACTGTTGTTGGTATACAGGTCATTGGAAGTTTTTCCTTGCTCAATTCTCCATATTGAACTTTTTCATCTTTAACAACTGGGATGTGCGCATTTGAAAGTGCGGCAACAGCAGCTATAAAGCACGTATCAATCAAGCTTCCGGCATCGTTTATTGGATAAATATCAATACTTACACTCCAAACTTTCTCTCCTTCTTTAACACAAAGACTCTTTATATCAATACATTCGCTGTTTCTAACTCCTCTATCAATAAGTCTTGCGAGTTCTATTGCCTGAATAGCAGGAGCACCCATTTCAAATCTATCTGAAGCAAGAGGAAGCAATTCAGCTCCAACAGTCAAAACACCTGCATCAGGAGAATCTTTGAAAGGTTCAACAAGGTCCATCTTGACACCAGCTATAACTTCTGTATCTCCAAGCTTAACTCGTGCTGATCCTTCTGCATTGTGTGAAACATCAAATGTTATATCTAATTTCCTGTGTTCTAACAATCCTCTTTCATCCAATCTGATCTCTTTAGAGACCATCTCTTCTATTTTCTTTTTCATTATTGTTGAAATTTCCATTTTACTCTTCCTTAATTTTCTTTAATGCTTTCTTTTGAATTTCATTTATTTTTCTGCAAACTTTCTTAGCCATCGCAATCGCTTCTTTCAAATCTTCTGGTTTTATTCTTCCATCTAATTGCAACAAACTAATTTTTTCTGATCTTGATAATATCGCAAAAGGAATGTCTGTAGCAGATTTGATTGTCTTGCCGTCTTTAACGATTTCGTAATCTTCTTCATCTTTTGAGATATCTGCAACAATTGCTCCACCTATCTTTCCAACTGAAACAGCTGAAACCATCTCTTTCATTGGAATTCCAGCACTAGCTAAAGCAAGAGCAGCTGCATTGATTCCAGCGCATCTTGTTGAGGCATCTGCTTGTAAAATTAGAATGTAACAGTCTATAACCGAATTTGGATAGTTTTCTAGAGGGATAACTGTTTCTAGAGCCCTGCTTGTCACAAATGATATTTCAGAAGCTCTTCTGTTTGGCCCAGGCCTCTTTCTTTCTGGAACTGAAAAACTAGTCATATCATAATAACATCTTAAAACTCCTTTTTCTGGATTTTGCAAATGTTGCGGATGAAATTGTCTTGGTCCATAAACACAAGCAAGTGCTTGTGATTTTCCAAATGAGAAGATAGCGCTTCCGTCTGCCCTTTTTACAACTCCGACTTTTGCTTCCATCTTTCTTGTTTCATCGTAATCTCTTCCATCTGCCCTCTTGTATTTTTCTGCCATTTTTGTGTTTTTATCTTATTTTTATTATTAATTATTTATAATATCAATTTATTTTATGCGACGTTGTTTTTATATCTTTAATATTAATATTTTTAATCTTGTTTATTATAATTTTTACTTTATCTTGTTTTTACTTAAAAATTCTTTTACTTTTTCAGTCAAGCCTTCTTGAAATGGTTTTTCAACAATCATTTCAATTGCTTTCTTTGCAAGCAATTCATTTTCTACCTTGCTTCCATTTATCCAGACTAAACCATTCTGTCCGACAATGATATTACATCCTGTTTCGTCTTTTATCATTCCAACCATGCTTCCTGCTTTTCCAATAACTCTTGGAACTCTTGTTGAGTTTATTCTTACAAGCATTCCGCCTTCAAGTTTTTTAAATCCTCTTTCTTTCATTGAAAGATCAATGCTTCTTGCCTTGACTGATTTAATTTTTGCAACAATAAGATCATTGAAATCATACAATTCTGTCAAATCTCTTTTATTTACATATCCATAGCATTCCATTATTGACAAGAATGCTTCATGAGTTGAAAGTATGTCAATTAGCCAACCATTAAATGTTATATCAACAACTCTTCCGATAATAACGTTTCCTGGTCGAGAAACATATGCTCCGCTTAGAGGGATGATTTTCACAAGCTTATTATTTTTTTCAAGCAGCCCGAATTTTTGAGCAAGAATTTCTTTGCCTTCTCTTCTTGTTCCTTCTCCAGGAAGAAAATCATTGCCTTCTGCAACAACTTCTCCAGGTGTGACTATGGTTCTACTCTCACATTCTCCTGAGTCTATTTCTTTTTCACTTGTTTCAATGTCTTCTGTTTCTTTCTTTAGTGTCATTTTTTCTTAATTTTTTATGTTATTCTTCTTAATTATTAAACTCTCTTTGTCACTCTTTTACCTCTTTTGTTATGGCCTCACCATGCGTCATTGCGTTTAGTTTATCATAAAACTCTAATTGCATCCCCGCAGGCAATTCAATGATGCAACTCATCGATCCATCATTTAGCCAATTCTCTTTCTCCTTTTTAAATGTTTTTATTAAGTTATAAATCTTCCCTACGTGTTCTGGACCAATTATTAATTCAATTCTTTTAACAGCTATCCTAATAGGGATAATTTTTTGTATGGCTTGAATAATTCCTGGAACCTGTTCGTCTACACTTCTGTCGTCTATTTTAGCACCAGCCTGTTTCATAGCTGCTTCAATTCTTTCAGGGGTGTATGGCGCATTCGTTCTTGTATCCATGCAGTTTCTAGATAAAAAATCAACAATCTGCTTGACTTTTGCCTCTCTCATTTTGTCTCTATATTCTTGAGGCAGTTGTATTTCTCCATCATTGATTATCTTGCCTGCAATAGCAAATACGTCTTCTGTTCCAAACGCATCTTTTAAATCAGAACCTTTAACTCTCAATCCCTTTTTGTAATCTGAAAAGATTTCATTAATCTCTATTATATCCCTTAAAGTTGATGGATTTCCTTCAAGTTTTTGTTTTCTAAAAGAAAGAGCCTTGTCAAGATCGACAATGGTCTCAAACAATTTTCCTTTAACTTTAATTTTTGCTAAAACATTACTCATTTTCTATAATTCTCTAAATTTTTTCTTACCTTATCCAAAGAAGTCAGTAAAAGATGATTTTTATACTTTTCTACTACCAGCCCACGGTAAGATAAGAATATGTTTAATTGTTAATTTTATTTATCAGTTGATTATAATCCCTATTTTTTAATTCTTTTTTAGTCGTTCTTCAGGTATTTTGTAAGAGCATCTCCTGCTAATCTTTCTATTTTCTTTGAATCTTTCTTGACATAACAAGCCTCAAATCTGGAAATATCAAAGTTCTTTCCTAATACTTTTTTGAATATGTTCAAGGCGAGTTTCATCCCTCGGTCTATTGTTAAATTATCTTTATATTCCTTTCTTAAAAAATCTAAAATTTTATCATCATTCTCTCCGATTGCTGTTGCTTTTGCGCCAAAATAATTTCCAGTAACGTCTGTAGCAAACAATTTGCCTGTGCCATCTTTATTCACACCAGACATGATAACTTTTAGTCCAAAGGGTCTTACTCCACCATATTGTGTGTATGCCTGTTTTAAATTCGCAATCTCTCTTATTACACTTTCAACATCAGCTGGTTCATCATAAGTAACTCGGTGTTGTTGAGCAACCATTTGAGCTTTTTCCATTAAGATTCTTGAATCTGATAGTATTCCTGCAGTACTTGCAATGATATTATCATCAATCTCATAAATTTTCATCATTGATTCTGGGATAAGTAAAGGATCATTAATTCTTTTGTCAGCGACGATTACTACACCATCTGTGCAGAGTAAACCCATGCTAGCACTTCCCAATCTGACTGTTTTCTCAGCATATTCAACTTGAAGAAGTCTCCCATCTGGACTGAATAATGTTGCAGTTCTGTCATAACCCATTGCTTGATGTTGTGTTTCTAATTCCATTTTCTATTATATAAATTCGTTTCCTCTTTATGTTATACTAGAATTATAACTAATTTATAAAGGTTTCTGTGGATTTTTTATTATTGTAAGAACGCGATAAATTTAAATAGTTCTTCTCTTTTTTAATGATGAAAATCATAAGATTTTCAGCATGCTAAAAAAGTTTTCTTTTTTGAGCATGTAGAAAAAAAGAGAAAAAATGTTAAAGATAGAATTAACTGAAAAGCCAACAACAAAACCTATACTTATAGAAGGTTTTCCGGGCTTTGGATTTGTTTCGACCATTGCAACTGAGTATCTTATAAAACATCTTGGAGCAAAATCAATAGGGAAAATATCTTCGGACAAGGTCCAGCCAATAGCTGCAATCCATAAAGGAGAATTAATCAATCCCTTAGGAATATTCTACGATAAAAAATCAAATATATTAATCGTTCAAGCAGTCACGCCAGTCGATGGATTAGAATGGGAATTAGCAGAAACAATTAATGAATTAGTCAAGCAGCTTAAAGTGAAAGAGATAATAGGATTAGAAGGAGTCAACTCAGAAGTCTCAGGAAAAGATCCAAAAGTATTTTTCTATTCAAAAGCAAAAACAGTTCAAGATAAATTAAATAAACTAAAAATTCTCCCATTAGAAGAGGGAATAATTATAGGAGTAACTGGTGCGTTATTAATGAAAACCACAAGTCCTCTTTCGTGTTTCTTTGTTGAAGCACATTCTCAGATGCCAGACAACAAAGCAGCTGCAAAGCTTATAGACACGTTAGATAAATATCTTAAATTACAAATTGATACAGGGCCTTTGGTAGAAAAAGCAAAAGAATTTGAAGTCAAGATAAAAGATTTAATGACAAAAGTTGCTGACGCAAAGAGCGTCAAAGAAGATAAAGCACTTTCTTACATGGGATAAATGTATTTAATCTCTTTCAGTGTGATAAAGATAATTGTTTAATGGAGCTACTACTTCTGTTGCAGCAAAAAGAATCTGGTAAACTGCGCTAAAGATTAGTGCAGAACCACCGATTACTTGTAAAGTCGCATTGTGATGATTGGAATAGCTATAAAATAATTCTCCTCCTCCAAGAAGCATCGTAATAGATATCTTCGACATAAGATTTAATGTTTTTTCTAGGTTTTTCATAATTCTTTATGACTATGTTATTTTTAAATTTTTCTTCTTTAATTTATTTATAATTATACATAAAAATTACGACCAGAAATCTTTATATATAATTACAATATAGTCTGATATTCAAAAAGGTTCAAGAAATGCGCTAAAACAAACAAAGCCAATATAATCATGCTTAAACGATTTAAAATATTTCAGATAATAGAAAATTTAAATTATTCAAAATACCCCTAATATAAATTATAAATATTATAAACAAGAGAGAAAATGCCAAATCGATGTGTTAGATGCGGAAAGATTTATGAAACAGCGTCTCCGGAAATTCTTACGGGATGCAGTAACTGTGGTTCTCATTATTTCTTTTTCTTCAAGGAAGGAGATGTAAAACTTCAAGCAGAGATGAGCAAGATAACCAGGGCAGAAGGAGAAGAAATTCTTAATGATGTTCAGGAAATTGTTGGTGAAGGAAATGATAAGCCAGTCATCTTAGATTTAGAATCAATAAGAATCAAGAAATCAGGAAAATTTGAGATAGATCTTGTCAGTTTATTCAAAAGAAAGCCCATTATCTATAAGATTGAAGATGGAAAATACTTTATTGATCTTGCATCTACAATGCAACTTAGCGGAAAAAGAAGTAAAAAAGAAAAAGCAATGGAAAAATATGAGAACAAGATATTCAATGAACAGATTAAAGAGGGAATTGATCAAAAAGAAGAATCTAAAGATCCAGATAAAGAACTTATAGACGAAATTTGTTCTGATAAAGAAGAAAAAGAAAACCCCCAAGACAAGGAAGACTAGTTATTAAAGAAATTCAACCTTAAATTCACCTTCTTTGATTTCTTTTGCATTTGTAACGGACCTTAGATCATCTATCATTGGCTCGAGGATCTTCTTGACATCTGGTTTCATTGTCAAGATTATTTCTGCTTTCATGGATTTTTGTGCCTTAGCTTTTGTTTTTCTAACATCTTCAAGAATCTTGATCATTTCTTGTCCTTGTTTTTCCAATTTTTCATGTTCTTTATTAAATTTCTTGATTGTTACTTCTGGCCATTTTGAAACATGAATTGAAATCGATTTTTCATATTCTTTAAAGAATGATTGATAAATATCTTCTGTAATACAAGGCATGATGGGGGCAAATAACTTAAGAACATTCAAGAAGGTTTGATAAACTGCATATTGTGCAGAGAGTTTCTTTTCTTTATCTTGTCCATAGATTCTCCCTTTGATTATTTCAAGGTAATTATCACAGAATATCTGCCAAAAAAACTTTTCAACACACGCACGTGCATGAGAATATTCATAGTTATCAAAATGATTAGTGCATTCTTTTATTGTTTTTTCTAATTCAAGCAACAAATATTCATCAACTTTTTCAAGTTTTTTCGGTTTGACTGGTTTATTTTCAAGATGAATTTTAAAGAAATTAAAAGCGTTCCACAACTTTTTCACAAGTCTTGTTGCAGCAATAAATTCCTTCTCATCAAACATAATATCCTCTCCGAGCTTTGAAGTTGAAGCCCAATAACGCAGAGCATCCATCCCATATTTTTCAAGATATTCTATTGGTTCGATAACATTTCCCTTGCTCTTGGACATTTTTTCTTTTCCAAGCAAGACATAGCCAGAGATCATAATATCGTTCCATGGCTTGGCATTATGGTGAAAATAAGATTTTACAATTGTGTTAAATGCCCAGAAAGTTATGATGTCATGAGCTTGGGGTCTCAATGAGAATGGATAAAGTTTTTTGGATAAATCTCCATATTGTATCTCAGCTGCAGCAATTGCAATATCTGGTGTGAGGCTTGATGTTGCCCAAGTATCCATGATATCTTTTTCAGCAACAAATTCTTTTGATTCACATTTAGGGCATACCCCAATAGAGGGCTTGCTATCAGAAGGGTCAACAGGAAGTTCATTTTCGTCAGCTATAATGATTTCTCCGCATTGTTTGCAATACCAAACAGGGAAAGGAACTCCAAAATACCTTTGTCTTGAAATGCACCAATCCCATTGCAATCCCTTAATCCAATTTTCATATCTCGATTTCATATATTCTGGATGCCACTTTACTTCATTTCCAATTTCCAAGAATTTTTTTTTCAGGTCGAGATATTTGATAAACCATTGTTTTGCAACTATAATCTCAATTTCAGTCCCACATCTTTCATGCACGTTAACCGCATGTTTTATTTTTTCTTGTTTTCTGATGAGATTCTTCTCTTTCAGGTCTTGTAATATTTTTATTCTGGCTTCTTTTATCCTCAAACCCTTATATTTTTCAGCAATATCTGTTAAGAATCCATCTTCTGTTAATAATTTCCTATAAAGCAAGCCATATGCTCTCCACCAGTCCATGTCTGTCTGATCTCCAAAAGTGCAGCACATTACTATCCCCGTGCCTTTATTCATGTCTACCCTCTCATCTTCAAGAATAGGAACTGAAAAATTAAACAAAGGTACAATTGCTTTTTTAAATTTCAAGTGCTTATATCTTTCATCATGAGGATGATAAAAGACAGCTACACAAGCAGGCAAGAATTCAGGCCGAGTGGTAGAAACAACAATATCTTCTGTTACTATCTCTGTTCCTGCTTTTCCGACTTCAGTTGCAACTTTAAATATGATATCATTAAAAAGAGTTGACTCTTCCTTGTCTTTTAATTCTACTTGAGAGATTGCAGTGTGACATTCAGGACACCATAAAACAGGACATTCTCTTCTATAAGCCCTATCTTTCTTAAATAACTCAATAAAACTCCATTGGGAGATAGTCCTTGCAGTCGTGTCAATTGTCCTATAAGCAATTGAAAAATCAGAACTAAATCCAATTGATGTCCATTGTTTCTTTAGGTCTTCTTCAACATCTTTTGTTTCTTTTAAACATAAATCAATAAACTCTTTTCTGGGCATTGAATTTGCTTTCACACCAAGTTTTTTCTCAACATATCTCTCAGTAGGCAGGCCATTATCATCCATTCCCCATGGAAAAAATACATTAAATCCGTTCATTCTTTTGAATCTTGCAATAAAATCATGATGAGTGTAAGAACAAGCATGTCCTATGTGCATTGTCCCAGAAACAGTTGGAGGCGGTGTGTCAATAGAGAATATTTTTCCAGGATGTTTTGGATTGAATTTGTAAACATTCTCAGCCTGCCAAAGTGCAAGACATTTTGCTTCTTTTGTTTTAAAATCATATTGTACTACTTGCGAGACGGGCGCTGGTTGAGATTGTTGTTTAGTTTGTTGAGGTTTTTGTTCTGGTTTGAGTTGTGTCTTCTTTTCTATCTTCTCCTCTGTTTTCTTCTCAACTTTCTTCACTTTCATAATCTTACTCTTCTTTATTTTGTCCTTTACTTTCTCCTTGGTTGCACCCTTAATTATAGCTTTTTTCTTTTTTACCATGTTAAAATCATTCCCTCTTTATTTTATTGGACCTTTCTTTCTTTTCATTTGGCCCATGCCATATATAGATATTATATAGAAAGAAAGGTTTCTCTTTTAAACTTTTTGCTAGATTTAACGAACTATCTCAAAAAGTTTAAATATACGGATTTCATAGAGAAGATGTTAAAAAATGGGTGGCAAAAAACGATTTTCTAAAAGTTCTAAAACCCACATATCTCAAAAAAGAAACTTTTCAAGATTTTCAGATATCACTCCAAGGAAAGGGTCTCCTGTTTTTATAGTTGCTATTTTTGTCTTCAGCGCGATTTTCGTTTTCACTTTAGGATTATTTGCATCTAGCATATTGACTGGACACGCTGTCTCGAGCTTTGGTTCATCAGGAGGAAGCACATCTCCAACATATCCTCTGTCAATACAACAGGCAAATAACACAAATAATACAGTTAATCAAACAGGCATCTCGAATCCTTCAAGCGGTACGAGTGGCACGAGCGGTTCAGGCACAAGTACGAGTCCTAATCTTTTTATGAGAATATGGAATTCTATTTTCGGAAGTGGACAATCGCAAAGAGATGAACAACCAGGTGATTGCCCTTGTAATTCGTGTGAAGATTGCACAAGTAAGTTAAATTCTCCTTTTTGTAGTGCTGTGAAATTGACACAAGACATAAATTCAACGGGGACCTGCATAGATAATCCAGAGAATTTTAATAATAAGACTTTTGATTGCCAAGGACACTCGATTATCGGAACCGCAGATTACTATGGGATTTATTTTTCATATAAATTTGGAAACACAATCAAAAATTGTACTATAATCAACAATTCTATGGGAATCTTTATGGAGTTGTCTAGTAACAACTCTTTGATAAATAATAACTTACTCTTTAATTATCATGCAATCTTTGTACAGTATTCTTCAAACAATTCTTTAATAAACAATACAATAGAATCTAACGTGGGGTATGGGTTTTATCTTTCTGGAGAAAGTTTTAATAATTTGTTTCAGGGAAATGATATTTCAGATAATGGGGTTGGAATACGTAACTCTTATGTCCCCTACTCAAATTCAAATATCCTTTCGAATTACGTATGCGATAACGACATGGATTTTAATAATGAAGGAGGTTGGAACGGCACCTATGGTGCTAATAACTCTTGTGATAAACCAGATGGTTGGAATGACACTGGAAAAATAGGATGCACTTATCAATGCGCAGAAGAGTGTTCTTGTACTAGTTGTGATGATTGTACTAATAAGTTAAGTAACATTACATGTTCTGTTGTAAAATTAACACAGAACATAACAAATATAGATTCTGAAAATGCATGTATTCGTCGATCTTCTCTGGGCACAAGAAACCAAATCTTTGATTGTCAAGGAAAACAAATTAAAATTTATGGCATCTTTGATCAGAATGTTGGAATTTGGGTAGATGCAGACAATGAGAATTTTACAATAAAAAATTGCACTATAATTGGTGAAAAAATAAACGAGACATATGGGATTGCTGTCTTGAATCAACTTTCAACAGTTATCATAGATAATAAAATTGAAAATTTTAGCAGAGATGGGATCTACTCGGCAAATTATCCTGCAAATATGACTCTATTTAGAAACAGAATCTGCGATAATTCCCCATATGATTTGGCTGCTTTTCTGGGGTGGGGGAATAGTTCTGGTTCAAACAACTCCTGCGACAAGCCGGACGAATGGAACGATACTGGCTACATCGGTTGTTCATGGTATTGCAATGGAACTCAAGGACAAAGACAGCCAGTAATTATAACCCCCCTTTATCCAACAAACAATCAAATAATCCAGATACAAGGAAATTCAACAGATATAACTTTCAACATAAGTTGTACTAACAATGGAGAAGTATGTGAACTCTGTTCTATAGAGTTTACCCATGAAGAGGGTAGAACGCATGCTAATATGGTAAGACATAATTATCTCTGGGATTATAATCGAGGACTAAGATTCTTTATCCCAGGTGAAAGATATCAATTTAATTACACTTGTGATGGAGTAAGTAGTCCAACATATTACTTTAGAAACTATAAAGCATAGACAATAGGTTTATATATGGGATATACTAAGTATATCCTATGAAGAAAGTTAACATAAACCCAAAAAATAAGCTAATTTTAGAAAATATTCAAGGCTTTGTAAAAAGGCAAGTAACTAAG
>JAPLYB010000023.1 GCA_026395795.1 Candidatus Pacearchaeota archaeon
GGACATAGAACTGAAGAGGGAGCAAAGCAATATGCGATTATTCAAACTCATAGAAAAACATGGGAACATCAAGGCAAATATGCATATAACGAGTTATTGAATTTCTTGAAAAATTAGTTCTCGAGGAGCTTTATAGTTTCCTTTGGGGTTATTCTGCTTTGTTGTCACTCTGTTGGAGCAACAAAAGCGAAAGATTTATAAAGGATATTTTCTTATGGATTATGTGCTTAAAAATCCCGCTGGATTTTTGGCATGCCGAAAATGCGAAGCATTTTCAAGCATAATAAATTCATTATATACAAAAACAAAAAATGGCAGATTTAGAAGGCAGAACAAATGGAGTCACCCAAGAGCAAATGAAAGCTGCTAAAGGTCAACTTTTCCAGTATTATGGACTTTACGCTGCTGCTGCAAGAACCGGCATTGAAGAGAATACTGGTGCAATGATTTCTGGTGGTGCACCATTATTGATGGCACCTTATAAAACTGCTATTACTCCAACGCAAGTTGCAAGAAGAGCATTAGAACAAGAAGTTGAAGCAACTGGGAATGTTGCACTATCTCAATTTTTAGAAGATTTTAAAGGAATTCTAAGTACAGATGAAGCTTTAAAGAAATTCAATGAATTATATCAAAAAGGATTCAAAGAAAGAAAACTTTCTGAGATTGTTGATTTAACCGCTTCATTAGGAGTAGATGTTACCCCATATAGAAACGCAGAAGTTACCGGATATATGGACAAGAAATATGAAGACTTAGAGAAAGATGTAAAGAAATTCAGTGAAGACGAAGTTAAAGCACAGAAAGAAGGAAAAACAACTGATCCTAAGGACAAATTGCATTATGCTCAACTTTCAGCAACAATGAAGATGTTGCAGTCAGAGATAAATGCAGCATATAATCAAAAATTACAAGCACAAGCACAAAAGATGCAACGTGCAAGATATAGGAACATTACAGATCACACCAAACAAGATGATTTGATAGAAGCGATTAGATCTGATGGAGATTTAAGGACAGCCATGGAAAAATATCAAAAAGCTAGCAAGAAAGCTAATCTTGATGATCAATAATAAGCTCTAGTTTCTTTTAATTTTTTATTTTAATTTTTCTAAGAGATAACCTTGCTAATCAGCTTAGCCATTTCTCCTAAAAATTGATCTGTTCTTTGCTGCCAGGTTTCTATATCAGATGCTTTAACTGTTTTTCGTTCTCCATGAAATACCTCGTGGGCAACAGTGTAAATCTCTTCATACCATGAAATAAATTTTGAATCAAGCATCTTATTTTTAACAAATGTCTCTCTTAACAGCTCTGGAATTTGTTCTGGACTAGGGGGAATCTGTTTTGCAGCTATAAGTGCTGCATGGCTTGAATCAACCATTGCCCAGTACATCCCTTCTATGCTTCCCAATAAGGCCATTCTGGTTCTAGCAAGATGTAAAGGCGCACGCTGCAACATAATGTATACTGATTCAGGTGTACTTTTTATCTTTCCTTGAGAAAGCAAAACTTTTAACGGAGTAAAAAATCCTCCAAAATCAATAATCGGAATACCATATCTGATAATATTGATTATAACGGGTTCTCCTCGCATCATTTCTTGCCACCATGTTGATAATTTTACTGTGTTAACATGCAATGGTCTTGAATAAGGATTTGACATTATCAACTTTCCAAGTTCTTGTCTATACCATGCAATCAACTCTTGATCCCATTGCACAGAACAATCATCAACTATGAGAATTAGGTCTATATCAGAGTTCTTTGTTGGTTTCTTTTTAGCGATTGAACCAAAAAGAACAATTGATTTTACAATCTTTCCAAATTTTTCATAAGCTTTTGTTGCAAAATCAAAAGCAATATCATTATCTTCTTTCAGATTAAGAGAAGGGATACTTCTTTTTGATGGTTTAGGAATTTTTAGTATTGCCATTATGCCTCTTTTTTCTATTTGTTTAATGCGTATTTCTTTTTTAAATCTTGCTTTTTTATTTAATCTTTGTTTTATCTTCGAATGTTATTTATTCCATTGGCGCTCCGCTAAAGCGTTGACCTTTGCCAGGCATTTGTCCTCCTAATTCTTGAGGAAGGGAAGCGAAACCAGAGCCATACATTGAAAAATGCTGTTCTGGAAGCATTGCCCCATAACCACCAAAATATCCTACTCCGGTGCCGTAAGAGGCTCGGACTTGATTCCAATTTGGTGTTGGGCCTCCTGGACCAGAACCATAGAACCCAGAACCAAATGCTTCTAGAATATATGGCGTAGGCATTCCTAATTTTTGCGCAATCATTCCACCAGCTTCTACTATCTCTCTTCCAGAATAACCTGCTTTTTCAAGTTCTTTCATAACTTCCTTGAAAGGAACTTCTCCCATTCCAGGAACAAGATGTGAATCATTATATCCAAAATTGTCTGTTAGGTGAACATGTTTAACAAATGGTGCAATTTTTTTTGTTTCTTCTGCTAAAAATTTTCCGTACTCTTCTGGCTTGAAAATTCCTTCTTTTTCACCATAACCATATTTTCTCAACAAGTTAATATGCCCCGTATCCCAAGTTGCTCCAATTAATCTGCTTGCAGCTGATCTTGCAATTCCTTCATCAATACCCTGTTCTTTTGCTTTTTCAACAAATTGTTTTCTACTATCTTCAACAAGTTTTTTCAGGCTTTCAGCTCTACTAAAAACAGTATTAGGAAAAAAGTTTTCAACACATAACATAGGAGCTTTGTCTCCAAATTGTTTGAATGCCATTAACGCAGCGTTTCCTAAAGTTTCTTTTGTCTTTTCTAAAGCAAATTGTTCTGATTCAACAAAGATTTTAGGTTGAACTCGCCTCATGCCATTAATCAAGTCTCTTTCTGCTTCACTTTTTAATTTTACAATTTTGGCAAACTGTTTAGGATCGTCGTTTATTAAAGTGTCATAGTCCATTGGATTTCCATGTTCATCCCTTGACAACTTTTCAACCTGGGCGATCTGGTCATTATATCTTTTTGTGGCTTCCATTAGTTTCTCTTTATTCTCCCCATTGCTATATGTGTAAGCATAATGATACAGATTTTTTAATTGAAAATCATAGTCTTCCATAAGATTTCTTACTGTTTTTAATTCCATCTTAGCTTCATTTGATGTCTCTTTTTCTTCTTGACTTAGTTGATCTCCAAGTTTTTCTTGATTATGGAATCTTTGCGCAAGTTTTGCATAGCCCTCCATATTTCTCTCAACAATTGATTTGTTATATTCTATACTAGAAAGGGGGTCACGCCACTGTCTCTGATTCATCTCTTCTAGACGAACTTCTGGCGGAACATCATAAAGGAGTTTACCATTTCGTTTTATTTCTTTGACTCTATCATCTACAACTGGTTTGTTGTTTCTGTATACTACCTCCCCAGTAGTCGGATCTTTTTTGTAGATTGGAGAAGGCAAACCTCGAATTTCTCTTTTAATCACATTAAGTTCACCTGTTTCTCTGTTAACGATGTATATTGCGTCCTTTGATTCTTTTCCTTCTGGAGTCTTTCCACGCTGAGGGGCCCAATCAAATGCTGGAATTCCAGATGTAGCGTGCAAAGTGACTGGAACATTTCCTTTTTCGTCTAAATCCTTTGCTCTTTCTAAAACTTGAAGAATCTGTCGTTCTGATTCTTGTCTCGCGTGTTCTGTCCACCCTTCTTTTGTGAAACCTGCTGGATCAATTAATGGTGCGTGCAAACTTGCCCTAGCACCCGTAAGTTTCATTAATTGGCTTGCTTCTGCGAATTGCTGTTTTGGAATTGTTTCAAAAACATCTGGTTGCAGTGCACCAAATTCAACATTCATCGTACCTTCACTTAATCTATCAGAAGCTTCTTTGAGTTGATTTGCTGTTTGAGGGCTTGTTGGAGCTCCTAATCTTTTGAAATCAACCCTGTATCCTGTGAACAAAGGCCCGTATTCTGGATTCGGTTCTAAACTAGAATATGTTCCTGAATAAAATGATTCAACACCCCTATATGCCATCTTCTCTTTTTTTCACCTTTTTTAAAACACTTTTATTATGACGAAAATTCTCTTCACTGATTTTCGGCACTAAGAAATGCAAAGCATTTCTGAGCATGCAGAAAATGTTTTCATTTTCTAGCATAATAGCTTAGTTTCTTTACTTTTTATACTTTAAGTTTTTTTTCTTTTTTCTTTATTATATTTTGTGAACTCTGGAACAAATCCGGGAGAGTGCTTTTCCTCTTGCCTTGTTAATTCATATTTTATACCTTCCCTCATCCCGCTGCCTTGAGTTTGAGACATATGTTCTTCTACCATCCTCACTCTTGTTGGACGCATGTTGGCACGAGTTTCTTCCATTACATGTTCTTCACTCCATCTAACTGATTTTTTTTCTTCATAAAGATCAGAGGGGTTAGAATAAGCCTCTGTATAATATTTTGGATCAGAAAGCGTATCATAAAACTTTGCAGAATCTCTGTTTTCTTCTCTTCCAGAAGGATTTGAAGGAGCTGTTGAAACAATTTGTTCCATGTCTCTTACTTGTTTGCCATCTCTCGAGGGTTCTGGAGATTTTAAAACAGGAGCAACAGCTTTTGTTGTTTCTGGTTCAATTAATGGATGAAATTCAGAAGATTCATCCAAAAATTTATTTGATCGTTTTTTATCTTCCTTTTTTTCAGGTACTGCCTCTTTCTTATCCTCTCTTTTCTCTGCTTTTTCAGTCTTCTCTGTCTTGTCTGTCTTTTCTTTTTTCTCTTCTTCTTTTTTGTCCTTGTTTTCCTTTTCAGGTTCTTTCTTCTTTTGATAAAGCCAACCTAATTTCTCAACAAGAACTTCATTCTCTAAATCTAATTTTGATTTTTTGACATGAGATTTCTTCTCCAAAATCTTTTCAGAAATTTTTTTAATTTCTATCTTGCTTTCCTGTTTGTTCTTCTTAGACTTGACTTTTTCCATTTAAGATGAAGAAATTGTTTGATTTAAATTTTATCATGCTTGAAAAATGAGACTTCGCTCGAAAATGCGAGAAAATGAAAACATTTTCTGCATGCTGAAAGTTTAAGAGTTTCATCATTTAAATGCCGGATTGTGAATCGCTGTCTGGAATCCTGGAGTTTCGAAATCAGGCCCGACAAATGAACACATGCCATGAGACTTTTTGTAAATATCATAAGCATTAAAAACTCCGTTTGCAGCCTTCATTTCTAAAAATTTTCTTAAAATTGCCTCTTGAAAACTATCTGGTGGGACTTTTCCGATTTCATATTTTGGTTTTTTAGATTCCTCTGGTTTTTTATCTTTAGTGGGTTTATCTTCTAAAAAATGATCCAAGTCTTCTTGTAGTTCTTTTAATGATTTTTCTGTTACATCTTCAACAAGACTTAAAGCTGTACCAAGATCATCTTTTTTTAGCTCAGATTCAAGAAGATTTATCTCATCTTCATTTAATGAATAAGCTTCTAGATGATATTCTGATCTGCCTCCAAAAACATAGTGCCCTTGAGGGGTTCTGAATGGAATTCCTCTAAATTTGAAATTTGCTAAGATACATTGATAATACTTGCGTTTAAACTTAACATGTTTGAATGCTTCTGGAATCTCTTTTGAATTAGCAGCACCCTTTACTTTAGCCGGGCTTTTTGCAAAGATTGTAAACTCCATAATCATTGTGTTGAATGCATTTATAATTCTTGGATCTGTAATTTTCCCTTCTTCTGAAAATTTTCCAGCACGCATTCCTAATTCTTCTGCTATTTTCAAGTAAGGTTTAGCCCATCTTGTGTAAAGCTTGAGAGCAGAAACCTCACTTTTTAGATAGGCTTTTTCTATTCCAAACCTTTTTTTCAGTTCTATCTCTGATCGACTTTTCCATTCAAGAAATTCTGCAAGTCTTGGTTTCAAAACTCGTTTAACTCTATCATTTATGTCCATACGATCAACATCTGAAAGAGTTTCAACTGCAAAGAAAGCATCTCTTAATGTTGTAAATCCTAACTCGTATGTCATCTGATGGATAGAACCTCTACCTTTTTGAGGCATGTCTACTTTGTCAAGCCAGATGTTTTTTAGGGCTAATGCCCCTGCCTGGGCAAGGCCTTTGTTTTTGCTGTTTGCTTGATCATATTGAGCAAGCCTTATTTCAAAATCTTTTAAGTCATAAATTAAATTTATGATTGTTCTGATTAAAGTGTTAACCGTCGCCATAATCTTCATGCCTTCTTCTTGCATCTTTGTGGCTTTTGCTCCAAGTTCACTAAAATAGCCCCCTCCTGGAGAAGCTGCAAAATTATCTTCTATTTTGGTTACGTCTTTAAATCCCAAATTATCTTGAATGAAATCTAAGATCCAAAAGTAGATTGGCTCAAGCTGATCTGATGTACTATCAAAGACTAGAGAGTGCTCCCAAGCATTTATTGGAACAATCTTCCCCTTTTCTGCCATTGGATCGTTATAATGAGGACAAATCCTGGCGATTAAATTTGGTATGTCCATATCTTTTATAGTATGACATGGTTTTTATTCGTTTCGGTTTTACTAGAAACTTTGTAAAAACCAACTGGTCCTCCTTTCAACCATCTCGTCTATCATCAAAATATTTAAAAGATTGACAAACCTCTCTTTCACATGGGTTTATTTAAAAAGAGAAGAGCTAAAGAAACTATCTGGGCGCCTGATGAACCACCCATGCCTGTTCCTAAACCAGAAATCATTGTAGGACCTGCTGGTGATTCAAGCATGCTAGCAGGAGAAACAAGCGGAGAAAGTGCAATTGGATTTTTAGGATCAATGGCTGGTGCTAATTCTGATAATTCAAATCCCAGTGTTAGTTCATCAAGAAACCCTTATGGCTGGGAACCTTCAAGTTCGTCATCATCGATTTCTTCATCAGAACCTTCAGGGTCATCAGATCATTCAGAAAGAGTTGAGAGATTACATAGAAAAATTGAGAGGATGAATGATCAAATGGATTTGCTTCAGAAAAAACTTGAAAGAGTTGAAAGTAAATTAGGGATAAATGATTATTAGTTCCATTAATGAAATGAAAAAGGCGAATATTAATTTTAAAAAAGAAAAAGTAAATCCCGATAAATCAGAATATCAAAAAATAAGAACAAAAATTTATTTTTTCTTTATTGTTGCTTTAGTTGTCTTTGTTATTGATCATTATATTAAGTTAGTCTCAGTGACTCTAGAAGGCTGCGCTTGGATTTTTTGTTTAACACGAACAACAAATAGCGGTGCTGCGTTTTCTCTTTTCTCTGGTTTTAATTTTATAATTATCTTGGCGATAGTTGTAGCACTTATTGTCTTGTTCTTAACTGCGTTCTTTTACATTAAAATAAGATGGAACATAACGAATAATGGAAGAGAACATCCGGGACTTGTGGGCTTTGCAATGCCCCTCATCTTTGCTGGTACGTTAAGTAATATGCTGGACAGAATCCTTCTAGGACATGTTGTTGATTATCTTTCTATAGAATTGCCTATTTTGAATCTTACAACATTCAATATAGCTGATCTTGCGAACACTGCCGGCATAATATTACTTATAATTTATCTGTTTAAGAAGCGATGATAAATGCCCCTTTTCTTTTATTCTTTTTTCAGCAAGATAAAGATATTTTGATGAGACGCGGAAAATCAGCAAAAAGTTTTAAATTAAAAAAAACGATAGATTTATAAATAGGTGGTTCATTTATGGTACATATGGTTCAAAATAGGGACAATTTAAGGAATGTTGAAAATGAAAAACTTGAATTTGAAATTCTCTTAGTTTTACTTAGGGAGGATAATCATTTACGAAATATTGCAAGAATTTTGAAAGCGTCGCATTCAACTATAATGCGAAAGATAAATGTGCTTGTCAGGGAAAACATATTAGATTATAAGGTTGAAGGCAAAAATAAAATTTTCTCAATAAAGAGTAACCTACAGGCAAAAAACTATATTTTTAATGCTGAAAGATACAAGTTTATTAAATTGCTTAAGAAATATTCTAAATTAAATGTAATTTTAGAAGATGTTTTAAAGATAAGTGAAGAAAGAATGATTATTCTTTTTGGAAGTTATGCTAAATTTATTGCTAAAGAAGAGAGCGATATAGATATTTACGTTGAAACAAATGATTTGAAATTAAAAAAGTCTCTGGAAATGATTAACTCCCGATTAAGCATAAAAATTGGGATTTTTGATGGAGAGGATTTATTAATAAAAGAAATAATTAAAAATCATGTGATACTAAAGGGGGTTGAGGAATTTTATGAAAAAATTAAATTTTTTAGATAAATTAAGAAAGGAGGGCAAATTAGGATTTGCAGAACCTTCCGAAGAACTTTGTCTCTCTTATCTAGAAAAGGCAGAAAATTGCTTAAAATCCGCCAGATTGTTGTTACAAAGTAATCTTTATGAAAATTCGATTATTAATTCTTACTATACTATGTATAATTCTCTACTTGCTTTGCTTTTTAAAGTCGGGATAAAATCTGAGAATCATACTGCATCAATTTTACTTCTGGAAAAATTATTTAATCGAACAGATTTATTTGGTATTATATCTTCCGCAAAGGGAGAAAGGATTGATAAGCAATATTACGTGAGTTCAAAACAAAATCTTATAGCTACTGATATTTCTACAAAAGATATGTTAATAAAGGCAGAAGATTTTTCGATTAAAATTAGACTTTTTATTAAAAATTCAAATAAAATAGATATTGAAAAAATAAGACAAAAATTTAAATCTTTTTTTTAGATAATTATGGAAGAACAAGACAAAGCTAAATTGCAAGAACTTATTGAAGAACTTGGGAAGTACAGAGGAAGACATACAGAACTTATTACTGTTTATGCGCCTCAAGGTTCAAACATCAATCAGATTGCCAACCAAATCGCTTCTGAACAGAGCACTGCAATGAATATCAAAAGCAAAGCCACAAGGACAAATGTTATTGATGCTCTTGAAAGAATCATAAGGCACCTCAAGTTATACAAAAACATCCCCCAAAATGGGATGGCTATATTCTGTGGGAACATTTCTGAAAGAGAGGGGCAACCAGATCTTAAAATTTGGGCTATTGAAACACCACAACCATTAAGAGTTAAGTTCTACAGATGTGATCAAGTGTTTGTTTTAGAGCCACTTAAAGACATGTTGCAGTCAATTGATGTTTACGGATTAATTGTCCTTGACAGAAGAGAGGCGACAATTGGTGTGCTGGATGGAAAGAGTATTACAAAGCTTAAGCATCTTACATCTGGTGTTCCTGGAAAATTTAAGTCTGGAGGACAATGTTTAGATCCTAGAAGCGTTATTAAGACTAAAAAAGGTCTAAAAAGTCTTAAAGAAATAGAAATTGGCGATGAAGTTAAAGCATTAGATTTAAAATTGGGAAATGAGATTTTTACTAAAGCCACAGATAAATGGGTAAAGAAAAAGCTAGCGTATAGAGAAATTTTTGTAAGTGATTGTTGGTCAGTTATCTGCTCTTTAGACCATACTTTATTTAAAGAGGAAAATGGAGACCCTGTTGAAATATCTGCTAAAGATTTGAAAGTTGGAGAGTCCCTGATTACATTTTATGATAATGGACCAACTAGGGGAGTTCAGCCTGTAGAAATTATTAAAATAGAAGATTTCAAAAAAGAAATAGAGCTTATAGATATAGAAACTTCTTCACATAACTTTTTCGCAAATGGTATTCTTGTTCATAATTCAGCTGCACGTTTTGATAGATTAACAGAAGAGATGGCAAAAGAATTCTATAGAAGAATTTCTGAATCAATGAGGGATGCTTTTACTGAAATGCCAAAGCTAAAAGGAATTTTGGTCGGTGGACCAGGGCCCACAAAAGAACAGTTTTTGAAGGAGGGGCAGATTGCTGTTGATCTAAGAAGAAAGATTCTTGCAGTCAAAGACGTCGGATATACAGATGAACAAGGTCTAGGATATCTTGTTGAGGCTTCACAAGAAGATATTGCAGCTGAAGCGATTATAAAGGAAAAAGAAATCTTAAAGAAATTCTTTGAAACACTTGGGAGAAATCCTACTAAAGCAGCCTACCTTCTAGAAGATGTGAAAAAAGCATTAGAAAACGGAGCTGTGCAAGAGTTAATTCTCTATAATAAGTTGGACAAGCAAATAACAAAAGAGTTAGAAGAGAAAGCAAAAAGCACTGCTGCAAACATTTTTTATGTTTCAGATGAAACAAATGAAGGTTTACAATTCAAGAATCTAAGCGGTGTTGGAGCAATTTTAAGATTTGCTATACAATAAGTTATAAATTAGACGGTTTATCAAAATGGGTTCAGAAAAAGAGGTAACAAATTTTTTTGTAAGAAAAGCAAAACTTTCAGATGCTGATAAGGTTTATAGTCTTGGTTTGAAAACAAAAGAACTAGAATTTTCATCTGAGTTCCCATTTCATGAAAAATCTGAATTAAAAGAATTTATTTCTCATCCAGAAGAGAATACTTGTTGAGAAAAAAGCGAAAAAAATGGGATGTCATAAAATATTTCTTGATACCTCATGCGCTAATTTTCCGGCAATTAGTTTATACAAAAAACAAGGATATTTTGTAGAAGCGAAGTTAAAAAACCATTGGCTAAAATGGAATTATGATCTGATTGGAAAGTTCTTATAGATTTGATTTTGCTTTTTCTAATGCCCCTGTCCAAAAGTTGAACTCTTCCAAAAGTTCAAAATGTGCCGCATATTCTGGTTTATCATGAAAGTTCTGCAATTCTAAATATAAGAGCCCTTTTGGCGGATGTTTTAATGGAGCAAATTTTGCCTTCGTTGAATCATATTTTCTTTGAACAAAAGGAAGGGCTAATTGATTAAAAGTACTGAGTAAGTATAAAGGAACCCGACTTCCTTGATCACCCAAAATAATACACCGGGTTGATCCTTCTGTTGATGGAACAAAACAACCGTTTAACTTTGTTTCTACAACGCCAACTAACAGTTCTAGGGCCTTTTCATCTTTGCAAATGATTTGCAACTTGGAAAAATCTAAAGGAACGTCTCCTCGTGAAATACAATCATTAAAACCAGTCCATGGTTCAAGTTGGGGGGGCTGCCCTTGCAAAAGCCTTAGTTGATATGGCTCTCCCGAGTTTTCTGGATAACCTCTTTGAAAGCAAACCCCATGTTCGCCCCTACAGTTGGTCGCGGTTATTCTTTTATTTCTCAAATTATATACCGCCTTGACTATTGCTGGTCTCCTTGGACTTTCCATTAATGTATGATAGTAATCCTCTGTTGGATCGGTCTCTACAGACCCGCCTACGGACTTTGGTGTTAAATGAGATATCATTTTATTACAATTGTACTAAATCAACAGAGTTTAAAAACCTTATTGTAGTATTAACTTGTTAGTAGTAAAAATAATCAAACAATTCTTTAGAAACTATAAAGCATAGACAATAGGTTTATATATGGGATATACTAAGTATATCCTATGAAGAAAGTTAACATAAACCCAAAAAATAAGCTAATTTTAGAAAATATTCAAGGCTTTGTAAAAAGGCAAGTAACTAAG
>JAPLYB010000003.1 GCA_026395795.1 Candidatus Pacearchaeota archaeon
CGCTTATGCCAGCAACCTTTCTTGCTTGATAAACTGTTTTTCCATCAGCTAGCTTTCTAAGTGTCTCCGTTATCTTAGATTTGTTCAATTTCATAGGGCTAACTAGAACAGCCTTATGAAATAGTTTCGGGATAATACAGACTCACATTGAACCATAAGCTTTTTATAGCCAATTTTTTTAGATAGAATAGGATACAAAATGGCACGAACAAGGATTAAATTATCTTCAATAAACATCGGAAAGTTGAATGAAATAGTAGAAGCCATCAAAGATATTTCTAACAGAAGCGGAATTGTTATCAGAGGACCAGTACCATTGCCAACTAAAAAATTAAAAGTTACTACAAGAAAAAGTCCTTGTGGGAATGGAAAAGCAACATTTGACAGGTTTGAAATGAGAATTCATAAAAGATTGATTGATCTGCCTTCTGATGAAAGGGTTCTTCACGGAATTATGAGGATGCCAATTCCAAAAGAAGTTAACGTTGAGATAGAAATGATTGAGTGATTCTTCCTATTATCTGTTTTGCAAAAGATTTATATCTTGCTTCCTATTTTTTTTGTACATGTCAGAAAAGCATAAACTTTTGCCCGCAGTTTACTTAATCCTAGAAAAAGGAAATAGTCTTCTGCTTCTCAGAAGATTTGATACTGGATATTCAGATGGATCTTATACTTTTATCTCAGGTCATGTAGAAGAAAAAGAATCGTTTACAGATGCAATAATACGAGAGGCTAAGGAGGAGGCAGGAATAATAATTCATAAAGAGGATTTGGAGATAGCTCATGTAAATCATAGACCGCATAAGAATTATATCGATGTGTATTTCTATGCAAAAAAATGGAAAGGAGAAATAAAAAACAATGAACCAAATAAGTGCGATGATCTAAGCTGGTTTGATAAAAATAATCTTCCTGATAATCTGTTACCTCATGTTAAGTATGTCTTATCTCAGATAAAACTGTCAGAATCTTACAGCGAATTCTTAGGAACACAGTAATTATAATAAAATATCAAGAAATTAAAAATCGATAACTTAAGCGTAAGAAGGCAGCAAAGTTATTGACTTTGATGTGCTGCTTGAATATTTATAAACCATATTAATGGTTATTGGGCTTGAAGCTGTTTCTGATCCAATTGTTTTTGTACATGTAACTTTATATCCTACTTGGGCCATTCCGTTTACCGCGGTTATTGAGCTTCCATCTGGTGATAACAAATTACATCTTAAGCTTGGATCTGTTTCTATAGCTATCTCAATAAATCCTTTTTTCATCTGTTGTTTAAATTTTTCATTTGAATCTTGACCAAATAATTTATCACAGTCTGTATCTGTAAAGTAAACGTTTCCGTTACCTTTGTTCTCTATCTTAAAACTAACAAACAATTGATTTCCTTGCAGTAGCTCTGTCAAGCTTGTTACTTGAATCGGACCGTCTGTGTTCGAACCTGCTTGAATCTTTTCTCCTGTTATTGAACAAACACTGCTTCCAGGACCAATGCAAATTGTCGCTTGAGTTGATGTTGCGTAATTATAACAAGAATCTGCTGTTATTGAGAAAGTAAAGGGGTTTGTTATAGATACTGTTTGTTCTCCTTGCTCTGCAAATTTGATTATCTCGTATCCGCCGCCCTGCTGTGCGGTTTTTTTTGCAATTAAATTTTGATTTGTTAGAACTTCATTGACATTTCTTAGATTTGTTCCAACACCAGAAAGATAAAATTTTGCTGATCCTGTTGCTATGTCATATCCTCCGCTGTTTTCAACTTTAACATAAATTGGAACTGGAACTCCGGGATTTACTTGAGATGGTGGGGCTTGATCAACAAATGCCATGGTTAGAGCAGTTGAATTAAATATTGCACTAGGTGTTGAGCTGCATCCTTGTTGTGTTGCACCCATAACTAGCACAGCTGCAAAAATTATTACTAAAAAGTATGTTGAAATGCTTTTCATTGTTCCTCTTTTTATCTACATGTTCTAATTAGATTTTGTTTTTAAATTTATCGTTTGATTGTCTTTTGGACAAATTTAAAAACAAACTTATTATATAATGAATATTATGTCTTTTTTGTAATTGGATTTTTTTAATCGGGAAATTTTATATTATCTCCTTTATTTATCCTGCGCCGCTGGAACCACCGCCACCGGCTCCTGGAACGCCTTGACCACTAGATCCTGAGGCTTTTGTTTGTACGTTAAATGTGAATTCTTTGTTTATGCTTACACCGTACATCATCATTATGCTAAATGGGTGACTTTGAGTATTCGTGTTGTCCATTGTTGTTGTGCATCTTATGACCATCCCATCTTTAAAATCTATAATATTGCTTGTTATGGGGTTTTCTGCGATAGTGCAATCAAGTTGTTTATCATCTAATTTAGCGTTGAAATATGATTTATTTGCACTTGATTCTGAAAAGTCTTGAAGTGAGATGTCTGCATCTTGTTGTTTTTTTAGTGTTATGTCAAAGTTTATTCGTTCTATACTTCCCTCTGGCCAATTAGATTTTGACAATGAAATCCCTATTGGTGCAGGGTCTGAAGTTATTACTGGCTGTTCTTGACTTGGGATTGTAACTGTAGCAGTTGCCCTTGTTACTTCTGGATATCGAACTGAAACAAACAGTTTTCCTTTGTAATTTTCATTAAGGTCTGGCAGACCAGAATAAGAGTAATAACTGTCTTCTGGGAAGAAAATTTCCCTTGTTGCAGGTTGTATTTGTTCACTTGTGCTGGTAAATCCGCTACCTGTTGTGACTTCTTTTTTCTCTGCTTGCTGGATTGCAACAGATTGGCAGTCACCGTCTTCTTTTATTCCGCTATATTGGGATGGAACATCATCTCTTACGCAAACTTCTATGTTGTGTGACTGCAGGTCATAATTTTGTATCCCTATACCAACATGAAATGTCTGTTTCTGCTGCAAGGTCTGTCCAGATGACAGCATACCATCTCTTGAGATAAGATTGAAATCAATACCTGTTGTCTGAGCATTCCCTTGTCCGCCCATGTCGCAACCCTGCTCACCAGAAATAAAAATCAAAAGGACAACTAATAATGATACTAACAATATGTTGTTTAATGTTTTCATTTTTCACCGGTTTTTTAACTTTATATAATATGCTATATGTTCTTATTTAATCTTTTTGTTTTACGCTGCTGGTTTTGCTTCCTTTAATAGATAGGGGCCGAAAATGGCTTCAACATTATATTCTGAATTAATTGTTACGATAATCTGTTGAACACTAATTGCTTCTGAACCTACTTTTAACGTGCAGTCAAATGAATATTCATTATCTCCTGTTTTGACATTTTGATCTAACCAATTAAGGTCTATGTTTCTGAGCTCAATTCCTCCTGCTGTTGATAAGAAGTGATCGCATTGCATTGATACCTGCTCTGGGAATGTTAATCTTAAGTAATTAACTTTTTTTAACTCGTCTTTCGTATCTGTTCTGATTATTTTCACTTGTGGATAAATTTCTGTGCCAGGCATTAGTAAGACCGTGTCTGACCCAACGTAATCGATTGTCGCATAATATGGCTGGTTGGTGTCTACTTTTAATTCTGGAGAAGACTCTTGATTTAAGTAAAATCTCCAACTATCTCCTGTTACTTTTGCATCTCTTGTTAAGCTAAAAAATAAATTTCTGTTGCATGGCGCCACAACTTTGCATTCTGGAACAGTACCAACACACTTTAATGATGTTGATGTTTTCTTGTTTGCTGGAAATAAGAAATCTTCCCCGTCTTTTGGAGGGTTCATGTTTTGTATTGAAATATCCTGCATTGTTTCTTTATCTTCCCCGACAGAACATTTTGGTGTTACTCTGGCTGCAGTGTCTTCTTTGTTGTCGTATATTATCTTAACAAGAGTATTGGCTTGTCCGCCTTTAATCTCATTGCCTGAGAAAGATACTGTTGCAGTATCTGAACTGCCTTGGTTCACATCACCCCCATTTCCTATGCTTGCAAGACATTTTTCACTCTGCGGATTCAAGCATGCAAATGCGTCTCCAACACTTCCAAATGATGATTTGAAGAAGTCACTTGTTTTGCTCAATGGTCCTTTTAATGCTCCTGTTTGTAAAGCTCCCGTGATAAACAAGAGAACAAAAGCAATGCTAATTATTATCCAGAAAACTGTTCCTCTTGATTCTTTTGGAGTGATTGAATACAAAAACCCGGAAAGCGCACCAAATACCAATGAAAGAATCAACCAAGAATATCCTAAGACACTGAAGTTTATTACATTAATAAAACCGAGACCGCCAGATATCACTCCGCAAATCAAAATCCCAATAATCATAAAAAAAATCGATGATCTCCAGTCTAATCCTTTATTCTCTTTTTTCTCCTCTTTTTTTTCTCCACCCATGTTTTTTCACCACAATATAACTAGATTATATATTTGATATTACATATTACATAATATATAAAGTTTTTCTACCTCACTCATGAATAACAGTTTTTTCCCCTATAATTACGAAACGTTTTTAAATATGACAATCCTGATTATTCAGAAAAAAGATGGCAGCAAAAAAAAATGCTTTTGGCGATTCTTATCAGAGGAAACTGGTAGCCTTAAAAACAGAGTTCAGGGGAATTCTTGGAGAAATGCCCCCTAAATTTGATTCTATTGCCGATAAATATATGCAAAAGCATAAGATGAAAAATGATAGATTAATCCCAGATGTTTGTATTGATCCCCACGGGTTTAATGGAGTGAAAGGAGTAGAAACATCTTTTGATATTCCAAATGTTTACATTGCATTGGCTTCTCATTATGCTGGTGTTGCATGGCCCCAAGGATATGGGCAAGCAAAAATGTGTTTAGAAAGAGCCCACACGAGTTTGGGAGCTAAAACAATTTCAGAAAAAGATAGAACCACCGGCATAAAATCTTTAATAAAAATGGCTGCAAAAATCGCACAACATGCTCGGGATAACTATAATTCTATCGCAGATAGCATGGGAGAGGTAAACGCAGATAGATCTGTAGGATACGCAAAGGATATTGTTGATTTAGCTTCTGGTTGGGTTAAGGAACTTCCCAAACCGATAACAACAAAGAAAAAAACAACTAAAAAGAGAAAGACAAGATAAATTCCGAAATGTTTAAAAACTAAATAATCTAAAGGTTATAGTCAATAAAAAGAGAAAATGAAAACAAGTGTCAGCAAAAAAAGGATATTTACGCTTTTCTTATTGGGCTTAGTTCTTTTTAATTCTTTAATTTTACTTGTAAGTGCTGCAGATACAGGCCTAATGGAGATATCAGGAGATAGTCTCATTGCTAAAATATACAATCCTCTTTTTGGTTTACAGTTTCCTGGTCCAAACTGGCAAGAAATTGTTGTCGTATCTGTAATCTTCTTAGTATTTTTTATGGCTTTTTCAGATATACTCGCTAGCTTTAGCGGATTCTCTGGATGGGTTTCATGGTTTATTGGATTTGGGATTGCAATGATTTTAGCTTTAAGCAGGGCCTGTTTATACACTACTGTTTGGATGCTTGGTTTCTTATCATGGTTAGGAGTCTTCTCAATATTTGTTGCGGTTGCAATGTCATTCATCGCTTTTGCATTACTTCACTTTGGTTCTGTTAAAATAGGCAGATGGGTCATAAAAAGACAGATGATGCTAAAAACGGCGAAGAATGCGAATAAAGCTACGAATGTAGCATCTGTGGGTACTGCAATGCTGGCAGGGATAACAAGACAATTAGAAACAGATGCTGGTGGAAAGAAGGTATAAAAATGAAAAAATTGACTTTACTTTTAGGTTTATTTCTCTTTACTTTGTTTACACCCTTAGTTAAAGCTTTCAGTCTTGGTGATCCTGTTAATTTTGGTGGGATAACTAATTGGATTAGTGGAAATATCTTTGGACTTGCATCAACAGATACTTGGGTGATGTTGATCACTGTGGTATTAGTCTTTATTGTGTTCTTATTTGCATTTTATGATATATTCTATGGTTTCACTGCATTCTCTAGGATAACTTGTTGGATTATTGCTTTTGCAATAGCTTTCATAGGGTCCATAACGAAAGGAACATTATATGTTGCAAAGTTTTTCTTGATACTTAGTGCATGGGCAGGAACCTTTACGATATTCATTGTGATACTTCTCGCATTTGTTGCCTTTGCAGGAATGCATCTTTTCGCAGGAAAATGGCTAGCAAAGATTAGATCTGCTAAAACTCAAGCCCAGGTGACTAGAAGTGTTGACATGGCTGTAGCGGGTGTTAAGGGTATGAAGAAAATTGGAAATGAATTAAGAAAGTGATTTGATTTCTTGATTATTGTTTGATAAAGCGGATACTGTATAGTTAACGTCAGATAGATTTATATAGTTTCATCTCCTGTTTTTATAACAGGAGGTGAGATGTATGAAATGTCCTTTTTGTAAAAGCTCGAAATTGCTAAAACAAGGATATCGTTTTAATTCTACTGGTAAAAAACAAAAATTTCAGTGTATGAAATGCGAAAAATGGTTTGTAAAAAAAGATGGTTTTGAGAGAATGAGACATAACAAAAAAATCATTGCAAGAGCAATTCATATGCATAATGATGGTCTATCATTATTTCAAGTACAAAACCATCTTTGGCAACATGATGGAGTTAAAGTTACAAGAAAAACAATTTCTGACTGGACAAAAAAATATTCTGTTTTTTTAAAATAGAATAAGAAAAATTGTCAAGCCAAAAATAGAAGGAAGCATTCATTATGATGAGAAATATATCAAAGTGAATGGGGAAGATAATTATGATTTGAATGCCATTGATAATAAAACAAAATTTGTTTTAGCTCATTTGTTCGTCGAGAAACGAACAAAACAGAAATGCTATGAATTTCTAAAACAAATAAAAGATTCTTGTTATGAACAAATAATCGTACAGTTTAATAAAGAAGAATATAAGAAAGTTAAAGATAGAAAATTGATTGAATTTGTCTGCGACAAATTTGCTAATTATAAATCTGCTTTCAGCAGATTATTCTATCGAATTGCAAAATTATCTTTTGGTGTCCCAATTGCATGCAAGAAATATAAACTAGAACACAACAACAATCCAATT
>JAPLYB010000021.1 GCA_026395795.1 Candidatus Pacearchaeota archaeon
ATATAATCACAATCTTTCACAAGCTCTTGAAAAATGAAGAAATTGATAAATGGGTGAAATGGTTTAATGAAGAGAGATTTAACAATGGGATTAAAGATTTTCCTGCAAATCTTTATGTTAAGTATTAAGGTTTACTTAACAGAAAGACATTGGATGTTCATGCACGAAAAAGAGGACTTCGTTAAAATTCTATACAACGAAATTTGCGATGGCCATACCCCCCAGTCACGAGAGGGTGTGCCTACAAAAAGAATATAAACTGATTTAGTATTATTGATTTATGGATTGGACACAATTGAATAGAGGGGTATTTTTGCTTAACGTTTTAGGTGTAGTATACAATCCTAAAACCCAACAAATTCTAATTGGTAAAAGAGAGAAAGATCCTTACATAAAGAAACTCTCTTGGACATTTCCTGGAGGAAGGCCCGCATATGAACAAGATTTAGAATTTTATCTCAAACATGAAATAAAGATTAAAACAGGGTTAGATATTGATGTTAAAAAGATAATTTTTGCTAAAACCTATCCTGAAAACCGAGAGTTTCTTTCAATTTACTATCTTTGTGAAGTTGTTGGTGGAAAAGAAAAAGCAGGAGAAAAATTTGTTGAAATAAAATGGGTAAAACCAATAGATGTGCAAAAATACTTTACTACTTCTTTGCATCCAACTTTGTTGAATTATCTAAAAACATTGAAATAATCGGCATGCCAAAAACATTCTTATTTTTGAGCATTTCTTAATGTTTCTAATGTTGCTTGTTTTAGAATATTCTATTATATAAAGAAACGAAGAAGTCTGCGATTCTACCAAATATATTTCTTTCTTTTTTAATTGCAAAATCAAGACAAGAGTTTAAAGAAAGATTGGAATCGATTATTGTAAGACAAACACTTGTTTCACTTGATGATATATTAATTGGTTCCAATTCAACATTTTCGTCTTTATTGAAGTATTTTTCAATGCATTGTGACTCATAACAAATCTTTAGTGTTTCCTCTTTTTGAGTTTTAACATTACAAATCGCTCTTCTTTCTTCGTCTTTTGTATAAACTTCTTTTTCAGGACGACAATAAAAGTCAATATCGTTGTTTAGATCGTACAGATCTATAGAACCTGTTGAGTTCATTAATTGGATTGCGTCTTCAAGAGAAATCCTGTCGTAACTATCTGAAAAAGTGATCTTTGTTTGAATAGAATCATTGAATATATCCAAAACTTCTATGTTTGAGGTACACCCTCTTCTACATTCACTTTCATACGGAACGTATATCAGAAAATATGTCTCTATGCTCTCTCCTGGTTTAAGCAGCAATATCTTTTGGAATCTTCCATAAACCTCTGGTGCAATTGAAACTCGCACAGGAAGTGCAAAATAATAATTTTCATTATTGGTTATTCTGACTTTTAGAGGAACATAAGACTGCTGCGAAACTTTCTCCTTTAATAACTCTCCTTCTAGAGAGATGTTTAGTTTAACCAGACCTGATTGATTAATTATTTCTGCATTTGTTTGTATCTGATCTGGTTGAATATATCCCCCAATATAGTTGTAAACAATAGAAGACTCACCTGCATCAAGACCTTTTTTTAAAGCAATATGATATGTGTCTAACCAACCATATTGCCCAAATGTTGTATCAAAAGGAACCCACCCAATTTCCGGAAGCCAAACTTCTGACCAAGCATGTTCTTCAAAAGAATCTGATGCGGTGGAATAAGCAACTCCCGAGATGTATCTTGTTGGAAATCCTAAAGCTCTCGAAAGAGCATTAAAAAGAATGGTGTATTGGGCACAAACCCCTTTTTTTTCTTCAATTATCTCTGAAGCTTTTTTTAGTTCATTAAAATTTAGATCATAGGCCATAGAATTCTTGACATATTCTGCTAATTTATAAAGAATTTCAAAAGAATCTGTTGATCCTTGAGCAAGTTGCTGTGCTTTATTCTTAATTTTAAAATTGTTTGAGTCTGTAAAATTTGTTGATTTTGTATATTCTGATTTTGCAATTTCTGGAAAGAGAGCATTGATATCAACATAAGGGATTGGTTTTATTAAAAAGTCTGTTGTGATATTTGATAACAGCACCATTTTTAGATCACCTGACCTCTCAAAGTTAAAATAAATGGATTGATCATAAATTTTCCCTTTTGGATCTGTTTGAAGAGAAACTAACTGTCTTTCATCTGTTTTGGGAAAAAAGGAGAGATTGGCTCCAAGTCTTGATGATTCGCTGTATAATGTATTTATTATTTCCAGAGAGATGTTCTGTTGTTTTATCGTATCATAATAATCAGCTGCCTGAACTTTTTGAAAAGAAAGAAAACATGTTGATAGGAGGAACATTGCTAAAACTATTAATATTAAGTTTATTGATTTCTTCATTTTTCTGATTGATTTTACAATGAATAAAAAATTCACTGAATTGCCTCTTTTTTTATTACTTCAGACAATTATATGAGAAAGAATGACTTTTTTTAAACTTTATTGATGTGAAAGAGTACAATCCTCACATAAGTCATTTATCTTTTTCATGGCTTCTCTCCATCCACTAACTCGGAAGATGTTTGGATTGGTGATGTTTTTGTTCCATGGATTATCAAATAAAATAACTTTAATTCCTTTTTCAGCACACTCTATGACAGTTTCTCTTTTGTCTTCTAATAATAACCCTATCCCTAATTTCAAACATATGTCTGCTTTATTTGCAGCTTGGCCTTCATGAAAATCCCCTGAATGAATTATTTTTATTGAAGAGTCCTTTAGATAATGATTAATCCAATCTTCTACTTTTTTCTTAAGTCTAATCGGTCTGGCGGTTATCACAAATAATTCATGTTTCTTTTCTAGTAAGTTGTTTATAGATTCCAAAGCCAATTCTAACGGCTTGACATCGTCAAATGTGCTTTTTTCATGAAATTCATTAACAATATCAATTGCTTCTTGTTTTGTTATCCCCAAAACAGGCCACTAATCATGGCTCTTAAACTCTTCTCTAGAATGTTTTTTTCCTGTTTTCTTATAATAATAATCGAGCATTGCATCTAAAAAATCAGCAACAATCTCATCAAAATCAAGACCTATTTTCATTTTTAATTTTACATCTGAATTTTACAAATTATCTTTTATGAAAGAGAGAATCAAAGGCAGAATTATTGTTGGATCTGAATTTATGTCTATAAACCTGCCTTTTTCAGACATCTTTCCCCAAGAGATTCCTTCTTTTAATGGGGCTCCGCTTGAACCACCATAAGATGCAGGGTCTATTTTTATTTGAACACCATAAATTGCAGGAGCTGAAAATTGCATTGCTTGTTGAATGTAATTCTTTGGCTCTCCCCCTGTTACATAGAAAACAGCTTTTTTCTTAGCTGTCCAGGCTATATCAAGCATTTTGTTAAGATCATTATATTCATTCATCAAGGGTTTTTTCTTTCTTAACATCATTCCCCAAACCATCAAACCAAGACCACAGTTTGATAATGGCGGGGCGAAAACAGGAACTTTTTTTCTATAACATGCTGCAAGAATTGAATTTTTTGCCTTTGAGTCTGATTGATCAAGAATCTTTCCAATTTTTTCCAGAAATTCAGAATTGCTTTCAGAATTTACTTCATCAAAATGTTCTATGAACCAAGATTCCATTTCTTGATAAACATCATTTTTCATCAAAACATCATAAATCCTGTCAAGATTCTTTTCATGAAGAATTTTGTCATCAATCTCGCTCGAACCTTGATAATGCGAGAAACCCAGAGCTTCAATGAAATCGTGAGTTAGGGTTGCGCCTGTTGAAACAAAAACATTAATCATGTCTTGTTCAATCATATCAATGAAAATTTGCCTCATGCCTCCTGGAACCATTGCACCAGAAACTCCAAAGAATTTTACACAATCTTTTTCTTTGCAAGCCTGAAGCCAGATGTCTGCTGCTTCTCCTAATGCTCTGGCATTATATGCTGTTCCAGCCATCTCTTTCACAAGATCAGAAGATTTCATGCCTTTTAGAACTTTGAATTGCTTTACTGGTTTTAAGTCTCCAGTGTTCTTTGCAGCAGGTTTGCTTAATTTGCTTTTTTCGTTTGATTTTAATACCATGTTTTATGAGAGAAAACAGGTGATTTAAAGTTTTTGTTTTCTTATAATTTAATAAGATTAATAAACCTTAAAAGATTATCTTTTAAATGAAAAAGGGGGCAAGAAAGCAAATTATAAAAAGAGGAAATAAAAAAAAATTTAATCTAAAGGTTTTTGTTTTTTCTTTTGTAGCCGTCTTGATTGTAGCTTTTCTTGGAAGTTTGTTTACTGATACTGGTTCTTGGTATGATACAATTAAACCAAGCATCACGCCGCCAAACATTGTGTTTCCAATTGCATGGACAACATTGTTTATTTTGATTGCTTTATCAATGTATTTTTCCTGGATAAATGCCAAAGATAATCAAAAAGACAGAGTTACACTTTTTTATGCAATAAATCTTATTTTGAATATTTTATGGACAGTCATATTTTTCGGAATGAAACAAACAGGGGTTGCTTTATTTGAAATAGCTGTTCTTTGGATCTCGGTTCTTTCATTAATGATTATAAACTGGAAGATAAGCAAAACAGCTACATGGTTGTTGTTGCCTTACTTATTATGGATTAGTTTTGCAACTTTGCTTAATATTTTGATTGTCTTTGCTTAGAAAAAGTTAAGTTAGTGTTTTTCTATCCATTCTTGACAAGATATACAACAAATTTCTTTTAAAATTCTTAAGATCCTGAAAATGAAATGTTGCACCAGCAGCATTTTCATGTCCTCCTGAACTTGACTCAATTCCATGTAATGCTTGTTTTGCTAAATCTCGAACATTTATCAAGCCACGAAAAGAGCAGTTTACTTTTTCTCCTTTTATGTACGCAACTATAACAATTTTTTCTGGATATGTATAAAATAACTCATTAGCAAGCTCGCTGGATAATGAAAGATCGCCGCCATACTGGAAGAAAAGAAGTTTTGAATTTCTTGAAACAATTGTTTTTGCTTTTTCTAAAAATTTCTCGTATTTCTTGTTGATTTGTTTATATCTCTTAAAAATAGGATAAAGTTTTTTATTTTCTTCATTTATTTGAGATGGTGTGTTTATTTCTAACATTAACTTCAGCATCTGTACTATTGCACTGG
The DNA here is from genome assembly GCA_026395795.1 of Candidatus Pacearchaeota archaeon. Taxonomy (GTDB): domain Archaea; phylum Nanobdellota; class Nanobdellia; order Pacearchaeales; family UBA284; genus JAPLYB01. The sequence continues at coordinate 5,170 of JAPLYB010000021.1, forward strand.
TCTTATCTTTTAGAGCAAAATCAAGGGTTCTTGTTATCTTGCCTAGTTGAGTTTCATATAATGCTTTAGCTGAATTGCTTGTGTATGGAAAAAGTTCTGGATTTAATTCTGAGAATTCTTTTGCAAAATCCGGAACATACCAGTCCCAGATGCATCCGAGCATGGAAATCCATTCATACTCTTTGTTTTTAACAACCTGATATGCCCAATAAGCAGTTGGATGATTATCTCTTGGCTCTGATAAAAGCGGATTGAAGTACATAACGCATTCATCATCTGCTTCTGCCGGTCTTGGATGATGATCGAGCCATAGGATCTTTAAGTTATGTTGTTTTGCTTCTGCAATAAACTCTCTTGAAATAAGAGGTTTGTCTAGAACAACAATCAAATCTGGATGAAATTCATCCAACTTTCTCGTGTATTGTTCGCTTAAAGAAGGATAACTCTTTATTGCAACTCCTTTTCCTTTTCCGCAAAACTTTCTTAAGATAAGAAAAGCTGCAAGTCCATCAACATCATTATCAAAGAAAAAAACAGGATTTGAAGATTGTTCAAGTAAAAATCTGATTTTTTGTAATTGTTCCTGTGGAATCATTTTGTGTTTTACCTTCCTTCAATAAAAAAACAAGTTAAAATTTAATAAAAAACATGGGTTTTGGGGTTTATATATCTATAAGAAGCTTAGTTACAGAAAGTATTAAAGAATTTTTACGTTGAATTTTTTCTCTATTTCAAGAGATAATTTTTTTGCTCTTTCTAATGCTTCTGGAAGCATAAATGGATGTGCTATATCTCTCTTTACTTTTTTTAATGCAAATTCCAAATTTTTTCTTTCAACAAGATAATCAAATTGAGTAAAATGACTTAAGTTGTCTGCAGAAAAAACAATTTTTGCTTCAATTGTTTCTGGGTCAGGACCTCTGCTGGTTCTATGTGCTTCGATGCAGTGAATAACTTTTTCTAATTTAGTTTTATCAAAATCGATAGATCTTAAGAATTCTCTTGCTAACACGGCTGAAGCAATATTGTGGTCTTCCTTTTCATAACCAACACAAGGATGCACTACATCATGCAGCCAGCAGCCATATTCAACAACTTGCCTGTCTGCTTCCGGATAAAATTGGCATAACCATAAACCTTGTTTGACTACTTCAAGCATATGACCTTCAACAGTATCTCCGAATGAAGTTTAATACTATAAAGTTACTCCGAAAAGTTTAAATACTTAACCTATCTAATAGATAGGTATGAAAAGAGTGAAGATTATAACAAAAACAACACTTATTCTGAAAGGAATAAGATGCTTTCTTGAAAGAGAAGTCAAACCCTTTGGAACAAGTGCGAGAATAGATTTTCCAAAGGAATTCATCGGTAAAAAA
>JAPLYB010000043.1 GCA_026395795.1 Candidatus Pacearchaeota archaeon
CGCTTATGCCAGCAACCTTTCTTGCTTGATAAACTGTTTTTCCATCAGCTAGCTTTCTAAGTGTCTCCGTTATCTTAGATTTGTTCAATTTCATAGGGCTAACTAGAACAGCCTTATGAAATAGTTTCGGGATAATACAATAAACCTTTAGATAAGAACATTTTTAAAAGAAAACGCTTTAAAAATAATAAAGAAGAGGCGCTAATGTGGCATCTATGAACTGGAATAAACAAGGAGTTACTCATTTTGAAATGATTGCAGGACTGATAATTTTTATCCTTGCGGTTTTTGGCAGTTTAGCGCTTTATAATTCTTATTTTAAGAATTCTAATGGTTTGGAAAGAGCTAATCTTGATGTCTTTGAGAAAAACTTTATAAAACATTCTGATAATTTCACTAAAGTCGAGATTTTTGTTGGAACAATTTCTAGAGATTGTTTTAACGTAAGTTTAAACTCTAATGTTAACGGAAGTTTTGAAGAACTTTATGTTCTTTCCAACAATACCAGGACTAATTTTTTGCTTGACGTAAACGGAGATATATCAATTGAAAATAAAAATTCTAATGTCTATGAGTTGTACTTATTTTCTTTCGATAGAGAAGATAAACGTCTTACAAGTTCACCTTGTGAGAATGTTTTTGTAGATTATAGCATTCCTTTCACTGGAAAGATATTCTTTTCTGACACTCTTGAAGATTTCAAAATGAATTATACTAATGATTATGATAACTTAAAGAAAAGATGGGACTTTCCAAATGATTTTTCTATGACAATTAAAGATGTCGAGGATGAAAAGAATATCCTTTTCAATATGACAAGGACCAAACCAATAAATACAGAAATTTTATCAAAGAGTTTTATAATCAAGATATTTGATGAAAGTGAGAATAAGATAATAAACGCGATTGTAACTGTTCAAATATGGTAAGCTATTCAGGAAATAAAAAAGCGTGGGTCGCTATTGTTGAAGTGAGTGTTGCAATAGTTGTTTTATTTGCTTTTTTGCTCCTTACATTCAACCAAGAAAGCAAAAAGGAAACAAGTAGATTCAATGATTTGAATAAAGCAATATTATTTCAAGTAGAAGAAAATGAAACATTTAGAAATCTTGTTTTTTCAGATGATGGGACCATAAGTATTGAACGGGACTTGCAATCTTTTTTGAAGAAATTTGATGCCAAGATAAACTTGAGTGTGTGCATAGCAAGTATTGAAGAACCATGTTCTATATCGGGCGTGCCTTCTAATAAAGATGTCATTTCTTATGAATTTTTTGTTGAAGGAAATAAAACAATTTATGAACCTAGAAAATTAAGAGTATCTGTTTGGGAGGACTAAAAGATGTATGAAACATTTGAACATAAAGCAGACATTGGAGTAAAGGGAACAGGGGATAATGTTGAAGAAGCATTTCAAGAAGCTGCTAAAGCACTGTTTTCAGTAGAAGTTCAGGTTTTGAATGTAGAGCCTAAGACTAAGATAAAAATAAGATGCGATGCCTCTAATCTAGAGGAACTTTTAGTTGAATGGCTGAATGCTTTACTAGCACAGGCATCAATCCATAATATGGTTTTCTCTAGTTTTTCACTTAAGATTAACGCAAAAGACACTCAATATGAACTTGACGGATTTGCGGTTGGAGAAAAATTAAATGTGAAAAAACATAAACCTGGAATAGAGATAAAAGCCGCAACTTACTCTCAGCTTAAAGTATATCAAGAACTCGAAACAAAAAAATGGGTTGCACAATGTATTGTTGATGTTTAAGAATTAAGACACGCCCCAGTATATTTAAATACATTAAATTATTAAGAAAATATGGCAAAACAGAAGAAAACAAAAGAGGTTGCGCCAAAAAAAGAAAGTAAATCTTCAGCAGATGATAGCAAGACATATGCTTTTTTAGCAACATTTCTTAGCATAGTGGGTTTTATCATAGCTTTTATCATAGCTTTAGTGACAAAGAAAGATGATAAGTATGTCATGCATTATGCAAAACAGAGTCTTGTGTTATTCATCGCATGGATAATTGTGGGAGTAGTATCTATGGTTTTACGCCTTATTCCGATAGTTGGAGGCATAATCTCATGGCTGCTCTATGCCCTAATGATTATCTTATGGATATTGAGTTGGGTTTACGCACTTTCAGGAAAAATCCAGTACATCCCAGTAATTGGACAGTTTGGCGATAAATTTAACCTCTAAATCACAAACAAAACCTTTTTTAAATTTTATTTTTCTTTTTTAATTTTATGTAGTTGTATACGGTTTAGTATGACTTTTAATTTTGTTAGTACGATAGAGTCTTACTGTTGGACAAGACTATATTTATGAGAAAAAAAGTTCTCGTTTTCCTAGCATAAAAAACTTTAAAAAGTAGATTTTATTAAAGATAAAAGAGAAATATTAGAGAGTTTTATAACAGGTGATAAAAAAGAAACATAAATGGAAGAAAAAACGATTCTTAAGCTGATAAGAGAACACGGAACAGAACGAGCATTATTTATTATTGATCATGCAAAGATAAGAGAAAATTATCAAAGATTCACAAAAAATCTCCCTCGAGTACAAGTTTATTATGCAATAAAGTCTAATTCAGAACAAGTGATTCTTAGAACACTTTTTGATAAGGGGGCGAGTTTTGACACAGCTTCTTTACACGAGTTTAGTCAAATTTTAAAATTACTAGAAAAGATGGATGAAAAAGAGCGCGTAAGCTTCATTTATGATAAAGTAATTTTTTCAAATACAATAAAATCAGTTGAGACACTGCAATCAACCATGCCTTATCAGCCCCTGATGACATTTGACAATCTTTATGAATTAAAAAAGATAAAAAAACACTGCAACACTGCAGGAGTTATTCTTCGTGTTAAAGTCCCAGACGTCGATTCTATGACTCCAATGGCTTCTAAGTTTGGTGCTGCACCTGAAGAAGCAGAGAACCTGATAAAACAAGCAAAAAAGATGGGTTTGCATGTAGAAGGGATAAGCTTCCATGTAGGCAGCCAATGTATTAACTTCCAAAATTATGTGAATGCTCTTTCCATTTCACATAAGATTTTTCAAAGTGCTGAAAAAAATGGATGGAAAATAGGGAGGAGAGATAATGGAAAAAAGATTATAGACCTGGGGGGAGGTTTTCCAGCATCTTACACACCAGACGTCCCAAAATTCGAAAAGCTTGCAGAAATCATCAACAAGAATCTTAATGAATTCTTCCCTTCATATAAATTTGAGGTTATAGCAGAGCCAGGAAGATTTATGGTAGCTGATACAGCCACCCTTATTGTAAAAATTATTGGAAAATCAACCAGAAACGGAAAGCTCTTTTATCACATCAACGACGGGCTTTATCATACGCTATCAGGGATTCCATTTGACCATATACATTATCAGTTTAAAACATTTGAAAAAGACAAAAATAAAGGTCCAGAAACAGCATGCACCATTGCTGGTCAGACATGTGACAGCATAGACGTTGTTCCATACGATGTGATGCTCCCAAGTGACCTAGAGCCTGAAGATCTTTTGATTGTAGATAATGTTGGAGCATACACCCTTGCTTCCTCAACACATTTTAATGGTTTCCCTGGTGCAAAAGTCATTAACATAAACCAGTAAAGAAAACAGTTTTTTCTTTGAAGATAGATTTTATAAGTTATATCAACTTTATTACTAAATGAGAAAAGCGATTGTTGCAGGGCAATTTTATTCAGCAGAAGAAGAGGAATTGAAAAAACAAATTGAATCTTGTTTTAAGAATAAATTTGGACCGGGGGGTATTAAAGGTCTAAATTTAAATAATTCAAAAAGTCCTTCGATAAAATTGATTAGAGGTTTGATCTCCCCTCATGCAGGATATATTTTTTCAGGCGCATGTGCCTCACATGGTTTTTCAGAATTCCTTAAGTTAAAAAAAGAAAATCTTCCAAAAACATTCATTCTCTTGGGTCCAAATCATTCAGGGCATGCAAATTCATCTTTCTCTCTTTCACTGGAAGATTTTGAAACCCCTCTTGGAATTGTAAAAAACAACAAAGAATTAGGGAAAAAACTTTTAGAAAAATGCAAATCTGAAGGATTGATACAAGATGAACTGGCTCATAAACATGAACACAGTTTAGAAGTCCAGCTGCCATTCCTCCAATATATTTACGAATTAAAAAAGACAGACTTTCAAATTGTTCCGATTGTCATTTCAGCAAATAAGTATGAAGACTGCACGAATCTAGCAGAATCAATAGCCGAAGTTTTAAAAAAGATTAATGAAAAGAGCAAAGAAAATGTTTGTATCATAGCATCAAGTGATTTTACACACTTTGGTTCAAACTATGGTTTCAAACCATTTAGCAAAAATATCAAAGAAAACCTTTATTCTCTAGATAACAAAGCAATTGACAGTATATTACAATTTAATTCAAAGGAGTTTTATGGAAAAGCAATGGAAACAACAATATGCGGCACATTTGGGATTATAATTTTAATTGAAATTCTCAAAAAATTAGGTGTTAAAAAGTCAAAATTGTTAAAATATTACACTTCTGGAGACATAATTCATGAATATGATTCTGCAGTCGGCTATGCAAGCATAATTTTTTATTAAAGATTATAAGGAAATTATGCATGCGTCATCGTCTCATAAAAAGCGAGATATTTCTTAACAACCAACTGAATTTCAAAAACAACGTTAATCTTCATTAATTATAAGTGTAATCTTAAATATAATCTATAAATATATTATCTAACAAAAACATATATTTATAAATATGTTCTCATTTTTTCTAAAACTTAAAAAAAGAGGTTGGAGAATATGGCAGAAACGCTTGTTAATAATGAAGATAATAACAGAAAAGGAAAGTATAATCTTGATTTCTTACGTGAGAGAGCAAGAGGAAGAAGACTAGAAGCTCAAAAAAGAATCCAAGAGTTAAAAAATGAGCTCAAAGGAGACTTTGAAAGTAAAAGAAAAGGTTCTAGGAAGATAAGTATCATCGAGGGTTCTTTTAACTCAGTTACAGATGGTGCAGGATCAAGATATATCAGCCCTCTTGCTTTATCAATGGGGGCAAGCAATGCGCAAATAGGTTTGTTAAGCGCTCTTCCGACACTAATAGGAAATTTTACTCAAATTTTTTCTTCAAAATATATGGAGAATCATTCAAGAAAGAAGCTCATGGTTTGGTCAGCCACTTTACAAGCAATAATGTGGCTTTTTATTCTGCTCGGAGTTGCCATGTTCTTTATTTTTGGTTTAGGACCATCAATAACAGTTAATTATCTGATTGTCATTTATACCATACTAACCGCCTTAGGATGTTTCTACGGACCTGTATGGGCATCCTGGATGAAGGATTTAGTTGATCCAGATAAAAGTGGAAAGTACTTCGGAGCAAGAAACAAAATAATCGGTTTTGTCTCACTGATAGCTATGCTTGTCTCTGGTTTTATTATGGATTATTTCAAGCAAACTAATATTTTCTTGGGTTTTTTTATTCTTTTCGGAATATGCTTCTTTGCTAGATTGATATCGAGTCAGATTCTTAGAAAGAAGTATGAACCAAAACTTAAAGTTGAAAAAGATTATTATTTCAGTTTCTGGCAGTTTGTCAAGAAGATGTGGGGAAATAACTTTGGAAAATTCGTAATCGCTTCTGGTCTTATAAATTTTGCAGTAAACATCGCTTCTCCATTTTTCGCAGTTTACATGCTGCAAACCTTGGGATTTAGCTATGCGACCTACACAATAGTGGTTGTAAGCTCAATTGTCGGAAACCTTATAGCCATGCCTCTTTGGGGAAAATTTTCAGACAGATACGGAAATGTTAAAACAATAAAAATTACAGCAGTTTTAACTGCCATTGTTCCAATAGGATGGTTTGCTTCGTTCTTCATATTCAAACAAGGCTCAGCAGGACTTGTTCCTTTCCTTGTATTCATAGAATTCTGCTCCGGTGTTATCTTTGCAGGTTACGGGCTGACACAGAGCAATTTCATCTATGACGCTGTAACAAGACAGAGGATGGCTCTTTGCACAGCCTACTTCAATATCATCTCTGGAATCGGAGGATTCCTAGGAGCCATCATTGCAGGATTTATAGCAAGCAACATTGTAACAGGAATATCAATATTCTTATTCATCTTCCTTGCCTCAGGAATACTAAGAATTCTTTTCTCCATCTTCTTTGTAAGAAAATTCAATGAAGTCAGGATGGTTGAGGGCTTTAAGTTTGTTGATTTCCATAAAGGAATTAAGAAGTTCACTCCAGAGCATCTCTGGAGATACTTAGATGTTTTGAACTTTAAGTCAGAATAAGATCGTCAGAATAAGTTTAAGTCAAAATAAGGAGATATATTCTCAATTATCTTTTATAGTTGAGGAAAACAATGTCGTAAACTCATAGATTTATTCTGAACTTTCAAAATAAGCTTCTCTTTTGGCAGGATCAAAAACCAGTTTAAATTTATTTTGCTCAATAAAATCAACACCCAAGATTGTTACTCCTGCTTTTCCACTAATTTCGTCTACCGGGATGTGAATCGGCATAATACAATCAAAATATTCTCCAAATTTAAGCCTAGCCTCCTGCAAAATTTTAGTTTTTACTTCTCCCCCACCCATACAGATAGGATATTTTTTGCTTTCTAAATCTTTAAATCTTATTGAAGAAACCCTCATTTTTTTTAAATCTATTAACCCCAAGATAGTTTCTGGGCTTCCTGTATCAACAATTGCTTCTACAGGCATGAATAAATGCGGTTGTTCCGATGTTACTAAAAGGTGTGCCATCGCCCTCAAACCACCAGCGAAGTCATAAACTTGTAGGGGGATTTTTTTCATTTTTTATAGAAAAAGAGTAAAGCCTTTTGGATAAACAAACTCTATAAATAAATAAGCAGGATTTTCACCTTGTTTTTCTACAGCTTTTATTACCGTGTCAATATTTCTATCCGAGGCTATTAGCTTTTCATTAGATATGGCAACAAATTTGTCGGTAAAATCTTGTTCTCTGAGTTTATCAATATTCTCATGAAACCATCTACTATCTCTTTCAAATCCTTTCAATATTTGTAATTCTTGTTTTTGTTCCATTTTATGCATAGACTATGTGATTTTTAGAATATTTAAACTTTTATTTTTTTAACTCACATTCCCGTTTTTTTCTATCCTTATTCCGCCGTCTTGTCTTTTCTTGATCTTAACGAATTTGTTGTTAATCTTGACATAAGCAAACTTTCCACTCTTCTTTTTCTTCTTCACAATTATTATAGCAACAAAAACAGCTACAACCACTCCCAAAAATATAAGAATATACCACTTCCACTCAACCAATGTTCTTGTAAAAACTCCAAAATCAAAATTAAGAAAGGGCTTGCTTCCTAAAAGTCCGCCGGTTTTTGGTTCCTCAATAGAATTAAGCAGCAATGTAGCGGTATCATCAACTATTGATACTAGCGTTACTGAAAAATCATCATGTCCATTTCCATTCAAATCAAATGTTTTTGTTTCATTAACTGCTAATGTTGTCGTTATAACTGTTGAATTTATTTCAAGTGTTACAGAAGAGTTTGTTATATTCTTGATAAATATTGTGCGAGTTGAATTATCTAAAATAAAATCGATTGTCTCATTTATCTCAAGATAATCAAAAGTCTTATTTTTAAGATAAGTAAGATTATTTCCAGAGTAAGCTGATTCGCTTAATGTTTTACAAGTGAAATTAGCTGTATTACATCCATAAGAACAATTTGTAACAACTTTCCATTCATCATTCAAGCATTGTTCAACATTTCCTCCAGAACATCTCTTCTCATTTGGAGGGCAATTGTCTTCTGTATCATCAGAGCTTCCTCCACTGCTTCCGCCACTACTTGAAGAAGAATAAGGATTTATTATTATCGTTGTTGAAGAAGAATTATGTGAACGGCCAGAATAATCAAAACATCCAACCTTCCATTGATAAGAATCATCATTACTAAAAATGTATAAAAGTTCGGTTTCATTAGTACCATTCCCTATTGAAGAATACTGACTGTCTACTATTGAATCCTCAATGTATAAAGAACAATTTTTGATTCCTAAATTGTCTGTTACATTATAAATAAATGTAACTGATCTTGTTCCACCAGATGTAAGGTTATATTCTGCATCTTCTTCAGGGGCTACAGATGTTACTACCGGATTTGTTGTATCAACTAAAAAAGTTCTGTTTGTAGTAATATTTGTACTTCCGTTGGTGTTATTACACCAAACAGTCCAATTATAATTTAATCCTTGGGAAATTTCTGCGATAGTTATGTTGAGCCAGGTGTTATTTATATAACTTGAATTAGTGTAATTTGCTTGCCATGTTCCATTTATATTTGTCCATAACTGTATTGTTGAAACATTGTAACTATCTGAACATTTGAAATCAAATGTAATTGATGAGTTAGTTGAATTATAACCGTTAACAGGATTTGTTCCTTGAGAAGCATTTAAGGCACTAAAACTGAATGTTCTGTTTGTTGTGATATTTGTCCTTCCTGCACTATCATTGCAGTACACCATCCATTTGTAATTTCTTGACTCATTAATCCCCGTTACAGTCACATTCAACCAAGTGTTATTTGTGTAAGACCAATTAGAATAATTAGCAGCCCAGGTTCCTGTTGTGTTTGTCCACAACTGTATCCACGAAACATTGTAATTATCTGAGCAACTTATATTAAAATAAACCGTTGAACTTGAAGAATTATAATTATCAATAGGATTTGTACCAGATGCTATTGGGGCAATTGTGTCATTTACTGTAACATTCAGATAGGAATTAATTGACCAACCAGTCGAATTTATTGTAATTATAGTTATATTATATGTTCCTGGAACAGAAATGCTAGCATTAAACCAGAAATATTTCAAAGTATTGTTCATTACTAATCCATTATTAGTCCAACTCAAGACATTAGAAACATTTGAAAAAGTATGACTTCCAGCATCTGTTCCGTTTGAACCAGCAACAAATGTAAAACTAGAAGATAAATTAATACTCACTGTAGTGATATTCAAATCTTCTGTAGCATCTGTATTATTTACCGAGATATTGAACAAATTTGAAATAGTTTGATTGACTGAAAAAGAATCCCCTCCAGTTGATGTTTTTACTATATGGTCTGCAAAGACAATTGTGACAGAAAAGAAAAATATTATGGCAAATAATAATATTAATATATTCTTTTTCATTTTCCTCTTTTCTTTATTGCTTAACTGATTAAACCACCTATATACTAAACAAAAAGATATTTAAAAGCTTTTGCGTAACCGCTTTTGTGTAGCTATATGACCCCTAGAAGATTATCATTTCTTTATCCTTAGTTTTATCTCTTTTTATTTTGGGATTTTTTGTTCTTAGAAGATACGATTATCACAATAACAAGAACGACGACAACAATTGCAAGCACAATTATGTATATCCATAAAGATACTCCTCCAATCTTGGCATTAATCCCTTGCCCCCCGCTTTTTTGAGTTCCGCCTTCATTTGTTACAATTGGCTTGGCAATCTCAGAAAGCGTTATGGATGCTTTTAGCTCACTTAAGCTGTTAAGCCTTACAGATATGTCATTTATCCCATCGCCATTCAAGTCAAGGTTATATGGTTTGTTTACTGGCAAAGTAACAGTTATTGGAGTTGAAGCTATCTCAACAACAACAGCATCTGCTAAAACTGATTTGACAGTCAAAGTATGCCTAGTTGAATCAAGGATGAAAGAAATTTTATCATACTGTCCAACATTGCTAGTTGTCACGCCATTATCATAATTGCTTAAGTCTCCCACATCAAAGACAGTTCCATTCACTGAAGGGGCTCCGCCACCACCTCCTCCGCCTCCACCGCCAGGCCCAGTGCTGCCTCCACTAGTTTGTGCCATAGGTGCAAAGATTCCAAATGAAGTGACTGCTCCAGAATAAACTCGGTCATTACTTGTATCCACTCCGCTATCTCTTAACTCTGCCCAAGAGCTATCATACAAGAACATCTTAAATGTAGACTCTTGCAATCCACTAATTTCCGATGCTAAGTAACTGACATTCAAAGAGATTTGACTGGATCCAGATAGACTGGTTACATTAATGAATTTGTCTATGTCCCCATATCCGCTAGGATTGTCTCCAGGAGAATCAGTCTTCTTAACAATTCCCACATCTACTGGAACAAAACTTATTATTGGACCCCCGATATTTAAATCATGCACTGTACTCACTCCATCATCAAGAACAGAATAAAAATCATAAAAGGTGTTGCTACTGGCGGTGTTGTCATTAAAATTGCTTGCCAATGTCCAATATGGCGCCAAACCAATAAAATTTGAATTTATTGTATTACCTGAAATATTTGCTCCAGCAACAGTCACATAAATCCCATATAATCTATTTGAGTTCATAATACTGTCTGTAATGCTTCCTCCGATGTCCCATTGAGACAATATGCCCATAATAGTGTTATTGCTGGCATTGACATTGTCAAATCTATTTTCAAAAGTTATCTGATCTGTTGTTGAATAAATTCCCAAGGAGTTATTGCTGGCATTGACATTTTGTACGGTGTTAAAATTAGAATTATATTGATAAAATCCAAGGGTATTATTATCTAAAGAACAATTCACAAATGTATTATTATTAGAGCCATAATTTAATATTCCATAATAATTTTCTTCAGACACGATATTTGTGAAATTAGACCCATCAGTATTTATTATATACATTCCAGAACCAATTGTAACATTATCAACACTGGAATTATCAGCTCCGCACAACTCAAGTTCAGAAAGTTCTCGATCTTCTATTGTTGTATTTGTGTAATTATACAAGATAGGAAGGTCATCTGAACCAGTATTAGTTGATACATTATTTACACAATATTCCTCATCAGATACCATAATCAAGAAATCTCCTACAGCATTATCCTTCAAAGTATTATTATACACATAATTATTTGCACCATCAGTTATGTAAATTCCCCTCATTGAATTGTTGTTAGCAAAACTGTTCTTTAAATTATTTCCACTAGAATTATATAAATAAAATCCTTGATAATTGTTAGAAGAAGTTACATTTGTAAAATTAGAATTATTAGTATAATAAACAAAAATTCCATTGTTATCCAATACACTTGAAGCTTGAACTCTTGTTCCGCTCAAACTAGAATTATCAGCGTCACATAATATTATTTCAGAATAATTTCCATTCACATTAGTGAAAGCCGTGCTTCCATTAAACACAATTGGCTTTCCTCCAGAACCATTTGTGTTTATTACCTTACTAGCACAATCATCTATTGAATCTGGAGCAAATTCAATATCATATAATTCGTTTTCTTCAATCACACTATTGTTTAAAGTAAAATTAGCACTATAGATATAAATTCCCGTTGAAAAATTAGTAATACTTGAAAAGTTCGTTATGATTGTCCCATTATATCCCACAATATCAATTCCATCACCATATACACTTCTGTTTCCTGTTATATTATAATGCGTAGCATTTCCACCAGAGATTGTTAAACCACTCGCCGCAACAGTAAAACATATTCCGCTATAATTCAAATTACGGTTAAGTATACAAGACTCTGGAATATAATTTCCACAAGTATATGTCCATGTTGCTCCAACACATCCATATGTTGGTCTTGTGACTGTGTAGTAAACATCATCTGAGCCATTATTGCTTGGAGTTGCAGTATCATTTGCCCAGATTATCAAATGATAAGGTCCTGCAGCTTGAGTGAGAGTGATATTATCGCAGCTTGCAAGAGTAGTATTTGTTACTCCGTTATTAAGAGAATACCAGCATTTGTCTACAGGTGTGCTGTCTTCATCTATGGCATTATAATCTATATCAATTACATTAGTTGTGTAAGTTGTATTCAAAGGACTTTGGATTGTAACCACTGGCGCAGCTTCTGAAATATATTCATCTGAATAAACTTGCAATGCAAATTCATTTATTGTTCCAGCTCCTCCTGCCCATGTATCTGCTACACTTAATTTCCAGGTTCCATTTGATTGCATTCCATTAAAAACATCCATATCTGTAACGCTATTGCAATCAATTCCATCTGGAGGAAGCTCTTTGTCAAACCACCAAGCTATGTAACCTGAGGAATAATAATAACTCCAAATACCTCTTCCATCAATAACAGGAGCCCATGGGTTCCAACAACCACCAGCTCCTTGAATTCCAGAACCATTAAATAAAGTAACCTCTGTTCCATTAGGGGCAATTAATTTTATTAATGTATCATAGGTAAAGGCCTCGCTCACATCAACATAAACTTGCAAGTCATTTATTGTTGTACCATTAGCCGCTGGAATTGTTATTGTTGAATTAACCCATCGTAATCCTTGTCCAGAATCATAATCTGGAATTGCTATTGAAGTGTCGTTATCATAAGTTTCACTTAACAAATCAGCATAATACGCACAGAAATCAGAAAAAATCCCATGATTTGCGTAAAACGCTGTGCAGATATTAGTGCTATTTGGTGTTCCATCTAACATATTGAGATTGCCTCCATTAAGAATTTCATCAAATAAAAGAGTATAATCTAAGAACTCTGTGAAAGTTGTGGGAGTTGTTTGCATTACATACATGTACAACTTTTCTGCTGTTGCATTTCCAACCAATTGTCTAAAATCCCACAATGCACCAGAAAACATCAAACTGTCATCATGAACTTCATAACTAAAATTATCTGGATAAACATAACTATTATTCAAATATCTCACCCAAGAAGCAGGCAAAATCTTATCTCCTTGCATAGGATTATTATTAATTGTCGTTGCAAAATAATCTGAAAAGCCCTCACTCATTGCACCAGGCTGTAAAGCATATTCTAATACTGGGCTGTTATTATAAACACTGTCTGTAACCCAATGAGTATATTCATGATAAATTATATCACTTCCAAGAGCAGTATTATTACAGCCAGTTGTTCCAGAACCATTTCCGAAAAACAATTGATCAACCCCATAACCTCCGGGAACAAAACATGCATTGCAATTACTAGCACCCCCACCACAATCATAATACATGCTTGCTTCAACTGTTGCTTTTAAAGAATAATCAACTTCATCTAAATTAAATGGGGCAGTGCCGTTATTAAAATAATCATGAATTCTATTCATATGATAGAAAACATTAGATTCTGACTCATTTGTGGAGTTATCATTAGGAGCTGTCCAATTCCAGTCTACTGTAGAACCATTTGGCACACTCGTATTAGAAAAAACAGCATAATAACCTCCAGGAGCAACTTCATTATAAACGTCTGCATAAGGTCCCATGAGGAAGGAATAAACAGTGAAATTAGAACCAACAAGCCCGTACACGGCATAATATCCAGATCCATTAGTCGTACCACTCCCACGATAGCCACTAGTATTCTGAACGAATACAGAATCATCTTCAAATGGAACAAGCTCGTGGAGTTGTGTGGGATCATGAGCATACATTCTTCCTTTGACTGTTCCATTTACATCAAGAGAAACGAATCTTACAAGACTTTGCTTAGAAAGAATATCTCCTATTTGAGCATCTATAAAATAAAGAAATCCGTTGCTTGTTATCTGCCAAGATAATCTTCCTTCAAAGATTCTAAGCACTGGTTGATTTGAATCTGATTCTTTTTCAACACCTTCTCTAGTAAATGAATCTGTTTCATATGGCAATCCAGTATCTTCCTCTGCAATTCCTATTGCTTGTTCTTCATTTATCTCTGGGCGAGTAGACAAGTCCTTTATATTGTATATATTATAAGTAGCTAGAACAACCTCCTGCCCTTTCTTAACTAAAGTTACTTTACTGTTAAAAACAGGGATTCCTTGATACTCTTGACTATAAGAGATTATTTCCAAATCATCTTTATTGTTTTTAATATCCCCCGTTAAAATTAGGGAGGTTATTATTCCTGTTTTTGATTCTATTGCAGTTTCAACTTTTGAAGCCCTATTTCCCAGAAATTTGAACTCTTCATTGTCTGTTGGTCTTTGAATTTTTTGTGATTCTATCAATTGCGATTCTGTCAACTCTGTTGTTTCAGTTGTTTTTTCAGAAACCCACGCTTGATATCCCCTAATCTCTGTATTCGTTGTTTTTTCAGAATTATAAAAAAATGAGTCTTTTATCTTATCCTTGATAATATTAGTTACTAACTCATCTATTTGGCTATCAGAAATACTTGTATTTATTTTTGTGTTTGTGTTTTGAACATTAGTTTTTATCTCTGTTTGAGGTTGTTGGTCCTGGGAAAGAAGATAAATTGTTTCATGAACAGGAGAAATAAATGTAACATCTGAAAGAATTCTTTTTCCAGAATCTTTAGAATTTTTATTTTCACTGAAAGCACCAGCAGTAAGTACAATTACCGATAATAAAATCACCAGACCTACTATAAAAGCCTTCTTCATTGTCCTCTTTTTCTATTTAATCAACAACTTTAGTATTTAAAAATGTTTTGCAATTTTCCTTACATAGAGTAGCAACTTTTTTAAACCTTCAAACACTCGCATTATCGAAGTAGTTGGTCAGTCAACTGTCTGATTTGCTCCCTAAAGGACAAGAACTAAGCATAAACATGCAATGAGTTCTTGAAAATCAGAGGAAGGTCCACTCACCAATTAAATAAAAAGCTGGTTGATGCAAATCAACTTTTCGCGAGAGAAAGCTCCGTAACAGAAACGACACAGCTTCCATCGCACTAAAAAGTCCTCTGGATTTTTGGTGCGCCGGGAATTTTTATTTCCGTGCGATGTATGACGCATGCGCTGACAATTGAAATGGAAGACATGATGAAACGCTAAATTCATCGCTATGAATTTGGCGTGCCGAAAACGCGAAGCGTTTTCGAGCATGCTGAAGTTCACCGCAGTGAACGAGGAATGCGAATTTCATTCGCATTGGCGCCTCAGCTGGTGCAAGTTCAAAACGAACGCTCAGTCGGATGTTGACATGCCCACTTCACTTCGTGATGGGCAACAGAAAGTGGCCTATGCCAACTACTTCACCTTTTTTTATTACGTTTGTTCTTTGATCTTATACTCGCAAAGATTGCAACGAGTAATAGCAATACTACCACAAATATTATTCCAATCCACATCCAGATTGAAGGGGGGCTTGGTTTTTTAATCACTTCACATGTATTATTTTTGCATTCATACCCTGGTTCGCAGCCGCAATCATTGCAGCACCCACTCTCCTCTTCTATGACGCTGCATGTGCCGTCTCCGCACAATCCAGATTCTATTAATTCTTTCAAAACAAGATTTGCTTTCCCTCCAGAAATATTCATAAGTGTAATTTCCAAATCATCATATCCATTCCCATTAAGGTCAATTTTTCTTGTTTCTCCAATATCTAAGATGATTTGTATAACACCTGACCATATCATTAATGTAGCACTCTTATTTGTTAATGCAGTAACCTTGAGCAGATGATCCTCACCATTTGCTCCAAAGTTTAATACTTCATTTAATCCAATTCTTACTGATCTTGATTTTCCATCCAGATGACCGATGGTGTAATTATATCCCGAAGGTTTGGTCTCGTTTGTTGCATTTGTCTGATTTCCTGAGCCACCGCCTCCACCTCCTCCGCCGCCGGGAGGATTACTAACAACTTCTGTAGAACTATAAGCAGCAAAATCTGTAAAATGCAATGTCCAAATAATTAAGTCAGCGCCAGTATTATTATAGCACTCTCTTACACTTAAATTCAATGTAGGATTTGTTAGATTATCACAAATTGTAGAAATGTCTGTAAAACTTGTTGAACCTCTTGCCCAAGCAGCCTTCTTTCCGCCCATTCCTCCAACAACGATTTTAACAGGACTTGAGAAGTTTATTTCAGTAGAAGAGCCCAACGTAATAACTTTTTCTAATGTAGTTGTATAGCCTGAGATAGATGGTGCGTCTAATCCTGAAGTTGATTTTATAGTTGGTAATATGAACTCCCCAGTCCAATCAGGACCACCCATTATTACGACATCTGATGAAATTTCTACTGTATAATTTGCAGAACTGCTAACTCTAGATAAATTCACATCACTTCCAAAACTTAGATTCCCATCTGAATCTACTCTCTGACCCAGATTCAAAGTAATCAGGTCGTCTTCTGCTCTATCTGAAGGGATTGTTATTGTAGAGAGGCTTTGATTTTGTGGGAGAATTATCTCAGTTGTATTCTCTCCCACTGTAGGATTAGATTCATTCAAAATGGTCTGATTATCTTCCAATTCTTTAACAGTAAAAGTAATACTTCTACTTGCAACATTATTAAGAGTGTCATTTGCATAAAAGATGAAAGTATAACTGCCATTTGTCAAATTATACGTTCCATTGTTAGCACTGACATTATCAGTTGTATTAGAATACCATAAACTGCTTACATTAGTCAAGTCAGTTGCACTAAAATTGACAGTTATATTCTGCACAGTAAAGTAACTTGTATTACCTGGAGAAAACACAGTTATGTGAGGGGCAGTTGTGTCTTCTCTAAATGTCCTGTTATCTGTCATATTAGTATTTCCACTGGTATCATTGCAATAAACAAGCCATTTAATATTTTGACTATCTGGAATTCCAGCTACAGTTATGTTAAGCCAAGTATTACTTGTATAGGATGAATTAGTATAATTTGCTGACCAATTCCCAGTAATATTTGTCCACAATTGAATGTAACTTACATCAACGTTATCAGAACATTTCATGTCAAATACAATTGAGTTATCTGTGTCATTATAATTATCAATGGGATTTGTTCCAACACTAGCTATCGGAGCAGTCAAATCAACATTCAATGTCCTGTTTGTTGTTATATTTGAATTTCCGCTAGTGTCATTGCAATAAACTGCCCATTTATAATTTTGTCCCTGAGGAATTCCTGTTACTGTTATATTTAACCAAGTATGGTTTATGTAGCTCGAATTAGAATAATTTGCTGCCCAGGTTCCAGTTGTGTTTGTCCATAACTGAATTGTATTAACCCCCACATTATCGGAGCAGGTTATATCAAATGTAACATTTGAAGAATTTGAATTATAATTATCGACTGGATTTGTTCCGAAAGAAATTGTTGGGCTAGTTGTATCAACAGTGTACCAATATTCAGAAGAATTCACTTTATTAGTTGAATTATCAGTTGCTTGGACTTTTATTCTATGAATACCATCTGATAAAGCATCCATTGTGATGTTTGTAGCAGTATTATTTGTCAAGATGCCTGTTTTATTTGCAATATCATTTATGAAAAAAGTATAACTAATTGCCAAAGCAATATTATCTTTTAAAGTTATATTTACATCAAAAGTATTATCAGTTGTGTTAGTCATATTAGCCGGAGCATTTATTGTTGATGTGGGATTTGTTGCATCAAATGTAAAATAAAACATAGAAGTTGCGGTGTTATTTGCAGTATCATTACATAAAATTAAAACAGGATAAACCCCTGCAGTTAAACCACTAACATTTGTAAAATTATAAGGGCTTGAAGTATCTATTGCAATATATTCTGTTAAATTAGTCCACATGCTGCTTACGCCAGTTCCAGCATCAGCACAAGTTCCATTAAAGTAAGGAGCATAATTGTAGTAAGAATTATTCGTTGGAGAATTATGGGTTACTGTTGGTGCATTTGTATCTAGAACAACATTTTTTACAGAAGTTCCATTTGAATTTCCCGCAGAATCATTGCACCATGAATAAAAGGTATAGCTTCCATCTGATAATGTTGTTTTATTGCTCCAATAATTATTTCCATCATTACTGTCAAAAGTTGTATTTGTTCCATTCCAATTAAATACAATAGTGTTCTTGTTTGTGTCTGCACAAGAAACATTCACAAAAATCCATGTTCTTGAATAGTTTCCTGAATCAGTTGAGCTTGGATTATAAGCTATTGCCGGATTTGTTTTATCATATGTAAAATTAAATAGAACAGAGGCTAAATTTCCAGCAGAATCGTTGCAACTCAAGTTTACTATGTAGCCTTTTTCAGTCAAAGCACTTGTATTTGTAAAATTATAAGGTGAACTTGAAAGAATAGTTGGATACTCTGTTAAATTAGTCCATATTTTACTAAATCCAGAACCAGAATCAGTGCATGTTCCATTAAAATATGGAGCATAATTATAGTATGAATTATTGCTTGGTGAATTGTGAGTTATTGTTGGTGCAGTTGTATCAATCCAGACAACATAAGAATTATTTAGCCGCATGTTCCCAGAAGAATCATTATCATAAACTTTTATTGTCTCATTTCCATCACCCAAGCCAGTCAGAGCAACTGTTCCATTGCACCATCCATTTGAATATGCTATTGTTTGATTTGTTGCGTTTACATCTATGAAACAAGGAGATTGTGGTGTGTCTGCGTCTGTAACACTTATGTTCAAGGTCAGGGTATCTGTATTCTTCTTTAAGGTTGCGTTTGTATAGGATGGCAGAGTTATTGTCGGAGCTGTTGTGTCTGTGACATTCACCCACCAAGTTTCTGAACTTGAACTATAGTTTTGTGTTGCTGGATAAATTGCAGTTATATTCCACATTCCAAGAGAATTAAACAAAGTATAATTTGCTAATGGTGATGTCCCATTATTTATCAAAGTTCCATTTTTATACAAATAAATGTTTCCTTGAGAGGTATTAGTTGCATTAATCCAGACAGAATTTCCTAACTCTACTGTGATGTTTGATCGTGAATTATTCAAATATAAGATAACTACGCTGGTTGCTTTTGTAACACTTGCAAATAAACTAACTGAGCCAGAAGAATAATTTTCATTGCCAGTTACATTAAAGTCAAATTTATAGTAATCCGCCCCCAGAGTATAGTTAAGACTATTATTTATTTGAGTATCATTCCTGTATATTATAATAGTCCCCCCTGTTGTAGAACCAGAAGCATTAACCTGATTAGGATAGGCTATTGTTAAGTTGTCTGTTACCCCATTAAGCAAGGTAGTTATTGTCGGATTCGCTTTGTTAATTGTATAGTCTAATGTTGTTGTTTGATTTGAATTTCCTGCAGAATCATTTGCCCAGAAAGAGTATGTATAATTTCCTGCTGTTAAACTTGAAAAAGTATAGGAATAGTTGCTTCCACTTCCAGAATTATCCATTGTATAATTACTCCCATTAAATATTAATATGGCCCTGCCAATGCTATTTGTCTCATTCCAAGTTATATTAAATTGATAACTCTGGCTCGAAGAATAGGTTGCAGGAGATGTGGGAGAAGTGAGATTATTAGAGTATGTAGGAGCAATGCTGTCGATAAAGAAGTATCTTGCAGAGGTCAAATTCAGGTTTCCATCACTATCGTTGCAATAAAAGGTTACATTATGACTCCCCTGAGTCATGCTAGAGTTAGTATAATTAGCAAGATTTCCAACAACAGTCATACTGGCATTAGCAGTTCCGTCTAAACTTAACCCACACCAACTACCTTGTTCACTCAAACTTATGTTAAATACTATTGTTGTTGTATTATATGTCTGATTTAAAGGGGTGATTATTGTTATCATCGGAGAAACTGCACTTACAGTGACATTCCTTGTTCCAGTATAATTAAAATTTCCAAGATTATCATAAGCAGTTGCATTAAAATAATAAACTCCATCTCCAAGAGAAGTGATATTCCAAAATAATGGAGAGGAAGTAGAAGTATTGCTTGAAACCAAGCCGCTAGAATTATATAAGTATATTGTTACATTCTTAAGACCAATTCCAGAATCAGAAGCAGTTGCATTTATTATTATATTCTGCCTATTAACTATTGTTCCCGAAGTTTCTGTTCCACTTTCGAAATCTACAATAGGGACAATGCTATCAATAAAGAAAGTTCTAGAACTGGAATTCATATTTCCAGCAGAATCATTTGCATATGCTACGACTGTGTGACTTCCTTGTGAGAAGTTATAAACCACGACAGCAGTATAAGTTAAATTGTCAGTTCCATTATTCCACCATATTAAACTTGCATCAGAATTATTTGTAATATTAATTGTAATATTGGTTTGGGTATAATTTGCATTTGCGGGAGATATCCATGTCACATAAGGCACAGTTCTGTCCAAAGTGATTATTCTTGTTCCTGTTGAATTCGGATTACCCCAAGTATCATTGACAGTTGCATTCAGTCTGTATGTTCCTTCGGGAAGATTTGTGAAATTAACAAAGAAATATCCACTAGGGTCCCCAGTCAAGTTAGTTGTGCTTGAGTTATATAATCCACTTGAATTGAATAAGAATATTATGATAGTATCAATCATGTTTGAGTCATTAACACTGACATTTGCCCAGATGGAACTTCCAGAATAATTTCCTTCTCCAATTGTCGTAGCATTCACAAATTCTATATTTGGAGAAACATTTTCTGCAATGTCAAACGAGAAAGAATTCGAAGTTGTACTCGAACCCCCAGATTCATAATAAACAGTTAGATTGACTGTGTTAAATGCATTATGGACTGTAGACAAGGCGCTGAAATTCACATATAATAAATAAGACTGATTCTGAGAAATTTGATTAACAGAAATGTTATTCCATGAAAGAGTATAGTTAGTATAGTTTATAGTATTTGGAATTACAGAAGCATTAGTGTAGTTATAACTAACATTAAACGCATCTACTATGCTTAAATTTGAGATGTTGACGCTTCCAGTATTTGTTACATTGATTAAAAATCTGATTGTGTCTCCAAGATTCGGTCTTTGAGAGTTAAGTATCGTATTATTCAAACTGAAATTAGTGTTTTCCTGTTGAGAAGGGATTAAACTAAAATTCCCAGGAGTTAAAGAACCCCATCCTGCTCTGTCCACTGCCTCAAAAGCAAAAGTAAAATTCCCCTCGTTAATATTACTTGAAGTTACATTCAAATTTGTCAGATTTCCAATACCATACAGCGTTATATTCGTAAGATTCTCATAATACCATTCTCCGCTTGAAAAATTGCGTTTGTCTGTCTGTATCTTGAATTGTGAAGTTCCATTGATTATGGCAGAATTATTGAGTTGGCACCCATTCCCACATAACATATCGTTGCTTATTCCAATTAAGCTCTTATTGCCATCCTGAGAGTCATTATAAGCCAGCCACCACCTGTAGGTAAGACATACACTTAAATTAGCACAAACTCCACCGCAGTCATAATTGCTTCCATCTTGAGCAAAGCATCCCGGCACAAGAATTGTTCCGTTAGTCCCATTAAAAGACCATTTATTGGATACACTTAATACAGAATTATTTAATTGATAAATCCTTTTCCCCCAAGTTCTATTAAAAGTTCCTTGCAATATCTCCTGACAAGCATCTTCTTGTTCTTCTCCACAAAATCTTCCCCATTCCATGATAGTTTTATTCGTGCTATTAAAGACATATGCTCTCACTTCATACAAGTAACCATCACTTATGTTTGCTCTAGCAAAAACATCATTAGAGTCAGAAGTATTTATCAATAAAATACTTATATTCGGACTATGATTATCAATGATTATGTTACCTTTCAAAGAAGAAGCATTTCCTCCTAAACCTGTAGCATTGAGCATAACAGTATAATTTGCACACTCTCCTGAACAATATTGAGAAGTGTACCAAGAACAAAGAGTTCCATTGACAGAAGAATTTCCAGAACATAAGGAAGAGTTAACTGGCCCGCTTAAATTGCTGATGCTCACATTCCAGTTTGTAAGATTTGTTCCGTTTACATATCCTGTGATATTCACAATTCCCGAAACAAATCCCATGTTATTTGCAACATCATTAAGCTCTGCGCTTAATCCTCCTCCACTTAAATTGAGATAATCTGTGGCATTATTAACAGTAATCCAAAAGTAATCCTGAGCCATAAACACAAGATTGTAATTTCCAGCTTCTGGAGTTTCAAAAGAAAGATTTAGATTATAGCTGCCATTTACATTATAAAGAGTTATCTCGGTCATATTCTCAAAACTCCATTCTATAGTTGAGAAGTTAAGTGTCTCAGACTGTGGTTTAAATTTAGAAGTTGCATTCTGGATTACAGTTGTATTTACCAAGCACCCTTCCTGAGAACATAATTGTGCATTTGTTAACCCCAATAAAGTTCTATTCTCTGCTTGTGTACTCATATTATAAACAAGGGCCCATTTATACTCAAAACAAATACTCTGATTCGCACATAGCCCTCCGCAATCATAATTTGTTCCATTTGGAGCGAAACATCCTGGAACAATAGCTATATACGTATCACTATAATCTGTAAAAAATCCCCCTAAGACAACTGGGACGTTACTTCCATTTAAAGAATAAGTATCCCACTGCCAAGAATAATTAAATTCTCCACTTCCTGGGGATGTACAATTTTCCTCACTTTTATTGCAAAGACGAACATTTTCTGTAACAAGGAAGTTGTTCTCATCTAGTATGAGTCCATCAACTTGCATGAGGTAATTGTCTGAAATATTTGCATCCCCTGTCCATGATGGCGGCATCCCCATGGAAATAGTCGCGTTTATATCCCTAACTGAAGGAGGAGAATTATCAATTGTAATATTTCCTAAGAATGTGGAATTTGTGTGCCCAGCAGAGTCACTAGCATTTAAAATAAGAGTATAATTCTCGCACTCTTCCAAACAATATTTAGAAGTATTCCAAGAACAAAAAGTGCTGTTTACAATAGATATATTAAAGCACAAACTTGAATTAACAACAATTCCAGAAGAGTTTTTAAGACTTATTGTCCAGTTTGCAAGATCTGTATCATTTACATCTCCTTTAATCTCAACTGTTTCCCCAGCAAACAACATTATCTCTCCGCTTATATTCACGTAAGGAAGCGGAGTTCCGTCATAAGCTAAACTAGCTATGAACACATAAGGAGCTCCTCCTTCGCCACCAACTGAGAATGTTCTGTTGTCAGCCCAGCTGCTATTTGAAGAGTTATAAAAGGAACAATTTATATTCCAAACATAACTGCCATTGTTTAAAGAACTAAGACTAAAACTATTATTGCTATTATTCTCCGCAATCGTAATATTATAGCTTGTCTGGTTTAATGCCCATTCTCCTGTGAAGTTTCCCCAGAGAGAACAATTTACAGAGTCATTCCCCATCCCCATGCCCATAATACTATAATTAAAAACAAATGGCGGCGACACAAAATTGTACTCATCAGGAGGATATATCAATTCTATTGTTAAGTTTTCTCCTCCTTCACTGCAGTTTCCAATAAGAGTTACATTGCCACTCACATTCATCAACCAGCCCCCTGTTCCGTTTGTTATCTCCACTGTGTTAGTTCGATTCCCAGAGCCACCACTTGAAGTAAAATTTGCACGAATAGTATAATTTGCACCAGGTTCAAGATTTGGGATTGTCCAATAAACATAATGATCTGATACAACAGTCGGACTTGGGAAAGAATTTTGGAAGAAAAATCCTGTGCTTGGTCCAATTGTATCATTAATAGTAATATTTGTTAAATTGTGATCCTCATTATTTGTTACATTGATAATAAAGGGAATAGTTGAGTTACAGTTGACTGTTTCATTTTCCAAATATTTTACCACAGTTAAATTTACTGGAGGGGTATAATGGGTTATATTCCAAACCTCCTCCGCAAGATAAGATTTGTTACCTTCTACAGATTCAGTGCAATTTATTGTCCAGTTGTATTGCTCATCGTCAAGAGTTGCATTAATAGTTCCGTTGTAATTTGGAGTTTCATTGCTTATATATGGATGAGTTGGGTCAGTTTCATTATTCTCACCATCTAATACTAAAGTGCAGTTCCAGTTATACGAAAACATTCTAACCCTGGATATATTATACAGAAAACTAACATTATTATCAGAAGTTATATTGTTATCTGGAGGAGAGACCAGATGAATTTTAATTAAAGGCACATCTACATTTATAGACTGCCCTTCTAATTTTCTTGCTTTAACCATTACATTGCCATGGGTATAACTCCGGTTATACTCGATATCAACGCCTGCCATGACTTGTAGAGGGTTATTAGTATTATTTTCTGGAATTGTAACACTTAATGTTCTGCTTTCAGTAGCATTTGGATTAATTGTAACATTATTTTCCTCTGTGGAATTACCTCCATCTTCCCCGCCAATTTCAATGGAAAATGTAAAGTTTAGCGCCACAGATTCATTATTTGTAGCATTAATCTGTACAGTTAATACATTGCCATTACTGTAATTTGTCTGGTTTAATGCTGAAACATTTGTGTATACTGTAACATTATAAATTGTTAAGTTAAGCCCTGTCTCTCCAGAAACATTTATGAGATTGTCAGGATATGTCCAATTTTCAATATTAACATCCATGGGTGAATTAGGACCATATTCTCCAAAAAGGCCTTCTCCGTGATGTAAGGAATATAATCCTTCTTCAATATTGCTAAAGTTGTAATATCCATTAACATCTGTAACAGCGTGATTTGGTGAACGACCCTCTTGCATCAGTGTTAAATTATAATCTGCAACGCTATCATTATTTAGGTATTTTACATAACCTGCCAAATTATTTTGCACTCTGTTGAACGATAGGTTAGCAGTAGCATTGTCTGTCACATCAGAAAAATTCCAGCAAAAAACAGAGATATTATAAGCGCCCTCTTGCAGGAAGCTTATGCTCACATTAGCAGATTCATGCGAAATATCGTTGACCGGCAGCATTGATACTGGACCCAACTGAACTGAGCCGTTTTCGATAGTGTAGTTGCAGCTAGTGGCTGCAGACCCTGTTGATGCGTTGATTGCAGGGATTATTATTGAAAAAGTCGTATTATCCATCTCTGGCTTGTGTATTGTAACTGTAAAAGTCTCAGCCAAAACAAAAAATATGCTGATTGATAAGAGTACTAAAGCAATCATTAAAATAGTCAAAATTGACTTTGCTTTTTTGTTCTTGCTAAAAAGTTTTGTTTTCAGCAAGTTAAAAATCTCCTGATTTTTACTCATTTCTTCCTCTTTTTCTTAGTGTTTGGTATCTTCTGCGTGATTTCCTACAAGAACAGAATAATACGAAGATATTAAGCATACAATACCAAGTATATACTAAAGTATAATAATCGTTCTTTAAAAATCTTTCGACAATTTTGGCAATGTGCACAAAATAATGAATGCTGTTAGAGAATATAATAAACAGCACTAATTTTTACACATAGCCGACAATTTTTGCATCTACTAGTATTCTGAAGTAAATTTTTGGTTTGTCGTCGATAAGATTAAAAACACTAAAAATTGTTAATATTTTTTATCGTCAAATAGATTCAGAAAGCTAAGCTCTTACCACTTTCAACAGCCTTAAAACAGAGTCTACTTCCTTTTCAATCAGATTAAGATTTATGTTTTTATATCCCTTAGAAATCCTTAGAAGAAGTTCATTTTTAACATTCTTCATGATTTGGCTCTTTATTTTCTAAGCATCTTTCTCTAGAAGAGGCGAGAGTTTAGGATTTATCTTTTCTCTATATCTCTTTGCAACATCAAAACTTGTTTTCAACTCTTTATTGTAACGAACCGCAATTTCTTTCTCTGTCTCAGAAACTGCCTTTTCCAAAATAGCATGAATAACTGCATTTGAAAGGTTTCCCACAAGTGAATTAATTAGCTTATTTCTGTTTTGCATTTTGCTTTGCAGCCTCTCTTAATATTCTATCGAATGTTTCTTTATAGAATCTTTCATAATTTCTTTCAAACTCTTTTCCTGCTGTGTTTTCCCTTATTTCTTCGGGCCGTGTTTTAAGCTCCGCCCTTATTTTTCTTGCAATTTCATCTTGTTTTATTCTTTTTCCTTCAAGAAAAAGAGAAATTGAAACGAGATTTTTGACCAAATATTCTTTTTCTCTTCCATTATACTCCTGATAATTTTTGATTAGATCCTTGCTTTTTAGAAGCTGCAAATCAAGAAACCTTGGAAGAATCTGTCTTTTATAATTAAAAACAATTCTTTCTCTTGAGATACACCGACTTATCATGCTTTCATAAATAGGGTCTGTTTCCAGTCCAGAAATCAGTGTTTTTTTACTCAACATGATAATGTGAGTTTTTATTCCAACTGAGTTCATGATTTGGCTTTCAATAGTCTCTTTTTTCCCATGATCTTGCTCTTCAGAGACAAGCACCAAGTCTATATCATTAAAATTAAATCCCTTTTCAAGAAGAGAGCCAGTTATAATTACATTCTCAAATTGAAATTTATCCAAAATTCCAAAGATCCGATTTATTATTTCCATTTTTATTGGCTCTATCCGGTTTATCCCATAGAAGAAAGGCTTCCTCAAATCTTTTTCTTGTTTTTTTAGTTGCCCTCGTTCTTCAAGAGAAATCAATCTCACAATGACATAATCTCCAATATTTAGACCGGATCTGTTCTTCGGAATATAAATCTGATCCATCCTGCTTCCCTTACTTATCCTGCTTATTATTTCCATTGTTACGTAATATTACGTAACTTTATAAATCTTTATTTTACCAGCATTTTACCCAAACCCCTTCTTTCTTTCTTTGAACTCTGACCCTTTTATCTTCTCTCAAATATCAATTTAGCCCTTTTTCTCTTCCCCATTTTCTTACCCCTTCTTTGTCGCTTTTTTTAAGAATATTTAAATAATCTCTGAACTAAAGTCTCACATGGAAGACTTGACTTTAAAACAATTAACAAAATTGATAATAGAACAGGCAAAACAAAAAGGATTCGGCACCAAACCTGATGAGATTAATGTTGCAGAAAAGATTGCTTTGATTCATTCTGAAATTTCAGAGGCATTTGAAGCCTATAGGAAGAATAATCTGGATGGGAAAGATGGTTTCAAAGAAGAACTTGGAGATGCAGTTCAAAGGATTTTGCATTTATGTGGAGTAATGGATGTAGATATAAAAAAAGAGATTCTAAAAAAATTAGACTTTAATAAAGAGAGAAATTGGAATTGGAAAGAAATGAATGAAACACACAATTAATCTGTTTAAACAACAAGCAAAACATTTTTAAATTAAGAGAGATAACATAAAACATGGCAGATAATTCATTCCGGATGCCTTCTGGTTCAGGAGGTTTAGTAAGATATTCTGATGAATACAAAAGCAAGGTGCAGATTAAACCAGTTCATGTTATCATCATAATCACAGTAGTGGTAATTGCAGAGATAATTCTAATATTTGCTGGAAAAACAGCATAATAATCTCTTTGATTTTCGATTAAATTAAGTAAAGTACAACAATCTTTTTATACTTCTAAGACATAGTCTTTATATGGAAGTGCAAGAAGGCTTGGGGGTTAGTGCTAATACGTTAATAGACAGGGCAGATTTAAGTTTGAGAACTGCAGACCATATGGCATATGTTATCTACCCTTTGTTAAAAGATGTAAAATTGATAAAGAAAGTGATTGAAGACCTGCGTTCCACAGCAACCAATGTCATAAATTCCTTGCTTCTTAATGAATATAATCACAAAAGAATCCCATATTTAAGAGACAGAGCTCAAAATCTTGAACTTTTTAAAAAGAATTTTTCAAGATTTGGGTTCACACAAGAAGAAATAAAAATCCTCATTATAATCTTAGATCTTGTAAAAAAAGAAAGAGAGGGTTCATTTGAATTCATAAGAGGAGACAAACTAGTGATAATGTCAAACGGGATGAGGGTCGACACAATAACCCTTGATCAATTGAAAATTTACCTAACCTCTCTAAAAATAATAATTCAAAAAGCAAAGAACTATCTGAAAAAAGAAGTAATTTTATAGTGATGACTCAAAAATCGATAGGTATTTATAGTTTCTGTTGTTATTAATAAATTAAATATTTAGAGTATATGCGTGAATAATAGAAAAGCAGAGGCGAATTCTACAAAAGAATATGTTAAGTGAAATTGAGAGAGAGAAAAGAATCGCGGAGCACCTGTTCTATGTCAGTTTAAAGTATACAAAAACAACAGATGTCATTCTTAATCTCCTTAATCGATGGAAAACGATGATTGACATATCAATACAATATCTTTTAGAGAAGGCAAAGAAGGCAAAAAAATTCAAAACAGTTTCAGAAGCTCCAAAAGCAAAAGAGATACTTATCAGAGAGATTTACAAAAAAAACAAGATAATCATTGAAACAATGGATATTTACAACCTTTTCAGAAAAATGCCTGGTTTAGACAAAATAAGAGAATCAGAGTTCAGAAAGAATGTAGCAGTAATAGCAATGAACGGGACAAAAGAAGTAAAGGTTGATATGGAAAAATTGAAAGAATGGAACGAGAAGATGAATATCTTTTTCAATGAAATTAAAAAAATAAAGTGACAGTTTGATTCTATTCTTTTTTATAATAATCTTTTTATATACAAAAATGTTTGATAAAAATGATTTATTTAGAAAAACCAAAAGATTTCAATCCTAGATTTGAGATAGTGAGCTGTTTTGTAGAGTTTTCTGGAGAGATTGTTTTACTTTTAAGACAAGACCACAAACCCGAAGGAAACACCTGGGGGGTTCCTGCCGGGAAATTAGAAGAAAAAGATTTAACACAAGCAGTCTTAAGAGAAATCAGAGAAGAAACGAGTCAGATTATAGATCCTAAAAAAATTTCATACTTTCAAGCAGTGTATGTTCGATATCCAACTTATGATTTTGTTTATCATATTTTTCATACAAACTTAGAACAAAAACCAGAAATTCGGATCAATCCTAAAGAACATAAAGAATACAAATTAGTATCCCCACAAGTAGCTTTGACAATGCCATTGATACAAGACTTAGATGCATGCATAGAATTATTCTATAAAACTTAATTCTCTCATTTTGTTTCTTAATTTTAAACTTCTTACTCAAGTTCAGTAACAAAAAAGTTTAAAAATGGGGTATTCTTAAATAATACATGGGAAGAGTAATATCAATAATTTCCGGAAAAGGGGGCGTAGGTAAAACAGTGAGTGCAATTAACATCGCTGCTTGTTTTAATAGAGCTAAAAAGAATGCGGTGCTAGTTGACTGTAATTTCACAACACCAAATGTCGCTCTAAGTCTTGGCTCTCCAATTGTTCCTGTAACATTAAATCATGTTTTAGCTGGAAAAAAGAAGATTTACGAAGCAGTTTACAAACATTATTCTGGAACAAAGATAGTTCCTTCTAGTCTTTCTCTAAAAGCATTAAAAAATACAAATCTAGAAAACCTTCCAAGAGCAATAAGAGACTTGAAAAAACTCTCTGATATTGTAATAATTGATTCTGCTGCAGGATTGGGAAGAGAGGCTATGCTTTCTCTTGAAAATGCAGATGATGTCGTCATTGTCACAAATGCAGAGATGCCGGCTGTCACAGATGCCCTTAAAACAATCAAACTAGCAGAACAAATGAACAAAAATGTCCTTGGAGTCATAGTAACTAGAGTTAGAAATGACAACAAAGAACTAAAAATGGAAAATATTGTAAATCTTCTTGAAAAACCAATTCTTGGGATTGTTCCAGAAGATGATCATGTTAGAGAGAGTATAATGGTAAGAGATGCTGTTGTTCATACAAAACCTAGAAGCAAGGCAGCTCAAAGCTATGGCAGAATCGCAGCAAAAATAGCAGGCGAGGATGCAGAAGATTTTGTTTCAAAAAACTTTTTCTCAAGACTTTTCAGACGATAAAAGTCATGAACAGTTAGTTTTAAAAACCATTTTCTCCTGTGATTTCTATGAAAAAGCAAACTAAACTAGCGAGGAGTGTTCATCACTCGTATTAATCCTCTTAGCTTTGCTTATAATCCAAAATCTTCTCAATTCATACCAAACAATTTAAATATAATTGCCGGTTCTATCCTCTTTTTGTGCTTAATCTATGACTATGGTATAACGCTAGAACTAAATATTTATAAAACCATGGTTCTTATAGTTAAAATGGATAAAAGAGTACGATTTTCTGAAGGAAATCAAAAAAAGTTACTTAAATATTTAAAGAAAAAAACGGGATTTGGCTGGAAAGAAATCTCTAAAAAATTAGAAGTTAACGAAAAAACCCTGGTTAAATCTTATATGTACGAATACTGTGATATTCCTTATAATCTTTTCAAAAAAATTTGTATGATCTTATGTGAAAAAGAAGACAACGTTTTGAAAGAATACGGTGGCATTCTAAAAAAAGAAGAATTAATTATCGGAAGAAAAGTTTTTGGTGAGCAAAGAAAAATCTTAAATTTAATAAATGTAACTTACCCCAATAAAAATTTAAATTTAGATATATCAAACATAAGTTACAGTGGTTCTGATATAAAGAAAAAAGTTAAATTCCCTACAAGAATCACTAAAGAATTAGCTGAAGAAGTCGGAATGCACTTTGGAGATGGTTTTCTTTCAGCAAGAAAATATGATTACAGATTGAAAGGAAATCCAAAAAATGAAAGAGAGTATTATTTTAATGTTATAAAACCCTTATTTAAGGGGTTGTATAATATTGACGTCAACTTGAAAGAATTTAAGAGAAGTTTTGGTTTTGAAATTTACTCAAAAGCTTTGTGGAAATTTAAAGTTAAAACTTTAGGGATAAAACCTGGCAAGAAAGATAGTATAAGATTCCCAGAAATTCTTAAGGTAAATGATATAAAGATTCTTGGTGCATTTTTGAGAGGTTTGTTTGACACCGATGGTTGTGTTTCATTCAAATCAAAATATAGTTATAAAAATTATTATCCAACAATTGATCTTGCACTCACCTCAAAAGACTTGATAAAAGATGTTGCTGAGATACTATTTATGTTTGGATTTAATCCCGGTGTTTATTTCAATGAAAAATACGGAAGAATATCTATTCGTGGAATTAATGCATTCAAAAGATACGAAAAATTTATAGGATGGAGCAGTCCTAAAAATTTAAATAAAGTAGATGAATGGAAAAAAAGATATCCAGAGCTAAATAAAAATGGCGAATGTAGCTCAATGGTTAGAGCGTCTGGCTGTGGCCCGGGAGACGGGGGTCCGATTCCCCCCTTTCGCCCTATAGAAGCAAAAGAGGTAAAATAAAATGTCAGAAATAAAAGAAACTGTTAAAGGCTTCCGCGACTTCACAGGAGAAGAAGCAATTAAACGAGAGTTTATCAAACAACTTTTGATTAAAAAGTTCAAGACATATGGATTTCTTCCTGCAGAAACGCCCATAATTGAATTTGAAGAGTTTGTAAAGGGTCAAAATTCTCAAGATGAAGCAATATCTGATGTTTTCAAACTAAAAGATAAAGGAAACAGAGACCTTGCTCTAAGATATGAGTTTACATTTCAACTAAAAAGAATTGCACAAAATCAAAAACTGCCTTTCAAAAGATATCAAATTGGGGAGGTATTCAGAGACGAGCCTGTTTCAGCAAATCGTTTTAGACAATTCACACAATGTGATGTTGATACAGTTGGATCGACTCTAAGAGAAGAAGCTGAAATCCTAAAGTTAATGTCAGAGATATTCAAAGAATTGAAAATCCCGGCTGAGATTCTAATAAACAATAGGAAATTGCTCAATGAAATACTAGATTCTGAAAAAATAAAAGAAAAAGAACAAGTTATTCGAGAGATTGACAAACTAGACAAGCTTTCAGAAGCAGAAGTCAAAGAAAATTTAAAAAAGTATGGGGCAGAAAAAACCATTGCAATTTTCAAAAAACCAGAGTCTTACTTTTCTAAGTTCAAAGCATATGAAGAAATTAAGAAATTAAAAGATTTTTGCAAGTTATTCGATGTGGAAGTCACATTCTCTTCAACGCTTGCCCGCGGGCTGTCATACTACAATTCAAGTGTCTTCGAAATAAAACTCAAGGGGATTAAAGAAAGCATTGCTGGTGGAGGTTCTTATCTTTGCAATGGAAACCAAAGCACAGGAATATCATTCAGTTTAGAAAGGCTTATCCCGCTTGTTCCTTTAGCTAAATCAGAAACCCAGTCAACAAAGTGTGTTCTAATTTCAATTAATCAAGAAGAAAAGTCAATAGAAACAGCACAGTTATTAAGAGAATCTGAGATTTCATGTGTAATTCTTGAAAAAATTTCAAAGGCTCTTGAATATGCGAATTCCCAGAGCATCCCTTTTGTTCTTTTTATCGGAGAAGAAGAGATAAAGAAAAAGAAGTTTAAGTTAAGAGATATGAAATCTGGCAAGGAAGAATTTCTTGGAGAAAAAGAGCTTGTAAAAAAGTTGAGCTAAAAAATGACCAAATTTTTTATAATTCATGGGGCGTATGGCAATCCAGAAGAAAATTGGTTTCCTTGGCTAAAAGAAGAGTTAGAAAAGCAGGGCGATATTGTTTTTGTTCCTAAATTTCCAACTCCCGAAAATCAAAGTCTTGAAAATTGGATGAAAGTTCTAAAAGATTATGAAAAGTTTATCGATGAAAACACCATTTTTGTTGGACACAGCATAGGTGTTGCATTTATTTTGAACATTTTAGAGAAATCAAACAAGAAGGTTAAAGCGTGCTTCTTTATTTCTGGATTTTTAAGTTTATTAGGAAACTCTGTTTTTGATAAAATAAATAAGACATTTATTGACAAAGGGTTTAATTGGAAAAAGATAAAAAACAACTGCAATAAGTTTTACATTTTTCATTCAGACAACGACCCCTATGTGCCTTTGAAAAAAGCTGAGAATCTTACTAATAAACTTGGAACAAAAGTAATTATTGTCAAAAATGCAGGACATTTTAATGAAGCTGCAGGATATAAAAAATTTGATTTACTTCTTGATTATATTAAAAAAGAAACAAATTTATAAAGAAACTGCGCTCTTTCATTTCATGGCAAAAACAGATAGTTTTTGGCACCCTAAAAAATCAGAAGATTTTTGGGGCACAGAAAATCCGCAAATTTTCAAGTGTGCCAAAAACCCGGAGGTTTTTTAGCATGGCGCTTGTTGAATCATTTTCAGGCACGAGAGGAATTTATGGAACAGAGCTGACAGAAGAAGATATAAGAAAATATGCTCTTGTCTATCTAGAGTTTCTAAAAAAAAGAAGTCCAGATAAAAGTGAAAATAAAATAACAGTTGTAATAGGAAGAGACACGAGGCCTTCAGGAAAAGCGATTTTGAACACTTTTCTCAGATACTTAGATTGCAATATTATAGAATTAGACATACTTCCAACACCAATTATCGAAAACGCTGTTCGAGAATTTCAAGCAGATGGCGGGATAATAATTTCTGGCTCGCACAATGAACCAGAGTACAATGGGATTAAATTGCTTGACAAAGATGGCGCAATTCTTCGTCCGAAAGATATTGATTTTGTAATCAAGAGAGTTCATGAGGGTAATTTTGAAAATAATGAAAACAGGAAAGAGAAGGGCATTATTAATAAAAAAAGAGAAGCAATACAATCATACAAAAAACTTTTGAAAGAGATTCTAAAAACGAATAATATCAACAGTTCAAAAATTCTTGTTGATCCAGATGGCGGAGCAGGCATTTCAAGCAAGGACATATTTGATGAATTTGGAATAAATGCTAGTTACATAAACATAAAACCAATGGAATTCAATAGACTTATCGAACCCAATGAGTCTTCCTTAAAATATCTTGAAAAAGAAATAAAGAAACAAGGTTGTGATTTTGCAATAGGTTTTGATTGTGATGCAGACCGAGTTGAAGTTCTGTTAAATGATGGAACTCTTGTATCTGGAAATCATATTCTTGCATTGATTGTTGAAGAGATTATATCAAATTCAAAAGAGAAAACAGTTATTGTAAACGATGCAACAAGTTATGTTGTAAAAGAGGTTACAGAAAGAAACCAAGGCACATTTAAAGAAGTGGAAGTAGGAGAAATAAATGTTGTTGATGAAATGTTAAATTCAAATTCTCTTATTTCCGGAGAGGGGTCAAATGGCGGAGTTATTATCTTTCCAACAAGATGCAGAGATGGAATCCTAACAATA
The DNA here is from genome assembly GCA_026395795.1 of Candidatus Pacearchaeota archaeon. Classification (GTDB taxonomy): domain Archaea; phylum Nanobdellota; class Nanobdellia; order Pacearchaeales; family UBA284; genus JAPLYB01. Next base: position 33,924 of record JAPLYB010000043.1, read on the forward strand.
TTGTTTTTATTGAAAATAATTTCTGAAAAAAACAAATCATTAAAAGAACTTATCAAAGGACTGCCAGAATATTATTATATAAAAGAGAAAGTGAAGATAAAAGAAGATTTTTTAAAAACGAGAAATAAGATTAAATCTTACTACAAAAACAAAGATTTTAAGATTCAAGAAACAGGAGATGAAACAGGCGGATTGAAAGCATTAAAGGAGAATTCATGGGTTTGGTTCAGACAATCTAAAACAGAAGATAAAATACTGAGGGTTATAATTGATTCTAAAGATAAAGATACTGCTGAAGAACTCTTAAAAGAAGCAAAAAAGTTAGTAGAATAAAGATGCTTTATAATTTGTTAAAGAACAACATCGCAAAAAGGTTTTAATTGATATCATAAAAAAGAGATAATAAGATGTCTCCAGAAATAACTTCGAGAATAATCCATACCAATTCAATTAATTTTAATATAATTTATATAACTTATATTTTATCTTAGTTTTGCCAAAACAACAAGCGATGTGACTATTCCTATCAACGGCCCCATTACAAAACCATGCGGAGTGAACAGCAACGCTAAAACACTGAACGCCAAAACAAAGACGCTTGCTTGTCTAAGGTCTATTCTCATGAAAGCAGAAGAAATTAACATCGCCAATCCTATGACCATATCAAGAACACCAAGCAAACTCACAAAGCTAGATGTGGGAAGTGCTGAAAAACCTCCAACTTGTTCTGGGAATATTACAAACAAGATAGATGCAATCAAAACAATCACACTAGCAACGATGTTCAATGTGTAAGCTGTTGGGTAAAAACTGTCTACCACTCTTTTTTCTGGATTCTTTATTGAAGACATTGGCTTCACTACACTCTCTCTGTCTACTCTAGATTTAGATTTAGCATTAAACCTCTTTTTCTTTTTTGCCATGTTTAAAAATTTCCTATTTTTGACAAAGAAAATCCATAAGGGTTTTCTGTGTCCAGAAATGTTTCTACATTTCTGAGCATGCTAGGAAATACAATTTCGTTTTCTAGCATATTTATCAAGGTAAAAAGACTTTAAAAATGTTTTTTATGCTAAACAATTAAAAATTCTTATCAGAACATATTTTTTGCTTCTTCAATTTCTTTAGATGAAATTGCACAGCCCTTAAACCTAGAAGCATATAATAGAGCTTCAAGAACTTCCTCTTTCTTTCCAGGAAGATCAATTATCCCCAGCTTAAACGCCATCAATGCTAGTTCACTTGATCTTATCAAATTGAAATCTTGGAAAGAAGCGTAATTATCCACTTTCGAGTCTATTCTTGCATGCAACTTGGTTTCCAGCAGTCTTTTCAGATTCCAAGGTGCCTCACATAACATCCTAGTCGTTCTTTCATCTATAACAACGGCTTTCTTGTCAGCATCTATCTCTTTAAATAATGCCAGGCAGGATGCTTCTCCCGAATGTAAGATTTTCACAGCTCCCCTGTCTGAATGGAAGGTGGTATTCGCTGTCTCCAAGATTCTCTCCTCTTCTTTTTGTATAGCATTGTTATAATAGTGTGTAAGAACATTCTTTTCAAGAAGTTTTTTGATGAATAATGCCTCGAGCATAAATCTTTTTTCAGTTAGCGGTTTATCAATTATTTCTTGTTTAACAGAAGGAGCAATATAGAACTCTCCTTTAAATTTCTTTTTCAGGGGTTCAAGGATATAAAGAAGATCATTTAATGCAAGAGTAATTATTGCACTTGAATCAAAGATTAAAGCTTTTGTCATATATTCCTCTTTTGTTTAATTAAACTTCACTTTCTGCTCTTAACTCTTCTCTTGGTCCTTGTAGTCTTTGCAGGCACAGTCTTTTTTTCAGAACACTTTGAAAAGATAAAGATATACAATATCTCTAGAATTCCTAATGTGTTTGTTATCAAAAGCACTGTAAACCAGACAACACTTCTTTTTCTTGCTGACTTCCATAGAGCAACTCCTTTCCAAGGAACTGTCCACAACATCAACAAAAGAAATACCCACAAGGGCAAGTTTGTTATAAAGGTTGCAAATGTCATTTTTTGAATAAGTCCTCTGTGAATTTAAATCTTTCTTTAATTGGTTTTGTTATCGTAAGGTTATCATCAGTTATAATCGGAGTTACAGCATATTCTGCTAACTCCCACTGCGTCACACCCAAAAGTCCGGCTGTTTCTGCTCTAGAGATCCCATGTTCATACATCCTAGATGCCTTGTTGATGTATGCTTTTCTGAATACTTCTCTGATATAATCCTTTAAGGGTCCAAAAATATGTATATTTTTCCTCATCTTTATAATCTCTTTTCTGAATTTCTTCAAATTATTCTTTTCAACAGCCTCGCCTGCCTTTCGGACATGCATTCTTGTTCTTTCTAAAAATGTTTTCCAATTCTTAAAATGTGCAATCTGTTCTTTTTCAAAGATTTTTCCAAGAGCATATATAGTTACGGCCATCGCAATAGAATCAGGATCCTGGTACATTGACGCAGCATGTATTGTCTGGTTTGAAAGCTCCTTTAAAGCAAGAATGTTCTCAGAATAAATTGCCTTGTCTACCTCTTTTAGTACATTAATCACATGCTCTCTTTCTATCATTATTAAAACTCCTGTTTTTATAACACTAAAAAATCCTTTGGATTTTTGGTGTGCGGGAAATCTTTTCCCTGCATGCCGAAAAACTTTTCGTTTTTCAAACATGCAATACATAATCAAAGTATTTATTTAAACGTTTCTGAAAAAGGCATAGCGATGCGACAAGCTTTAAATATGAAAACCACTAGGAAAATTCATGACAAACACACAAACACAAGTGCTGTACTTAGAAGATAGTTATCTCAAAGAATGGGATGCAGAAATAATAGAATTTATAGAAAACAACGAAAAACAGGTTATTCTTGACAAAACAGCGTTCTATCCACTTGGTGGAGGACAACCAAATGATGAAGGAAGTATCACAATAAATTCTGAAAAATATAAAGTGATTAATGTTAAGAAATCAGATGGGAAGATTGTTCATGAAATTGATCATGAAGGCATTAAAATTGGAGATAAAGTTCATTGCATTCTTGATTGGGAAAGAAGATACAAGTTAATGAGAATGCACACTGCAGCCCACGTTCTCTCTGCAATCATAAATCAACAGACTCAAGCGCTTATAACAGGAAATCAGTTGGGTTTAGACAAAAGCAGAATTGATTTTGATTTAGAAAAGTTTGACAAGGGTCAAATGCATACATTTATCGAAATGGCAAATCAAGCCATCGCAAAGGGCGGAGAAATTACAGCACACACTATTTCAAGACAAGAAGCAGAATCAAGAGAAAATCTATGCAAGTTAGCAAAAGGCCTTCCTCCAGCAATACAAGAGATAAGAATTCTAAAGATTAAGGACATTGACGAACAGCCAGATGGTGGAACGCATGTAAAAGACATCAAAGAGATAGGAAAACTCGTTTTTCTTGATGTTGAAAACAAGGGTGCAAAAAGAAGAAGGATTTATTTCACGCTTGAATAATTCTGAACTTGAAGAAAATGCAAACAAAAATCAAAGAAATCCCGAATCAAGAAGAAGTTTGGGATGAATTAGCAGAAAGTTGGAATGAAAGAAGGAAAGACCAAGGGTTAGGAGTTCTAAAGTTTATGCAAAATCTGAAAGGGAGTCTACTTGATCTAGGTTGTGGATCTGGAAGACATCTCATAGAGAATGAACACATTACATTTTACTTAGTTGATTTTTCTCAAAAAATGTTGGATCTTGCTGAAAAAAGAGCAAGAGAATTAAAAATAAAATATAAAATGTTCAAGAAAGATGTTTCAGACATATCTTTTTTTGAAGATGATTTATTTGATGGAGCACTGTATATCGCAACATTACATTGTCTGACAACTAAAGAAAAAAGAGAAAAATCATTAAGAGAACTTTATCGTGTCTTGAAACCAAAAGCACAGGCGTTTATCGCAGTTTGGAATAGAAATCACCCAAAATTTAAGAGATTTAAAAATAAAAAAGAAATTTTGCTAGCATGGTTGTATCAGGGCAAGAGAAATTTGAGGTATTATTATTTTTATGATAAAGAAGAGTTAAAAGAAGATTTAGAAAAAATAGGTTTCAAAATTTTAAAGATTAAAGATGATCCAAAAGAAACTGGTTTGTCCTTTTTAGTTGAAAAACCTTAAGTTTTTAAATTGCGAAGCCTTATTTTTATTAATGTAATATATAAGTTAAAAAATTAAAAGTTATAATGAGCATGGCAAAAAAACAAACAAAAGATATTAAGAAAAAAGACAAAGAAGAACATCTCAAAATTCTTGCGATCGGAGATCTTCATGGAGATACAAGACAAGCTGAAAAGCTAGCTGAAAAAGCCCAAAAAGAAAAAGTAGATTTGGTTGTTTTATCCGGAGATATAACACAGGCAGATCAATCAGCAGACTACCTTGTTGGACCCTTTGCAAAAAGGAAACTTAAAGTATTTATTATTCCAGGAAATCATGAGATTCTTGCTACAACAGACTTTCTTGCTAATGTCTACAAACCATATGTAAGAAGCATACATGGAGAGGGATTGAAATTAAAACACATGGGAATTTTTGGAGCAGGCGGTGCAAACATAGGGTTATTCCAAATGAGCGAGCATGAAATATATGATACTCTAAAAAAAGGTTTTGATAAAGTAAAGGACATGAAAAAAAGAATAATGATCACACATGTGCATCCATCTGGAACATTAATGGCAAAATTAACAGATATCTTTCCTGGCTCAACAGGAGTGAGACACGCAATCGAAAAATTCCAGCCAGATATTGCAATCTGTTCCCACGTTCATGAAGCAGAGAATATTGAAGAAAAAATTGGCAAGACAAGAGTGTTTAATGTAGGCTCTAGAGGGAAGATCATCATAATCTAAAGGGAGATTTAATTAAAATGACAAAAACAGAACAAGTAAAGATGGGGAAATCTGTGATCGCTTCTGGTCCGATAATCATTCAAAATAAAAAGATGTTGGTTGTTCTAGATGACAAAGATCCTTTTCTAAAATTTCCAGGAGGTTCTTTATTCAAAGGCAAGACGCTAAAAGAAACATGCATTCTTGAAACAAAACTGGAAATTAAGTGTGACATCGGAATAATTAAAGAACTCGAGCCAATGTTGCTTTGGAAATGCTTGAAAATCAAAGATTTTCGGCACCCCAAAAATGCGAAACATTTTTTAGGGAAGCCGCACACAGGAGAAAAAATTCCAGTTATTTTGATTCATTGGCTCGCAAAAATAAAAAAAGGCCAGAAACCGAGCAAAGGAAAACACACAAAGAAGATAATCTGGATTGATTCTCACTATAAAGGATACAAACTTGCGCCAAATGTTCAGTATTTCTTGAAGAAACTGAAGAAAGAAAAGAAAACTAATTAAATAAAAAAATTAAAAAACATAATAAAGAAAACACTGTATCAATCCCTTTTGAGGAATTCAAAAAGTTATTATAATCCCTTTGAAACATACGGGCCATCGGGCTTATAATCTTGTTTATAAAAATAATCCCGGACACCAACACCAGAGATTATTATCATTTTTTTCATTTTAAATTCTTTCTTTGCTATTTTTTCGGCTTCTTTAAGAAGTAATTTCCCATAACCTTTATGTTGCCAATCTTTTTTTGAGTAAGTTTTGATTAATAGTTGAGGACCATATGTATGCAATTCCCTGATGATCGCGGTTTCTTTATTAATTTCCGGTATAATGGGCTTACTAGGAATTCTCATTCTTAAAAGTGCAATTAAAATATGATTTTTTGTGTCTTCGTAACTTAAAAAAATTTCTTGCCCACTGGATGCTTTATAGTCTTTTCTGCACAGTTTAATTGAACCCAGATCAACCTTTTTACCTTTTCTTAATGCAAAACCAACCTCTCTACATCTTATACACTTACATTCTAGTCCTCTCTTAAGCATCTCTTTTTCAATTATATTCCTTAAATCAATCTTGGTTGTTCCAGCAACAAGAAAATCTGGTGGAATTTCTCTCATAATTCTTGCAATTCTACAATATTCTGGAACCTTTATTTTTAATTTTATTAATAGTTCAATTAATTCCTTAGCAGTATACGGAGAATATTTTCCTTTATTATACAATTTTTCAAGTTCAGCCCCTCTGATCACTTGTGTTGGATATATTTTTATCCCGTCGGGTCTAAATTCTTTATCTGAAAACAATTTTTCAAATAGTTTAATATCTTTTTTTATACTAGAGCCAGGCAATCCTACCATTGCATGATAAAACACTTTAAATCCAGCATCCTTCAATCTTTTTGTTGCATCAACCACATCTTTAACTTTATGCCCTCTTTTATTCTTCTTGTAAATTGCATCATCAACAGCCTGCACTCCTAGCTCAACTCTCGTACATCCAAACTTTAACATTCTCTTTATGTCTTTATCAGAGCAGACATCTGGTCTTGTTTCTATGCAAAGTGCAACACACCTATGTTTTGCAGTCTCATTAATTCTCTTTGCTTCTTCTAAATTCTTTGAAATCTTTTCATTTAAGGCATCATAACAAGATTTAACAAAATCATACTGATATTTTTCAGGATAAGAAAGGAACGTTCCACCCATAATAATCAACTCGATTTTATCAGTCGGATGCTTCATAGCCTCAAATGCTCCAAGTCTTGCAACAACTTGTTTGTAAGGGTCATATCCAAGAGACATCGCCCTCATGATAGCTGGACTCTTAGGAGTATAACTCTGAGGAACATTAAGGGTCGGACAGAATACGCATGTTCCATGCACACAAGCCCTCGGTTTTATGACAACGGCAACAGGAGTTACGCCAGAGATAGTTTTGGTTGGCTTTCTCATAGTTATATGATTAATTTTATCCATCTTATCCAAATCAATAAAAATATTTAAATTGTCTGTTTACAAAAAGAATAATTTTAGAAGTAATGTTAATCATGAGCTACATAAGCTAAGACAGTCAAAAAATCTCTTAATGGTTGTAATGGTCCATGGACTATTGCACGATAAATCTCAAATGCAGCTCCAACCGCGCATACGACTGCACCAGCCTTAAGATAACCTTTTATAAATTCCTCCTCTGACGCGCGTCTTCTGTAAACCTCTTGCATATTCCCTTCTAGTAGGGCTGCGCCGTCTGAACCCGGATAACCCCCTTCCCTTGTTCCTGTACTAAATTTCGTATAGCTCCCTGCTTTTTGGGTGTGTTCATCTGAATACGCTACACCAGGAAGCCAATCCAATACAAAACGTCCGACTGAACTTTTAGAAAGATTGTGAACTAGTCTCTCAGATAATGTTAATCTCGTACCATCATCTCCTGGTTTTCCTGATTGTGCTTCTAATCGCACTCGTTCTAATTCTCTTATTGCCCTTCGTTCACTGCCAGTTCTGCTCATTCCCCAGTAAGAAACTAGAGGTTTTTAATCTTTTATATTCTCAAAAACAACCTTGAATAAATTTAAAAATCTCTTCCTCTTTAACAAAGCAAAAGATATTTAAATGGACAATTGTTCATTATTTTGGACAGTTGTCCAAAATATTAAAATGGAAGAAAAAGAAAAAAACAGATTATTAGAATATTTTTTTGAAGAACCTGAAAGAGAGTTCCATGTCAGAGAACTAGCTAAAATATTAAAAAAATCTCCAACAACTATTTCAAAATATCTTGGTCAATTAAAAAAAACAGGAGTTTTAGTTTCAGAAAGAAAATTAAGTCATCTCCTATTCAAGGCAAATCTAAATAGCTTCCAGTTTAAAGACTTAAAATTATTTTATAATATTAAGAATATAAAAGAATCTGGTTTATTAGGTTACCTAAATGAAGAACTAAACCATCCGCAGGCAATAATACTATTTGGAAGTTTTGCAAAATCCGAGAACATCAAAAAAAGTGATATAGACCTCTTCATTATAACCTCGATTAAAAAAGAACTGGATCTTAAAGAATTTGAAAAGAAACTATGCCATGAAATTCAATTATTTTTGCATTCAAATAAAGAAGTTGAAGAAATGAAACAAAAAAAAGAGCCCTTATTAAACAGCATCATCAACGGTGTTGTTTTAGAAGGCTATTGGGAGTTATTAAAATGAGCTTCGAAGAATTTATCAAAAAAGGTTTGGTTAAAAAATCTTCAAAAGATCTTGCTCTAATAAGATCTTTAATCATTTTTTCAAAGAGACCATAATTTTCTAAAAACTCTTCCAATTAATGAAATTTCTGCTAGAAAAATCATGACTGGCTATTATGATATTTTAAGAAACATTTTAGAAGCAATGTCATCTTTAGAAGGTTATAAAATCTATTCACATGAAGCATTCACAGAATTATTAAAACTCAAAAATGAGGGGGTTATAGCTCAAAAGTTTGATAGATTCAGAAAAATAAGGAATGGAATAAATTATTATGCAAAAACTATAAGTCCAGAAGAAGCCAAAGAAAATGTATCTGAAATAATTGAATTAGTTAAACATTTAAAAGCCAAATATCTATCTAATTTATAAAAAATGGACAAGCAAGATATAAGAAAGAAAGAAAGAAAAGAAGTTCAACAGACTAAAACAGAGAAAAGCGAGAAGAAACAAGAAAAGATTACATTCAGCAAAAGCAAGGAAGAAGAATTTTCTCAATGGTACTCGGAGATAGTTGAAAAAGCAGAGCTTGTTGATTTAAGATGCAACATCAAAGGGTTTGTTGTCTTTCGACCATGGGCTGTCAGAACAATGGAAGTATTATATGATTTATTTGAAGAGGAATTACAGAAAAAAGGTCACGAGCCTGCCTGGTTTCCTGCACTAATTCCAGAATCAAACTTAAAGAAAGAAGAAGCACATGTTGAAGGCTTCGTTCCTCAAGTATTCTGGGTTACACAAGCAGGCAACACAATATTAGAAGAAAAAATGGCAATGCGCCCAACATCTGAAACAGCAATGTATCCCATGTATTCCCTCTGGATTAGAGGGCACAGCGATCTTCCATTAAAAATATATCAAAGAGCACAAGTATGGAGATATGAAACAAAAGCCACAAGACCATTAATCAGGTCAAGAGAATTCTACTGGATAGAAGGACATGATTGTTTTGCAACAAAGGAAGAAGCAGAAGCTCAAGTTTTAGAAGATATCGACACAACAGAAAAAGTGATGCATCAAAAACTAGGAATTCCGTTCTTGCCATTAAGAAGGCCTTCTTGGGATATGTTCCCGGGAGCAGTTTATACTATTGGATCAGACACATTTACTCCAGATGGGAAAGTTATTCAACAACCATCAACACACTTACTAAGTCAGGAATTTGCAAAAACCTTTGACATAAAGTTCAAAGATAAGGATGGAAAAGATAAATATGTCTGGCAAACATGCTATGGTCCGTGTGTTTCAAGGATTCTCGCATCTTTAGTTACAACTCATGGAGACAACAAAGGTCTTGTTTTGCCATTTGCAGTATCTCCAATCCAAACAGTCATTGTTCCCATTTACAGAACAGAGAATAAAGAAAAAGTAGTAAAAGAATGCAAGAAGCTTTCAGAAGAGATAAAATCACTCGGTATTCGAGTTAAAATAGATGAAAAAGAAGTTTCTCCAGGAAATAAATTCTACTTCTGGGAAATGAAAGGAGTTCCATTAAGACTAGAAATAGGAGAACAAGAGCTCAAGACAAGAGAATATACACTCTATTTAAGAGATGAAAATAAAAAGATGAAAATAAAAAATCTAAATGATCTAAAAAAACAAGGCGAGTTATTTGACAAGAGACTTAAAGACAAAGCAGACTTATTTATCAACAAAACAATTATCGCATGCAAAACAAAAGAAGAAATTAAAAAAGCTCTTGATGATAAGAAAATAGCAAGGATTGAGTTCTGTTCTATAGGAAAAGAGGGCATGGCCTGTGCTGAAACAGTCGAAAAAGATCTCGGAGCATTTGTCAGAGGAGCTAGACACGATAAAAAAGAGATTCCTAAAGGAAAATGCCTTTTCTGTGGAAAGAAAGCAACAGAAATAGTCTACATTGCAAAGAGCTACTAAATTTTAATTCCAAGTTTTCTAAATTCTTTCAAAAGATAGTTTACATTATGTTTCAAAGAATCGTAATAGATAATATTCATCCCTGCTTTTGAAACCTCTTCTAAAAATTTAGGATCATTATCAATAAGCACTGAGCTTCCCTTATCTTTAAACTCAAGGATGAAGTTTTGCTTGAATTCATGAAGAATTGCAGAAACATAAACTTTATCAAAAACTGCCCATATATCTAGAATTCTCTTTTCTTTTAATATATCAAAACGAAACTTTGAATTATTAGATATTAATCCAACCGAACAACTGGCTTTTATTTTGGGAAATAAATCAAAAACTGGTTTGTTTAATGGAACTCTTGAATACGCATTCCCCAATTGTTCAGGAGTTATCCTTACTCCCAGTTTACTAGAAAATTTTTCGAGAAATTCATCCACATTTTCCTCCCCCCTTATGAACGCTCTTCCATTTTCTTTAAAGATACTAAGAAGTTTCTCAACATCTATTCCTGTTTCTTTTGAAAGTTTTATAGAAACTGCTCTTCCACCAGACTCACTTATAGCAAGAACGCCATCAAAATCAAAATAAATTGTTTTTATTGAGGTCGCCATTTTATCTAATGTTTGTAAACAGTTCCAGCAAGATAATTCTTCAAGACTTTTTCACTCGGGAAAAATAAAGGTCTAGGAAGGTCATTCAATGAGAACCATCTCCATTCTGTAATCTCATCTGGCTCCATCACCTTTGCTTCTCCCTCAAAATCCTCACATAAAAATCCAATTGTTACAAAATGAGCATCAGAAACAACATCGTTTGTCACACTAACAACTTTCAACTTTTCCTTGTTAATCTTAATTCCGGTTTCTTCCAGAGCTTCTCGAAAAGCACCTTCTTCAAAACCCTCTCCAAAATCTAATTTTCCTCCAGGCATGGTCCATGTGCCTTCACCATGCATCAAACTAGATGCTTTTTCAGCATCTTCGTGTCTATGTCCAAGTAAAACTTTTCCTTCTTTTAACACCATCACGCCAAACCCAACGCCCATCTTCTTCTTTCGCACTTCATTAGATTCATCTGTCATGAGATAGGATAAGAACTAGGATTTATTAATATTTATATCAAAAAGGATAATCCTTAGTTTAATTTACAATTTACTTCAAATTCAAAGCATGCCAGTCATGGACTGTTTTGTAAGAATGCATCTCTTTCTTTGTGAACCATAAGCTGATTTCGTGTTCAGCATCTTTTTCAGCAGAAGCATGAATTAAATTTCCCACTTTTCCATCGTCTGCATTTGCATGAGCCTTAGACATATGCGCAAAATCTCCTCTTATTGTTCCAGGGGCAGCTTCACTTGGATATGTGGCACCAACTATCTTTTTTACAACAGCTACAGCTTCAACACCTTCAATAACCATGGCAACAACAGGCCCTTCCCTGATATATCTAACTAGATTATCAAGAATTCTCTGATCATATCTTTGTTTGACATCCCAATAGTGTTTTTCAGCAAAATCTTTGTCAATCCAGCTCATTTTCATTGCAATAATCTTTAAACCAGCATCTTCAAATCTAGAAAGAATCTTTCCGATAAGTGCTCTCTGAACTCCGTCTGGTTTAATCAAAACCAATGTTTTTTGCATTACCATGAATTAAACTTGCAAGTTTAATTTTTAAATGTTTGGATTAATTATTGATTGTATTATCCCGAAACTATTTCATAAGGCTGTTCTAGTTAGCCCTATGAAATTGAACAAATCTAAGATAACGGAGACACTTAGAAAGCTAGCTGATGGAAAAACAGTTTATCAAGCAAGAAAGGTTGCTGGCATAAGCG
>JAPLYB010000036.1 GCA_026395795.1 Candidatus Pacearchaeota archaeon
AGTTGCAAATTTATCTTTTGGTGTTCCAATCGCGTGCAAGAAGTATAAATTGGAACACAACAACAATCCGATTGAAAGATATAACGGAAAACTAAAGGATAGACTAAATGGAATTAGAAAAGGATTTGGCAGTTTTGAAGGGGCAGAGGACTTTATGAATTTACAATGTGTAATTCATAATTTTGTAAATCCCCATCAAGAATTGAAAGATAAAACTCCAGCAGAAATGGCAGGTATCTTTCTGCCATTGGGTAGAAACAAAATCTTAGGATTGGCGAGATATTTGGCTAATATCCCGACAATCTGACAGTGTCCTTTTTTAGGTTTATTATGACAAATAAGAAATCCGAGATTACAACCGCAATCTTCTAAATATCTATTTAATTGTCTTATCTGTGAAATAGAAATATGCCCCGGTCTCCATGATTTACTTCAACGTAAAATACGGGGGAGTTGTAACTCCGTGAAACAATTGCAAAGTTGCTTGATAATTGGTTTCATTCAATAAAAAATCATAAAGATTTTGCCATCTTGCAACACCAGGGATTCTTATAATTGGTATCTCTTCAGCTCTTCTCCCAGTAGCGATATCTAGATCGGTATGGCTCGCATGTTGATAAAAAAGAATTAAGACGCCAATATTTCTAGACTTAGAATACAAAGTTTTTCTTCCAGCTCTACGGTTAGACACATGATGATAGCCCGACTTCGCCCCAAAATGGCCCTTTAATAAATCATCAAGTTCGTTTATTGTCCTGTAACCCCCAAGTACGAGAACACTTAATCCATCAAACAATTTCGCCGTATTATCTTCTAACATCATTTAGGGTAAAGGATCTTCTTTAAAAACATTATCAAAAAAAATAAAAAAATAAAAAGTTAAATTAGTTATCTGTTTCCGCAAAAGGTTGTCCTTGAGTTTGTTGTCCAGCTACTTTCTTATGCAATCCCGGATTTGGCCACCAGAGCGATTTAGCAGACATTAAATCCATATTCCAATCTCCTTTATAACTTCCAGACTCAAGATTCATATCTCCTTTCCATAGTGTTATTGAATCAAACTTTATTCTGTCTAAACTCAATTCTCCAACAACATCCAAATTGCTTGTATCTGTAGATGTAATAACCTTTGGTGTTTTGATGATTCCTAGTTTTCTACCTAAACCAACAAAAAACCCTTTCTTCTCATTTGCAGTAGAATTATCTGCAAGATTTTGCGGTAGGATGTAAAAAGATATACTGCCGTTGTTTACATCATTCTCATTTTTTTCTAAAAGTCTGTAAGTAACATGTTCTTTTCCTCTTCCTATAACCAAAATCCCTTGATAAGAGTCAATCTCAGCACTTTTTGGCTTGTAATTCTGCAAAAGTTCTTTTAACTTTTGTCTTAATACTGCAGGATCACCCTTATACTGTTCTTTCAAATTCTTTGCTTCTTCAAGAATGCTTGCATTGAATGTAGTTGTTCTTACTTTTCCAATCCACATTCTTATATGCCTTGCATCACTTCCATCTGTCTTCTCAGCATACCCTATTAAAGCGCCAACAGGCCCTATAACACTAAGACTTTGCTCTATCTCTGCCTGATTTAAATCAGAATTATCCACTGCTAGATCGGTTACATCTTCTGCAAGAACGAATGCTCCTGCGAAAATTGAAACAATCATCAAAGTCAACAAGCTTACCATTAAAATAGTCTTCATTCTATTCAAACCCCCTTTCAAATTGTTTTTCATGTTTTAAATTAAAGTTGTTTTTTATGCTTGATTTACATGTTCTTCTTAATCTGTACAAACAAAAAATACATCGATATGATGCTGAAAAATTCTTTGATTTTTTCTTGTATTTTTTTAACCATTTTATTCTATCCTCCAATCATAGAAAATCAGAAAGAAAGAATCTATTTAGTTTCTGGGTGGAACAAAAGTGGAACAATAATAAGACAAACTTTAAATTTTTATCTCACAATAAGTTTAACAACATTCAATTTTCCGCTTCCTTCCTTAATTATAATTCCTTTTTTAGCAAGATTGCTCAAATGTCTTGAAAAAGAAGCTTTTGGGATCTCACTCAACTTCTGCAATCTTCCTTGAGTACTTCTTCTGCCTTCTTTAATCAAGATATCAATTATTAAATTTTCTCTTTGATTAAGTATCCTACGAATGCTAGCTAATTTACTTTCCTTTTTTTTAATAACTCTTTTCACAAGAACTTCTTTCTTTCCTTTCCTAGTTCTTAAAAATAAGATAATTACTGCAGCAATCAACAGAATAAGAATCACAATGACAATCACATTCATCCAATTAACTTGTACTGGAATATCTTCCAGCGTATAAACTAAATTCACATTCAACCCGTCTTTTCCTGAAAATTCTAAAACAAGCAATCCCTGATCAGAGCTTATTACAGGAGTTCCAGAATAGGAAAGAAGTTTTGCAGTAACAGGAAGGCTTATCCTGACATAATAGTCATCATAAAGCTGGCTAGAATTTAAGTTAAAAATCCAATTTGCTCCTTGTTTTATTGTTAAATCCTGAGTAAATCCAGAGAGAGATTTGTTTTCAAAATCAATTCCTGCAATATCCGGATTTGCATCAGCAATCCCTAGAACAATTGCCCCACCTTGATTATCTAAAACCACGTTAAGAGAAAGTTCTTGTGCGTTTATACAAGAACTAAAAAAGATGATTCCAATCAATACTATACCAAACAACCCTAAAGATTTATTCCAACCCACCATTTTACCTCTTTTTAAATTATTCTCAAATTAAGCTCTTTTGCCTTCTCTATACTAATTGCAAAATTCTTTCCAGTATCTTCAAGGTGCTCTGGTTTGACAAAAAGCCATTCTGTTCTTAAAAACTTAAACGCAAGTATTGGTTGAACACCAAATTTTTTAGCAAAATGTACAAAATCAGTCATTTGCTCTTTGGTTATGTATCTCCTTTTATCTCTTGATGTTTTAACTTCAATAGCATAAGACTGTTCTCCATTTCCAGCTAATAAATCACATGAAGGTTCTGGCATGCATCCAGAGCCAGCAACTCGAACAACAGCAAATTCTCTATCCCAAAGTAAATGAAACAATTCCCTTTCAGCTGCAATCCCCTTTTTTTTGTTTCCCATTTTTATGTATATTACAAAACAGTAATGTATTTAAAACTTTTTTCATGTAAATAAAATGGATAAAACTGAACTAGCTACAATCTATTTTGGTTCACGCCTGGGATAACCTCGATTCAAATCCACAATTTTCTTTAGCTTGCACAGATAATATAATTGCGTATTATGCTGAGGCAGAAAGAAAGGGTAATTTTGAAGAACTAGAAGCAATAAAACCATTGTATGAGGAAGCGCTAACTCTTAGAGATATTGTTCAAATCCCAAAAACGTGCTTAGAATTGTTGCTCGCCTAGACATCCTGCGGCAGAATCGTGGTCCTATGATTTGCTTTTGCTCTTTCCTCTGCTTTCTTTAGAATTTCTTCAATTTTCTTATTAAGTGCTTCTGGCAGATCAACAGAAACTCTCAGTTTCACAACTTCTTTTATCTTATTTTTAACAATTAAGTCTGCCATCTTCTTCCTTTTCAAATTAAGCGAATATATTAAAAAATAAAATGCCCGAAAATCTCCTGATTTTCGAGGGAATTAAATTAAAATTAACATTGGGGTTTGTTTTTTCCAACAATCTTGAACATGTTGGTTCCACATTCCACGCATTTTCCTGTTACAGCCCAAGTTCCTGGCTTGATCTCTCTTGGAGCAGGGTCTTTCATTTTTCTTTTGTCCTTGCACTTCATGCATCTTCCTTCAAATTCTACCATTTTTTGTTTTTCCTCCTTTGAGTTTAGTAAATCAATGATTATCAGCTAAATCTTTTAGCGACGATGGAATTAGAATGTCTTAGTTTATAAAGCTTGCTAAAGCACATTTATAGAAAATAAAAATCTCAATATAATGGACATATGATTAACCATAACTAACTTACTTCGTTTTTGTTACCTTACTAAGTATTTTTCCATGGTCCATAACATTATCCAACTTAACTTCTACCAAGCAACCGAAATCTCCTTGTCCCCCCACCCAATGCGTTTTTGCAAAAGAATAATCACAGTGATGACAAACAGAAGAACATATTCTATCAGTTTCATCAAAGCGATTAAGGTGTCTTCTGCCTTCCAAATCCGATTCACAACGGCCAATATTCACATAAACCGAGGCAGTTGAAATCCCCACTCTCTTTCCTTTAAAATGAAAATCAGCAGGGTCTATCACTAAATTTTTTTCTTGCAGTTCTCGTCCAGACATGTCCTTTAATGACAAAACCAAGCCATATTCTGAATCTCCTGGAACTAACTTCAAAGCCTTCAAGTAAATTAACTTTCCTCCACAAATGCTAATCCCTCTTAACCCAAGCTCTCTACACAATTCTTCTGGAATTCGACCATTACCCCTATAAGCATCAGGAGTAGGGTTTAGAACAACCCCAAATCTAAATGTAAACGCTCCATTAAAGTCCGTCCCTCTATACATTTCATCTATTAATACATCTAAATTATTATTTCCTTTCATATTTTCTGGAGCAACTTTTGCAGGAACTAATTTCGGGAAAGCCATATAAAAGCAAACATTGGACAGTAAAGAAGTTTTACCGAAATCACCATCAACGCTTCTTGGCTCTCTCAATATCTGTAGCGCTTTTTTTGAAAAACCCTGTCCAGATAGAGAATTAACATAGGCCTTATAATCCGGCAGTCTGTCAGCATTTTCCATAACGAGTGTTCCGATCTGCTTTTTTTCATAAAGAGGCATTTGCTTTGGCATGATTTCTAAATACCTAGAAACTTTTTAAACCTTTCGTCAATGTCATTCTAGAATTAATATTAATTAAGATTTCTCTTCACCAATCTTTTTCTCTTCTAAATTTTTCATGAATGGAAAGAAGATAACATCTCTTATTGATGGGGAATTTGTTAATAACATAACAATCCTGTCCACCCCAATCCCGATTCCTCCTGTTGGGGGCATGCCGTGTTCCATGGCATTCAAAAAATCATTATCAACATCGCTAGTCCAAGGCTCTTCTTCATTCTTTCTTTCTCTAACTTGCTCTTCAAGTAATTTTCTTTGTAAAAGAGGATCGTTTAATTCAGAATAAGCATTTCCGAGTTCCATACCACAGCAAGTTGGTTCAAATCTTTCAATTAAAGCAGGATTCTCTCTATGAATCTTGCATAAAGGACAGGTTTCTTTAGGATAATCTATAACAATTGTTGGTTCAACTATCTTTTTGGCAAATGTTTCAAATAATTCATTGATTAACTCTCCTCTTGGAGATTTTTTACTCACTTTATCTGGAGCGTATTTTTCAGCTATTTTGAATAATTCATCATCAGACATTTTTTCCACATTTATATCAAAATTTTCATTGATAGCATCATGCATAGTTACTCTTCTCCACTTTCCGAAATCAATTTTATTTCCCTGATATTCAAACTTGGTTGTTCCAAGAATCTTTTTAGCAACAAAAGCCATCATTTCTTCAAATAAGTCTGCAACTCCATCCCGGTCAATATACGCTTCATAAGATTCAAGCATAGTAAACTCAGGATTATGCTGCATGTCAACTGATTCGTTTCTAAAGTTCTTGCATATAGTATAAACTTTTTCAAATCCACCGACTAATAATCTCTTTAAATAAAGTTCAGGAGAAACTCCCAAGTATATATCCATATCCAAATCATTGAGGTGTGTTTCAAATGGTTTTGCAGCTGCTCCGCCATAAATGGGCTGCAAGATCGGGGTTTCAACTTCAAGGTAACCTTTAGAATTTAAAAATTCCTTAATCGCTTGGATTATCTTTGTTCTTGTAATAAAAACTTCTTTAACTTTCGGATTTGCAATTAGATCAAGATATCTTTTTCTGTATCTCTCTTCCACATCTTGCAATCCATGAAATTTTTCAGGTAAAGGCAAGATTGCTTTTGTTAAGATGGTGGATTTTGTAACAAAAACAGAAAGCTCTCCTCTTTTTGTCCTGAAGATAGTCCCTTCAACACCAATAAAATCTCCTGCATCAATATTTTTTATTTCACTTGAGATTTTATCTTTAAACACAAGCTGGATTTTTCCAGATCCATCTTGTAAAGAAATAAAATTAATCCGGCCCATATCTCTCACAGACATGACTCTTCCGCAAACACTGACTTTTGTTTTATCCTCTCCCTCATTTTTAAGATCTTTGAATTTTTCTTGCAATTCCTGAGCGAGATGAGTTCTGTTATAACTATAAGGATAAGGATTAATTCCCTTTTTTCTAAGCTCCTCGATTTTCTTGAGTCTTTCTTTTACAATCTCATCTTCACGTGTCATAAAAACCTAAAATAGACTTGATTTAAATATGTTTTGAATTAATTTGCTCTTAGATCCAATTCATTCTGCAAAATCGTCAAGCTCTGACTTGCAAAATACATAACTTTTCCTAAAGAAATCATCTTAGCAATTTTTTCAATCTCTTTCTTCTCTTGCTTGGGGATTCCTTCATGATCTCCTAAAACAAAAACAGCTTCTTTTAAATCTGATTTAACATTTCTTAAACTCTCTCCCTTCAAATCCAACAAATAAATCTCTTTGCCTTCTTTTTTTAAATCATTCACAACCTCAAGAAAGTTTTTTCTTTCAATAAAACAAGAATCAAATACTTCTGTTCTCTGCCCTCTCTTATATTTGTACAACATTTTCTTAATCAAACCAGCAACATCCTTCTTAGAAACAAACTCTTTGTTCTTTTCATTTATTTCAAGAATAATATGTCTTGGAGGATCAGGTTGTCCATAAAATATCAAATGAAGTCTAACTTCTGGTCTGATGGCATTTGAAACAAAAAAACTATTAATAACAAAATGGCATACAATATCCATTCTCCCAGCATCTTTCAAATCTTTAAAGTTTCCTGTTGTGCTTGCTTTAGATGAAAAATAAATAAATTCCCTCATAATTAAGAATATCGAATAAGATATTTAAATGTTAATAAAATTCAATTGCAAGATTCACATGTGCTACATTTCCCCTTGAAACCAACTTCTTTCAACATTTTACAAGCTTTGCATATTTCATTCCTTGAAGGCTCGCCACATAATTTGCAATATTTCAAATCCTTTCCAACAGTCTTCCTAAGATCTTTTTGTATAATCAAGAAGTTTTTAACAAGATTCTCCTTCACACAAGAACTAATTTTTTCAAGTTCATCAAGTTTTCTTCTAATTTCATGCCTAAACGCTCCAACAACGCAAGGACACCTTTGATAAAGTACTGGAAATTTTTTCTCTCTTGAATAAATTTCAACATCTTTCTCTTTCATAAAATACAATGGCTTGATTCTCGCAACAAATTTTCTATCTTGTATTGACCCGGTTAATGGACCGAGATTAACTCCAATCATCGGATTTCCTTTCATTAAATTCATAAGAACATTTTGAGCTTCATCATCAAGATTATGCCCCGTTACAAGTTTGTTTGCTCCAATTTCTCGAGCTTTTTTGTTTAAAATCCATCTTCTTATTATCCCGCACACAGTACATTGCTTAAGTTTTTGTTTATTCTGTAAAACACTCTTGACATAACACATTGCATATCCTATTTCATCTCTTATACTATAAACATACAAAGGGATTTTATATTGTGAACAAAATTTTCGTACATCTTCTTCATTCTCATCACTCCATTTTCCCATAAGGAGATTAATATGTATCGCATGAACATTATATCCGAATTTTTTAAGCAAAAAAGCAACAACTGTCGAATCTTTTCCTCCAGACATAGCCACAAAGATCTTATCTTTCTTTTTACAAAGACCATACTTTTTGATAGTCTGCCTTATTTTTGACTCAAATTGCTTTTGATTCATTTTTAAAAGTTTTTATGATTTCTTTAGTCGTAAAAATTCTAACAGCTTTCTGCTTTTTAAAATGTTTATCATCACTCCAGACAGGACAATTAAAAGCAAGAGCTGTTGCTATGAACTGAACATCATTTGGATCTATTTTACTGATTATCTGTATAGCTTTTTCTTTATATGCTCTAGAAAAATATGCAGGGATTATCTTCACATATTTTACTAATCTCAGGAATAACACATCAAACTCCCTTTCAGTCAAACCAGTTTTTCTGATTATCTCCTCTTTATGATTTTTTATCTCCTCGAATTCAAATTCTGGAAAAAGAAAATTCATTTTAAAATTAGTTAGAATCTCTCTGCAGATACCCTCTTTTATTAAAGCAGAAATAAATATGTTGGTATCAATTACTATATTCATTAAATCTTTTAGCTGCCGCACTTTTTATTTTTTTGCTTATCTCTTCAACATCTTTTTTTGTCAATTTGCTCTTTGAAGCCATTCTATTCATAACTTCCAGATCTTCAATTCTCTGTTCAATAGCATTTCTAGCTACTTCTGCCCATCTTATGTCTGAAAATCCTTTCATCTTTTTATGCAATTCCTCTGGAATTGCTAAGGTCATGTTTACCATTTGTCTTTGTTCCTTTATTTAAATTTATTTACTTATGTTACTTATTTAAGTATAATAAGGTATTTAAACCTTTCTGAAACATTTTTAAATTCCTTTACCCTAAACAATCATAAAAAAGAGGCAGAAAGAGGCAAAGAAAATGCAATACATCGATTACGTTAATCTAAACTATAAACCTAAAAAATCAGATCTAATTTGTGAGTTCTATATTGAACCTGCAAAAAAAGAGAATCTTAAAAGAGCAGCAGGGGCAGTTGCATCTGAATCATCTGTAGGAACATGGACAGATGTTACAACAATGACAAAGCAGTCTAAAAGACTTGCTGCAAAAGTTTATCATATTGATTTTATAAATAAAATCGCAAAAATCGCTTACCCCAATGAATTATTTGAACCAGGCAACATGCCCCAAATTCTCTCAAGTATAGCCGGAAATATTTTTGGCATGAGGATTCTTAATAATCTCAAATTATTAGATATACATTTTCCAGATTCTATCTTAAAATCTTTCAGAGGCCCGCATTTTGGAATTTTTGGCGTAAGAAAAAAATTAGGAATAATTGAAAGACCTTTTGTCGGAACAATCGTCAAGCCTAAAGTGGGGTTAAGTCCAAAGGAACAGGCACAAGTCGCTTTTAATGCATGGATTGGCGGATGTGTGGTTTGCAAAGACGATGAAAATCTTTCAAACATGAAATTTAATAGGTTCACAGATCGAGTTGACCAAGTTCTGAAAGCAAAAGAAAAAGCAGAAAAATTGACAGGAGAGAGAAAGATGTATATGCCGAACATAACAGCAGAAACAGTAGAGGTAATCAAAAGAATGAAATATGTAAAAGATGCCGGGGGTATTTGTGTTATGATAGATATACTAAGTCTCGGTTGGGGAGCAGTTCAAACAGTAAGGAATTATAATGAAGATTACAAACTGATTTTACACGCACATAGAGCAGGTCATGCAGCATTAACAAGAAACAATAAACATGGAATTTCTATGTTAACAATCGCAAAATGTGCAAGGTTAGTGGGAGTTGATCAGCTACACATTGGAACTGTTATTGGAAAGATGCACGGAAAAGCAGAAGTTCCGATAATTGACCAAGAGATAGAAGAAAGTATGATTGTTCCAAAACCGGGCATGTCCCTAATAAAAGGGGGGCATGTTTTAGAACAAAACTGGAATAATATTAAACCAGTTTTTGCTGTTTGTTCTGGAGGACTAAATCCCCTGCACGTCCCATATCTCGTTAATCATCTTGGAAGGAATATAATAATCCAGATGGGTGGTGGAATTCATGCACATCCGGGGGGTACAATCGCTGGTGCAAAAGCAGCAAAACAAGCAGTTGACGCAACACTTTTAGGAATTTCATTAAAAGATTATGCAAGAAGTCACAAAGAATTAAAACAAGCTATTGAAAAGTGGGGTTAAAAGGATTAAACTCTTGTTTTTCTTAATAAATTTGCATTAGTTACAACAGTTACAGAACTTGCAGCCATTGCAATTTCAGCAATAACCGGATGTAATAATCCCGCTATTGCCACTGGAATTGCAATTATGTTATATGCAAAAGCCCAGAATAAATTCTGTTTTATTTTTCTGAATGTTGCTTTTGATAATTTTATAGCAGAAACAACACCTCTCAAATTTCCAGTAGCAAGAACAATATCTCCTGATTCTATTGCAATATCTGTTCCAGTTCCGATAGCAATTCCAACATTTGCTTGTTTTAAAGCAGGTGCGTCGTTTATCCCATCTCCAACAAAAGCAACAATTCCCTGTTTTTGTAATTCTTCAATTTTTTTAGCTTTGTCTTCTGGAAGAACGTTAGCAATTACTTCTCTTATCCCAACTTGGTCTGCAATTGCTCTAGCTGTTCTTTCATTATCTCCAGTAATCATAATAACTCTGAACTTCATTTTTCTCAATTCAGAGACAGCTTTAAAAGAATCATCTTTAACAGTATCTGCAACCCCTACCATTCCTAAAATCTTTTTATTCTCAGTAACAATCATGGTAGTGTACGCCTTACTTTCAAATTTGTCGATGATTTCTTCAAATTCTTTTAAGAAGATTCCTTCTTCCTTCATTAAGATCGAGTTTCCAATAATAATCTTCTTTCCATTTATCTTTCCTTCAACACCCTTTCCTCTTATAATCTTAAATTCTTTAACAGATTTAAATTTATTTAATCCAGAATAATCAACAATGGCTTTAGCAACAGGATGTTCTGACAATCTCTCCAGACTCGCTACAATTTCAACCAAATACTTTTCATTTTTAGAGTAGACCTCTCTGACTTCTGGTTTGCCTTTTGTAATTGTTCCAGTTTTATCAAAAACAATGATTTTAACTTCTTTCATAGTCTGGATTGCCTCACCCTTTCTGATCAATATCCCTCTTCTCGCCCCCATTCCACTCCCAACCATCAATGCGGTTGGAGTTGCTAATCCTAAAGCACATGGACAAGCGATTACAAGAACAGATATGGCAACTTCTAAGGATCTACTTATTCCATTTGATAAAAGAAGCCAACCCAAAAAAGTCAATAAAGAGATAACTAAGATGAATGGAACAAATATACTTGTTATTTTATCAGCTAATTTTTGTATCGGAATCTTGCTTCCCTGAGCTTCTTCAACTAATTTAATAATATGTGACAAAAAAGTATCTTTTCCTATTTTTGTCGCTTTGACATATAATATTCCATCTTGATTTATTGTTGCTCCAATAACATTGCTTCCTTTAATTTTATCAACAGGCATGCTCTCCCCAGAAATCATCGATTCATCAACACTTGATTCTCCTTTTATGACAAGACCATCAGTAGGAATCTTTTCTCCTGGCTTGACTATCATAACATCTCCTAAAACTATTTCGTCAACATTAATCTCAATTTCTTTTCCTTGTTTCAAAATCACTGCTTTTTTAGCCTTAATCTCTAGTAGTTTCTTTATCTCTTGGCCAGCTCTCCCTCTAGCTCTGGATTCAACATACTTTCCAGTTAAAAAGAAAGCCATGATCATAGCAGATATCCCAGAATAATCTTGAATTGAAAAGAACAAACTAAAAATTCCAGTTAAAAAAGCGATAACAGTCCCGAGCATTATCAAAGAGTCCATATTAAAATAGAAACTAGTAAATCCCCTTGCTCCTGATTTGATAGTTTTCCATCCAAAAATAAAAATAACTGGAAAAGCGAGAGCAAGCAAAATGCAGGTCATTATTATATCGGAAAAAATCATTAAACCGAAAATTCTAGAGCTAAGCATGATGATTGCAGCCGGAATAGTGAATATCCATGCCCAAATCATCCTGGTTTTCCAAGATCTAGCCTCATCCGGTTCTATCTTCCCATGTTCATGTCCAGCTTTTTTATCTTTTTTTTTAGTTTCTCCTGCTGGAATAGCATTGTATCCTAATTTTTCAACAATCTTCAAAATCTCTAAGTCAGCAACATTTGACTCAACATAAAGTTTCCCCGCAGCAAAATTAACAAAAGCACTATTAATGCCTTTGATTTTACTAACTGCATTTTCAATGTTCTTTGCACAGCTAGCACAATGCATCCCCTGAACTGTAAATATTTTTTTCACCATTTCATTTATACCTTCCATTTAATTAAAAGATTATGTAAATTATCTAATTCACTCAATTTTTATAATTCTCTAATTTTTAGATGTTGCTTTTTACACTTTCTGCAACAAAAATCTTTTCCTTTGTCTTCTAAGGTCATGCCGCACATTTTACAACCCTTGCCCAATTCACTATAGACCTTTTGATGACAGATAAAACAAGTCATATTTTTCATTTTTTAACCTCCTGATTTATTTTTCAAATTTTTTTCAAACAATTCTTTCCCATTAAAAATAAAAAAATAAATTAAAAATTAAGTTTTTACACCACATCCACAACTTCCTCCAGAGCTTCCACAACCTCCGCTTGCGCCACAGCAGTCACCGGCATTTCCCGCAATTCCGGTATTGTTAGCTACCGCAGCCGTAGGCTATTCTTCTTCATTCACAACAGTTGCCTTATATTCTTTAAAGATATCCAAACCTAAGATTTCTTCTTTGTTTGTTTTGCTTGCATCATAGTACACCTTAAACGTTGAGCTTGGGATGTATTCAACGTTTGTAACTCCCTGCAGTTTCTTCAATTCACCAACTATTAAAATCGCGTGCCCTTCACAAGGAATTGCAACTTTTATAGTGATTGCTTGCATTCCATCCAGATTAGTTGAGTTATTCACAACAGCTCCTGTCGCTCCTGCTAAAGTAGCTGAAGCAACTAACGGGAACACAACAAAATAAAGCAAAACACTTATTCCGATTGTACTTCCATACAAGATTGATAGGTATCCTTTGTGATTTTTTGCTGTTTTTATTCCTCCTTGTTTTCTTAAGTAAAGAAAAGCTGAAAAACTAGCAAAAACCAAAGACAAGACAATCATCCCATAGAAGAAATAACTCTTCATCAAAAGGGGCTTGAATATTGAAGCAGCTACAGTCAATCCTAGAACACTCGTTAAAACAAAAGCGATACATCCAGCATGGGGAATCAATCCAAAAAGTATTCCCTGCTTTATACCCTTTGCCTTATCATTGTTCTTAGGTTGACAACAGCTTGGAACTTCTTTTGTCTCTTTTATTTCATCCATTTTTTATTTTTTCATCAATTTATTTTATTTAATTTTGCTTTATGTTTCAAAAGCATAAAAGGCAAAGAAAGAAACTCCTTTTAAGTCATTGTTTGAAACTAGTTTCACAAGTTATTCGCTTCACTCATAGCTTATTAATATCTGATGCTTCCTTCTCCTCATTGGTTGTGTTGAACGAAACAACGTCGAACTTCATATTTATTTATCAATGCAATTTTTAATATAATTTATATACAAAAACCTACTGCACAATGATTGTCGCTTCCATAAAAGAAAAATAAGGGCAATGATAAGTATATGTTCCAGGCATATTGAAAACATGGGAGAATGATGCCCCTGACAAAATCTCTTGAGAAGCTATCTCTGTTCCATTATCAGAAATGGCTGCGTGAGTTTTCTCTCCAACATTTACCCATGTAACAGTATCTCCTGTTTTTATGACAAGTTGATCTGGTTTAAATGCATAATCTCTTACTTCAATAGTAAATTCTGATCCTTGGGTATTGCCCAGAGGGCTGACCACACTTTTACAACCAACCCCACTAATCAAGATTAAGACGATCATAAACAACAACCCTATTAATAAAAGACCATTATTTTTCATTTTATTTTATAATTTGCTTATTTTTTGTATTTATTTAATCTATTTAATCATCGCAAAAAATAGCTGATTTTTTGGGATGCCAAAAATTTTAATTTTTGAGCAGAACTACATTAGTCATCCCCCTTCTTCTTCTCTCAATGAGCTGTCTTCCTTCTAATCTATCCAATATTCTTGTAACCTTCACCTTATCAAATCCAGTTTTATCAACAACGTCTGACTGAAAGATTATTCCTTGAGCATCAATAATTGATTGATAGATCTTCTTTTCATCCGCATCAAGCAATTTCAAGTTATTTTCTTTATCTTTTAGCTTCTGCTCATTAATTTCAGATTTTTCTTTGATTCTTTTCACAACAATTTGTTTCTCTTCTTTGCTGAATATTAATGTTATCCCGATAACAACAATTATGGCAATCAAAGCGAGAGAGATATAAGTCTGTATTTGTATTGTACCATACATCGGACAAGTGGTTCCGTGACTGCATGAAGTATTCACAATTGTTGTTAATGCATTGTTAAACAAAAAAACAATTGCCCCTATCAAAAGGGCTATCCCAATTATCAATAGTCCAACATGTTTATTTTTCATTTTTCACATTTAAATTTATCATGAAAATTCTTTTCATGTTCTTGATTTCTTTTATGTTTTTCTTCAAGTTCTTTAGGAACTTTTTTTCCTTTTTTTATCATATAATCATAAATTGCCTCAGATAAAGCTTGTTCAGCTAATAAAGAACAATGAACCTTAATAGCAGGCAACCCTCCCAATTCTCGAACAACATCTTGGTTAGTTATTTTCAAAGCATCTTGAATTGTTTTTCCTTTAGCTAAATCAATAACAACATCTGATGTTGCAACAGCAGCAGCACATCCAAGTGTTTGGAATTTTATTTGATAAATTGTATCTTTTCCTTTAATTTCTTTAACTTTAATAAAAACATGCATGATATCACCACAGACTAAATTGCCAACTTTTCCAACTCCATCTGGATTTTTTATTTCTCCAACATTTTTTGGTTTTAAAAAATGTTGCATAACTTTCTTATTGTACTGTTCCATATTTTTATTTTATTTAATTTTAAGTTAAATTATCCTAAGTTTTTGTACACTTTGGTTTCATCTTGTGCTTAGTTCTTGAACAATTTTTAAATTTAATTTTACCCCTAACTCTATCTTGCATTTAATCAAACTTTTTAACTCGCTTGATTATATTTTTAATAGCATAGTAACCGGCTCCAAAAATGATAACTCCTGGAATCAAAGCAACTCCCAAAGCAGGTGCTAGAGCCACTACTCCAATTGTTCCCACAACTCCCGCGCCTAAAGATTCTAAGATTGATGTAATTTTAGGGATATCTTTTTCAACATTTTTCTGTAGTCCATCAATTTGCATGATTAATTTTCCGTTCTTGAATATCTTGACCTTATGCTCTTCTTCAGAACATAAGATAGAAGTATTTCCCTTCATTGAAGCAGTAAATGCAGCAGCATGTCTTGTTCCATATCCAACAAAAGGTCTCGTTTTTTTAACCATCGCCCCATAAGCCAAAACATTTCCTTTTCTATCAATGATCACACAACCGTCCATACTAGCTATGCTTTTCAAAAGTTTATCTGCTCCTAAATCAAATAAATTAAATTTTTCAATTCTTTGCTTAACCAAAAGAGTATAATCCACCCTATCTCCAATAATAAATAAAGCCCCTTCTCCTTTTCTTGCAAGAGCAACAGATATACTCAAGATTTTCTCTTCTATCTGCTTCATCTTTTTCTTTGAAGATATTTCTGTTGTTTTAACTTTATTATTTTTCATTTTTCTACAATATTATTTAACTCCGCAAAAAACATCAGCTTTTTGGGGCGCCAACAGAAATAGCCCTGTTGAGCGCTTTTATCAACTCTTTAACATCAACCCCATGCACTTGCGCACCTTCTCTTATTGTTTCTTGTTGAGCAGCAGGACATCCCATCGCACAGAACATTTCATATTTCATGAAGACCCTATTTGTTTCAGGAAATTTGGTGATAACATCATGAAAAGTCATCTTCTCAGTTATTTTTTGGTCTTTTTCAGATTTATCCATTTTTTTCTTTGGTTTCATTATTACCCTTCTTTTTAGTTTACCAGTTTTTTTTAAATGGGCTGATCTTCCTCAATGATCCAACTACATTCTTGATCTGTTCTGCAATATAATCAATATCTTCTTCTCTATTCTCTTTCCCAAAAGTTATTCTCAAACTTCCATGGGCTTGTTCTGGTTTTAGGCCTATTGCAGTCAAAACAGGACTTGGTTCAAGACTTTTTGAAGAACAAGCAGATCCTGTAGATACTGCAATTCCTTTCTCATCCAGCCTCAAGAGCAAAGCCTCTCCTTCAACCCCTTCAAAAGAGATGTTGATATTTACATATATTCTTTGGTCTTTTGAACCATTTATCCTTGATCCCGGGATTTTTAATAACTCCTTTACCAGTTTGTCTTTCATCTTTCCGATCCTTTCTGCTTCAGATTTCATGTTCTTGCTTGCAAGTTCTGTCGCTTTTGCAAACCCGACAATCCCAGGGATGTTTTCAGTTCCAGATCTTAACCCAGTTTCATGCCCTCCACCATGTGTTATAGGAACAATCTTAACATCTTGATGAACATAAAGAAAACCAATCCCCTTTGGACCGTAAATCTTATGGGCGGAAGCTGATAGAAGATCGATATTCATTTTTTTTACATTGATTGAGATCTTTCCATAGCTCTGGACAGCATCTGTATGAAAATATACTTTATGCTTAGCGCATATCTTTCCAATCTCTTCGATTGGCTGGATTGTCCCTATTTCATTATTTACGTGCATAATCGTAACAAGAATCGTTTCTTTAGTAATCGCATTTTCAACATCTCTTGGATTGATAAGGCCTTCAGAGTTAACATCTAGCCATGTTATTTTCCAACCACGTTTCTCTAGATACTTGCAAGTTTCACGGACAGCAGGATGCTCTATCTTGCTCGTAATGATATGATTTCTCTGATTCTTTGTCCCAAAAGCAGCATTCTCTGAAAATGCAACACCCATAATTGCGAGATTATCTGCTTCAGTTCCAACACCTGTAAAAATAATTTCAGAAGGCCTTGCCCCTATGAAATCAGCAATTTGTTTTCTTGACTTTTCTAAAGCATCCCTTGATTCTCTTCCAAAACTATGCAAACTAGAAGGATTTCCGAATTTTTCAGAGAAGTATGGTTCCATAGCCTCAATTACTTCTTCCGCAACAGGAGTTGTTGCTGAATGATCTAAATATATCCTTTTTGAAGACATTTTTATTCTTTACCTAGCAATCTATTTATTCTTGAGCTTGAATTTGACTTTGGCTCACCAACATCAAAAGCCATTTCAATGCCATATTTCCTACAAGTAGCTACTTCTGGGATATTGTCGATGGTCCTATCTCCACCTTTAGCAAACACAACATGGTCTCCTTTATTTTGTTTGACTATCATTTCCAAGGTTTCACATTGACCGAGATCAGAATCAATTGAAAGGATGACCTTATCAATATATTTTATCGCCCCAACAATTTTCATTCGTTCCCGCTCATTCATGATTATCTTTCCTTTTTTTAACATTTGCTGCCGATCATTATTAACGATGACCCAAACTTCGTCTCCTATTTTTTTAGCCGCAGCCATATAGTCTATATGCCCTCCATGCAAGGGGTTGAAATAACCAGAGATAACGATTATTCTTTTCGGTTGAGAATTTTGATATGCCATTTTCAGTTTATGTTTAATTTATCAAGCTTTTATTATATTTAATTTTTTAGATATTTTGGAATTTTAAAATGATCGTATTCTTTTATCATATTCTTTCCATAAAATATTCTGGAAAAACATTCTGCAGTAAGTTTTGCATCTTCAAGAGCATTATGAAAGTTTCTTTCATCTTTCATCCCGCAAAATTTTATGATTTCTCTAAAACCGGCACTGTGGCCTTTTTTAACTAAAATCTTGCCGCTTATTTTTAAGATTCTTGCCTGAGCGATAGAATGCAAATCAAAAGCCCTATAATGAAAAGGAAATTTCAGATTATATTTTCTAGCCTTCGTCTCTAAAAATGCGACATCAAACTGGGGGTTTTCACACATATAATTTTTTATTTTGCTTTTCTCACACCATTTAAAGAATTGTTTAAGCAGTTGTTTTTGGCTCCTTTTATTTTTTTCTCTGATCTCTTTTTCTGTTTTACCTGTAACCGTCATTGCTTCCCTGCTCACTTTGTCTTTGTTATCAATATGACCTTCTTCTAAGAAAATTCTCTTGGGATTTTCAAAATCAACAGCCCCTATCTGCCATATTCCAGAGTTTACAAGATCCGTCCCACTTGTTTCAAGGTCAATTACAATCATCTTGCTATCTCCTGTTCTGGTTTAGCAGAACATAAATGTAATACCCCTTTATTATACTTTTTGCATATATCACAGGAAACTCCCTGTCTCTTCGCAACTTCGATAAGTTTCATCATTTCTCCAATAACTTTTTTATTATCTTTGAGGATTATTTCAGCAGATTGTTCAACATATTTTACCATCTCTTCAGAAAATTTAATGTCCTTTGCTCTTTTTCTATGCATATATTGGCTAATGGCTGCTTCCGTAGTCCCCAAGAGTTCAGCGACTTTATTCTGTTTAATTTTATACTTTTTAATAAAAGATTTGGCAAGTTCCCTTCTAATAGCTGGGATGATATACCAAACTTCTATTTCTTGGGGTAACGAATACATTATTTCTTAACTATCGTGAAGTTTTTAAATCTTTCCGTTTGTATGTAATTAACTCAAATAAAAAAATAAAAAAGAACAAGTTTTTCAAATTAAGATTAATATTCCACGTCTCTCTCTTTTTTTAGAGCAAAACAAATTAAATTTTAATCTTGGACAAAGGAATCATCTTTTCCCAACTTGAGTTAAAGATCTCATGCATTGCGTTTCCAAAGAATGGACTATTAATCCATACACCAACATCATAGTTTGGATGTACTTCTTCATCATCTAGTACCATTAGTAACAGCTCTTTTGCGTCAGAGATTGCAAATCTGGATTTCACTTTTCCATTTCTAACCTCTGCGTATTTACTCAATTCTTTTGCTATTTTATAATTCTTTGGAGTTATCGGCGCAACAACCCGGACCATCACTCCTTTTTTCTTTGCTTTTTCAAAAGCCGGTCTCAAATTTTCAAATTTTCTGTTTAATCCTTCAGATGTTGTAGCTATTGTTATTGATTTGTCTGCATTTCTGATCATCATATCAAGATGATTATACAGATTAGTTCTTCCTCGTATAGCACCAGACAAATCTGTTGGTTCAATATATTTTATTCCAGTCGTGAATAGAGTAGACAACTCATTTAAAACATCTGTTCCTTTCAATTCATCAAGTCTCTTTGACATATCGTCAGCTTCCTTTACCACATTTCTCTTGACTCTCTCAACAACTTCTGTCGGTTTAAGAGCAACAAACTTTATCGGTTTTCCAAGTTTCATTATAACAAATCCTTTTTTCTCCAAACTCTCAAGGATATCATAAGTCCTGGATCTTGGAACACCAGAAATGTCACTTAATTCTCCAGCAGTCGAAACTCCTCTAGAAAGCAAAGCAGTCCATACTCGAACCTCATACAAATTCAAACCAAAAATTTTTCTCAATCTGCTCAAAAATTCTTCTTTAACAATCATTTTTTATGCTTTTAACTTCTTTTATAACTTCTGTATAGTAAAGCTATTGTTTTTAGTTTAAAGTAGTATTTAAATCTTTCTTTGATAAAATGAGATTTAATCGAATAAAAATTCAGCGTTGGTTAAATGCAATTTCAACTGATTTTTCTTTAATTTTTTCTTTAAAGACGTTTTTGTAAGTTTCAGTAATTTTTTCTGAAATTAGTAGTTGTTTTGCATTAACTTTTTCGCAAATTAGGCCCTTAAAACCATCCACATTTTTTTGCATCTGTTTATCCAAAACAAGCATTAAATCAATTTTTTGTTCTTTTTGCAGACCCGCCTT
Source organism: Candidatus Pacearchaeota archaeon (assembly GCA_026395795.1). Lineage (GTDB taxonomy): Archaea > Nanobdellota > Nanobdellia > Pacearchaeales > UBA284 > JAPLYB01. Next base: position 19,840 of record JAPLYB010000036.1, read on the forward strand.
TTTTCTAGCATCTTGAATTTTTCTCATCAGTTCTCTAACATAACCTTCTGCTTCAAGTTCAGGAGTCATTTTCGTATCAAGTAAGATTTCGAAAACTTTGTTTGATTCGAATAAAACCTTTTTCACATTTACTTGTCTTGAGACAATCTCTTGCATGTCTTTTGAAAGTTTATTCTCTGTTTTAACAGTAATTGAAGCAAGAGGCCATCTAACCCCGATCCCTTTAGCAGATCTTATAGCAAGTGCTTTTTCAATGATTTGCATCGCAAAAGAGAAGTCTTCTTCAAGTTTTTTATCAATCAGATTCTCATCATAACCCGGCCATTTACAGAGATGGATTGACTCTTCTTTCAAAGAAAATTTTTCTTTTAGTTTTTGATAAATGGCCTCTGTTATGAAAGGCGTAAAAGGAGCGCAAAGTTTTATCAAGTCTAAATAAACCTCTTTTAAAACAAATCTTGCACTCTCATCTCTCTGAGAGATTCTTTCTCTTATTGTTTGAATATACCCCCTGCTCAAATCATTTAACCAGAAGTCTTGTAAAGCTCTTGCAGCTAAATAGGGATGTAAATCTTCTATTTCCAAAGTTACTTCCTTAATTAAAAAATTTAATTTAGACAAAATCCACTTATCTTCTATTTCAAGTTTTTTAACTTTTCCTGATTTTTCTAGAAGATTGTGCATGTTGTAAAGAATATTGATATTGGCTAGAGGTTCTTTAAGAACATTAAAGCCAAACCTTAATTCTTGAGAAGGATCTTGTAGGCAGTACAACAGTCTGATCGGATCTGCTCCAATTTTTTCAACTGCTTCGTCAAACCAAATTGTATTCCCTTTACTCTTATGCATCTCTTCTCCTTTTTCATCTTTTAAGGTTTCATATCCAAAAAGTGCTTTAAACGGAGCTTTTCCTGTTAATGTTACGCTAGCCCAAAACAATGCATTAAACCAACCTCTAAATTGACCCGGCATATTCTCACTAATTAAATCAGCTGGAAACCACTTCTCCCATTCTTTCTTATTAGTTAGATAAGGCCCAATAGTCGAGAATGGAACAATTCCAGCATCTAACCAAGCATCTCCCACGTCTTTAACTCTTTCTACTTCTGAACTACATTCAGAACATTTAATTTTAATTTCATCTATCCAAGGTCTATGAATTTCGGGCAGTTGATCAACCTTCTTCTTATCAATTGCTTTTTCTTTCAATTCTTTTAAACTTCCGATAACCTCAATATGCCCGCATTTACATTCCCAAATTGGTAAAGGTAATCCCCAATATCTTTTTCTAGAAATTAACCAATCCCCCATATTCTTAAACCAGTCTTCTTGTCTAGTCTTGCCATATTCTGGGTACCACTTTATTTTTTTATTTTCTTTAATTAGTTTATCCCTTATCTCTTTGCATTTAATATACCATTCATCAACTAGTCTGAACACAAGTTCTTCACCACACCTCCAACAATGAGGATATCTGTGTTTGTATGGTATCACTTTATATAAAAATCCTCGATTTTCTAAATCTGCTATAACCATTTTATTTACTTCAGAATATTTCTTAGAACTAAATTTATTATAATCTTCTTTGAAAGTTCCATCATCATTCAAAGGAGATATTGCTGGAAGATTATTCCTTTTTCCCAAATCATAATCCTCTGCACCACAACCAGGAGCAATATGAACAATTCCGGTCCCCTCTTCTCCAGAAGCTAGCTCCCACAATACTACTTTATGCGGAGAATCTTTTTGAGTTTTCAGATTAGCATAGGGCATGACATATTCTACATCTTTAAGATCCTTGCCCAATTTACTTTCAAAGATTTCATAATCTCCTTCTAATTCTTCTAATCTTGATTCAGCAAGCCAATAAAATTTTCCATTATGTTGAACTTTGACATAAAGAATATTTTCATTAACTGCTATTGCAACATCAGCAGGAACTGTCCAAGGAGTTGTTGTAAAAATTAAAAAATATTCATTTAGCTTTTCTTTCAAAGGAAACTGCAAGAATAATGCTGAATGAGTTACTTCCTTATAACCCTCTGTTGCGATATCATGCTTAGAACTTGCTGTCCCACATCTCCAACACCAGGGAACAGCATCTTTTCCCTTATACAACCAGCTATTCTCAAAATATTTTTTTAATAAATACCAATTATGCAAATTGTTATCATCAGTCATTGTGTAATAAGAATTATCCCAATCCATCCAGTATCCTAATCTTATTGACTGTTGTGTTTGGATTTTAGAAAATTTTTCTACTCTTTTTCTGCAAGATTTTACAAAATTAAGAATTCCGAATTTTTCGATATCTTGTTTATCTTTTAGTCCCAAATCTTTTTCTTCTTCTCTCTCAACCCATAATCCTTGGCAGTCAAAACCATTTTGATATCTTTGATCAAATCCTTGCATCGCCTTAAATCTTTGAAACATATCCTTGTAAGTTCTACCCCAAGCATGATGAACCCACATTGGATTATTTGCAGTTATAGGCCCATCTAAAAAACTCCACCTCCTTTTATCTTTGTTCTTTTTTCGAAGTTTTTCAAATATCTTGTTTTCTTGCCAAAATTTCAAAATTTCCTTCTCTATTTCTTGTGCTTGATACATTTTAAAATTTTAATAGCTCCTTTATAATATCATCTTCCCATCCATTTTTAAATTCTGTGGTTATGAATTTAAAACCAAATTTTTTCTTATAAAAATCAAGATATTTTTGTGTTGTGTGCGACCAAGATTTTTGGAATTCAATCGGCCTCGTAATAACAATCGGGATAGATTTTTTATTCCCATCAAGATAAGGCAACATTTTACTGATATCCATTAATATCTTCTGAATTGTTTTTTCTTTACTCCTACTTTTACTTTTAGCAACATGAGAAGAAATTGCAATTATCAATTCCTTTTTACTAGGACTGATTAACCCAAGATCATATTCCCTACCCTTAGAAACTTTTTCAACTTGAAATCCCCGATTTAATGCTTCTTCCATCAAAATTTTAGATTCCTTTTCTACGATTAAAAGGAAATCTGATGGAGAAAGATGCAAATCTTTCCAATCATTTAAACTTAATTCAAGAATTACTGGGAAAGTTATAGAATTATTGGAAGAATTATCCAATTTTTTCCATAATACTCTTGGTAAGCAGCCATTTGCGACTATCTGGATGTAAGGATGTTTTCCAGAATACCCTTGTAAACTTATCCCTTTTTTAACAATTCTATGGACAACGACTTTAAAATCATCTTCGAATCTCATAGAAATTTGCCTATTTTCTTTTTTCGTATTGCTTATCTTATTTGCAAAAGTTCTGCAAGTAAACCGAATTGTAGCCCTTTTACAAGGTCTTTTGTAATCAGTCACCCTATTTTCAGACTTCCATGCATATCTTTGAGTTGAAAATCCTCTCTCCAATGTTATGGACGCCGGGATTCTTATTTTGTCCATATAATAAGAAACTTCTATCCTTTATAAATATTTACGCCTATAGAAGGAAATCTTTTTTAAATGTTTCCAATTAATAGCAGGATAAGTCAAGAACCACTGGTCACCGCTCGCCCTTGAAAATTGATTTGGGCTCGCTATAGACCAGTGGCATGATTAAATAATTGCTTAGAAGTTAATTGCTGGAGATTTCTGACAGCCAATATAATCGCTTACATGTTCTTCATCACTTCCAATGTTGTCGAGGAGATAAGCAGGATTCCAAAAACCACTTCCATAAAAATATTTTTTCTTGATTTCTGTAAATGCTCGCAATATTTTTCTGCCAGTTATTCCTCTCAAAATTTTAGCCGCTTCTGGTTTGCTTCTCAAACCAATGTCCACATTAAAATGTAAATGGTTTGAATCAAAACCAACCTTTTTTATTGGCAGATGATAGTTCTCAGAAATTTCTTTGAACAAAACAGTAAGGAAGAACCTTACTTTTGCATCATCGAATATTTGATGACAATATTTAATTTTAAACATTGCGTGGCACCATGAATTTCCCACGCACGAACTTTTTCTATTTAATTGTCGAAACATTTTTTTCTCCAGAGCTCTCGCTAAGCGAAAGCAAATATTTATTTAGTTGAGAAAGCTCTAGCTAATACAATCGTTCTGTGAGCTAGAGTCAAGCTCACATTTCTTAATGCTTCTAGAAATAAATATCTTCTTAAAAAAAGAGGATTGATTTATCAAAATGAAATAAGTCCCTTGCTGGGCACTAAGAAGCACCACCAGTCCGAGACTGGTGGAAATCTCGCATTATAATAAAAAGTTTAGAAGAAAGATTGCTCTATCTTACAATAAAAAGAAAATATAAAAAAATAAAAAACAAAACATCAATTACCAGTCTTCATCACCTAAATCATCACTTGTTTCGTCTTCGTCATCCATATCGTCATCTGAATCCTCATCTTTATCAGATTTATCTTCCTCAACCTTATCGCTCTTATCTTTCTCTCCTAATTCCTTTTCCTCTTGTTTTTTTGTTTTCATGCTAAAAAATCCTCCTAATTTTTGGCACGCTGAAAATAATTTATTTTCAAGCGTTTTGTCTCCTTTTAGGTAAATTTGACAAAAGGTTTTTATTTATAAACTTTGCGATACTACAGAACTACAGTCAAATTTATAAATAGAGTATAAACAATTCTCTTAAAAAATTAGATAGCTGCCATTCTTTTTTGTTTTCTCTTTCTCTTCTCCCTCTTGATTCTTTTTCTTTGCCATTTCCATCTCATCTGTCCTTTCTTTTTCCATCTACGAGATGATCTTTTCATTTCAGCAAAAACCTCCGGTTTTTGTTGTGCCAAAAATTATTAATTTTTGGGCATGACGGTTATTTATCATTTTTCTATTTGAAAGCTTTTTTAAATTCTTTTAAGATTTCTTGATTTTTCGCTTGGATTTTTTCAATTGCATCTAACAAAACCTTTTTTGCATCCTTTCCCTTAGTTCGAATAATCAAAATAGGGTTTTTAGTAGGGTGCTCTCTTTTCCAAGCACTCACTTCTACTTCTTCATTCCAGAGCTCATTTCGTAATAGTTCTGCAATTGTCAAATTATCCAACTCTATTTCAAGCTCTTCTTTCTCTTGTTTTAAAATTTTAATTTGCATTTTGATTATTTGTTTAAACCTTATTAATTTCTTCTAATTTTTCTTCTTGTTTTTGAGCTTCTTTTAACTCTTCTTCCTTTTTCTCTTGTTTTTTCAAAAGTTTAAAGGTTTTTTTGAACAAATCCTTAATATTTATTTTTTTATTCGCCTCAGTATTAAATTCAGCTTTCTGTTCTTGGGTTTTTTCTGGCAGGATTTCTTTGTTTATCTCTTCTATCAGCTCTTCTTTCTCTTGTTGTTTTTTAATCTCTAAATCTTCAATAAACTTCTTCTCATCCAATATACTGCTGTTTACTTCGCTTTTTAACTTTTTCTCTTTCTCTTCTTTAACTTTTTTATATCTATCCCAAAGATCATTTAAACTTACTGGTTTTTTAGTGTCTACTTCTGAATCCTGAATTTTTTGTTGCTTTTTAAGTTGATTTAATCGTATTCTTTCTTTTTGTTTCTGAATCTCTTCTTCCAAGACGATTGAATTATTGCCTATAGCACATCTTGAGCAAAGTCTCATAGATCTATTGTTAGTTATAGTGTTAACAAGAGGCTCATTTTCTATCCCGCATTCTTCACAGCCATTATCAAAATCCATAAGGAAAACAAATTTTGACAATATTTAAAAGTTATGGTTTCATGATTTTCCATGATTTCGATAGTTATCCCAATAAAGAATGAAGCAAAGAACCTAGATTGCCTTGTTAAAACAATAAGCATGCTAAAATTAGGGGCATATCAGATTATATTTATTGATGATAATTCTTTAGATGGCACATTAGAATGTCTCAAAAGCCTATCTAAAAAGTATCCTATTAAGTATGTTATCAGAAAAAACCAGACAGGATATGGGTCTGCCCTTAAATTGGGACTAGAAAAAGTAAGAAAATCAGAGATCGTTGTAACAACAGATGGGGATTTAAGCTACGATCTTAAAAAAATTCCTGAGTTGATTAAAAGAATCAATAAAAAAGGAGAAGAAAATGACATTGTCATAGGATCCAGATACGTTCCTGGCGGGAAGATAAAAAACTGGCCGTTTTCTAGGATCTTAATAAGTAAACTGCTAAAATTGTTTGTTTCTCTTACTCTTAATACAAATGTGAAAGATAACACATCCGGATGCAGAGCATATTCTAAAAAAGCGATAAACAAGATTCTCCCAGAAATAAAATCAAATGGTTATTCAATATTAGAAGAAATCCTTTTTATCGCAAAGAAAAAAGGACTAAAGGTTGTAGAAATCCCAATAACTTTTCAAGATAGAACAAAGGGCAAATCAAAAGCAAAGATTTTGAAAGAGGGGGCTGGTTTGATAAAAACTGTTGCAGCACTAAGAAAAAGAAGTATTATTAGATTTCTTAAGTTCCTAATTGTAGGCGCAAGCGGAATAATAGTAAATGAAGGTTTATTATATATTCTAACAGAAAAAGGGCATTTACATTATCTTCTTTCAGGAATAATCTCAATTGAGATATCTATTTTATCAAACTTTTTTTTGAATGATGCTTGGACGTTTAGAGACAAAAGAGATGGATATTTTTTTAATAGACTTATGAAGTTTAATTTCGCGAGAGCTTTAACATTGATAATAAACCTGGGAATTTCGTGGTCATTCACCCTCTTTGGATTAAACTACTTGATAGCCAACCTAATAGGGATAGCAGTTGCAACATTGCTTGCTTATTCTTTAAGTAATTCATGGGTTTGGTATCACAAAAAACAAAAAAACACTAAAACAAATTGAAAATGCAAAAGCAGAGAGTACTGAAAATTTTCAAAAATAGAATGGAAGCAGCTTTATTTGTTCTATCCTTCTCTATTGCCTTGATTTTCTTCATTTGGCAAAAGAACTTTTTTTCATGGGATTTTTCAGTTTATATAATGAATGCAGAATGTGTCTTCAAAGGGATTTATCTCGAGCGGTTGAGAGCCCCCTTAGTGTCCTGGATCATGATTCCGTTTCTGATTTTTAGCAGACAAGTAGCAATTTACGCATTTACAATTATGACGACTATTTTTTATTTCTTAGCTTTAAAATTATTCCATGACAAATTTTTAAGTCAATACAAAAATTCGGAGATTTTTTATCTTATTGCAATAAACCCTTTTATTCTGGGTTTTGGTTTGGGGATGGGAAGTGAGCTTTTATCACTTGCTTTGATTATTCTTTTCTTTACATTTGCCTTTTCATATTCTTCATTTATTTTTTTGGGCTTAGCAATGTTGACGAGATATTCAAACATAATTCTCTTTCCTTTGATTTTTTTTCAAAAAAGCATTAAAAAAATTCTCTTGGGCATACTAATCTTACTAATAGTCTTTTTTCCATGGTTTCTGATTAATTATCTCGGAACCGGTCATGCTTTGACAAGTCTAGGGGACTATTATGCTCTAAACTCCTTAGAACAAGCAAAACCCCAACTAGAAATAGGAAAATTTATTTCGCATTTATTCACAGTATTGAATGTTCTTATCCCATTTATTCTTGTAGGTATTTTTAGTTTAATCAAAAAATGGAAAAAACTAGAAAAGAAAGAAAAGATTTTAGTAAACTTATTAATTATAATTTCGGTGTTAACTGTTCTAACTTACTTATTTAATCCTTTAAAGGACTCACGGTATTTATTTAATTTGATATTTCCAGCAACTTATTTTTCATTTTTAGGGTTGTCCTTTATTCTTGAAAAAATAAAGATTAAGAAAAATTTAATAATAAGACTTATTTTTATTATTTTCTTCACAGCATTAGCAATTTCTACTTTTTTTATAATGGAATCAAGAGGGAGGGGACTAGATAAAGAATTGATCCTGACAAAGCAAATAATACATGACCTACATAATAATTGCACAATTTCTTCAGATTTATGGGTTTATTTTAACTGGCAAAATAGGGGGGCGATTCCGTCGCCATTCGCAGTACTCATTCAAAATGAGTCTCAAATATCTTTAATGACTAAAGAAGGATACAACATTATTTTATTCAAGCCGGGAGAAGCTTATCAGAAAAATATTCTTTTTATTCAGAATCTAAACACTTCAATTATAGAAGATAACAACAACTACATCTGGATTCACAATAATGATTCATGCAAACAAACAGAGAAGGTTAACATGACTTATATGGACTCGATGAAATCCTTTGGAGAATTCTCTCAAGACTTTACCGGTTGTGATGCTCTCTTGTTAAGATTAAAGCTGACAAAAATATGCAGAATTCTCCCATTTCTTTAATTGAAGAGGTATCAAAGATTATAATACATTCTCTAAATCTGCTTTCACAATGTAAGGGTATTTTTCTCCATTAATTATAAGAGAAGGCACTTCAGTTATCTCATACTTGGCTATCAAAGCTCTTGTAGCGGGATTTTCAGAGTTGACATCAAATGCAAAGACATGCACTTTTCTGCCCTCGCCTTCATTATTATGGGCGAACACAATCTGATCTAGTATCAATCCTTGATCTTCTGATCCTGCTGCCGACCCTTTAGGGTCATCTTTCTTGTTTGTGTAAAAGAATAGAACAATATTAAAATCTTCATGACAGTTATCTTTGATATTCTGAACCATCATCAGAGTTTTGATTTCTATCAATTCATACATTTCTTTTTGAAGCATAACATCTGGATTTTCTTTTCCCATTCTCTTTTCAAGAGTGGTTAAAGTATCTCCAAGACTGACCTTTGTCCCCCAGATATCATCCCAATTAAGATTGCAGATGCTTTCATTCCCAATAATCTGATCTCTAACTTCTAATCCCATGATGCTTGAAAGTAACTTCTCTTCTCCTTGCCTAAACTGTTCAATTCTAGAAGAAGCAACATAATTTCCTAGAAAGAATCCAAGTAAAAATAATGCGAGTGTGGCTATAAGTGCGGCAACAAGTAATTTGCTTGTCTGTCTTGTTTCTTTTGCAATCTCTTTCATCTTATTTTGTTTATTCATTTGTTATCTATACATGTTTTTTCTGCTTTTTATCAACATCTGTATGCATATGTCCCCATTGCATTTTTAGGTTGAATATATATTTTATAAAACCTTCTAATTGAGTGTATGCTAAAAACCATATATAGGGAATAAAGAACACCAGGTAGTCTAAAAGACTTATTTTTTCTTTTCCATATCTCCTTGCAAACACAAAGAATAACACAGAGATTAATATTGAAAAAAACCCTAGCACAACCTTTGGGTCAGATGCAGCAATACTTAAATCAAACAAACTTATTCTAAAATCTAAAATAGGTCTCCATCCGATTGACCAGCTTCTTGCAGTATAAAGCAAAGCATAAATTATTGCATAAATAAGGAGTAACAAAGATAGCATTAGCAATCCTAAACCAAGAACCACTGTAATTGGAAGAAAAAATGTTCCAACAGCACCATATTTTGGAGAAATCATGTAAGGATAATCTTTTAATAATGCTTGAAAAGTGCCATGCCCCCACCTAACTCTTTCAGTTCTAAGCTTCCCTAGTTTTTCAGGGGCAATAAAATAAACCTTATCTTTAAGATATGCTATCTTATAGAAATGCGACTTAACTCTCAATGCCATATCGAAATCTTCTGTCCATGTATGCTCATTGTAAAGTCCTGCTTCTTTGAAGAATTCAGTTTTAAACACCGTGAAAGCAGGAGTAGCGCATAAAGAGCCCACTCTCCCAAGGAGCTCTCTATAGAAATTGGACATTACATACTCAACATATTGTAAACGAAGCAAGAAATTCTTTTGTAAAGGAATCAAAGGAGCAGTAACAACCATAACAAGTTCGTCTTTTTCAAAAGCACCGATTGCATTTTTTAAAACATTTTTTGTAATGAACGTATCTGCATCAACAGGAGCAACAAAATCTGTTTTCAAATGTTTGATTACATATTTTATCCCTTCATTGACAACTGGTGCTTTTTTTCCTTGACTTTTTTCCCTGTTAAGCAGAATTATTTCTCTAACCTTAGAATTATACTTTTTTATCAATGTTTTTACGATATGCGCAGTTTTATCTTCACTTGCATCGTTGACAACAACAATATTTAGTTTTCCTTTATAGTCCTGTTTCACGATGCTTTCAACACACCTTGTTATGCAGTTCTCTACATTTCTTGCAGGAATAACAAAAGAAACATCTGGAAATGTTTCGGTAGGATGGATTTTCTCATCTTTTTTTAATATAAGAATTAGAAAGAAAAAAGATATAAAAAAACCCACAAATAACAGAGGGTACACCAGCCAGCTAGGTAATGCAGGTAACATACCTAAAAATCAAAAGTATTGTTTATATTATTATCTATCATTTAATACAAGTATCAAGATTATCCAAAGATTTTAGAGATAGCTAAAGCTAAGAAAGTTATAATTAATAGTATCACTGAATGCTTCACACCAGACTTCAAAGATCCTTCACTTAACTTTCCAACAACAAGTCCGGTGAACAAAGCTTCGATTAAAACCAGAATGAAAAAAGAATTTTTGATTATTCCAGACGAATCAGACCCAGCATAACCTCCAGTGCTTCCAAAAACAGCAGCTGTTTCAGATCCTGAGAAAGAATTAAAAATGAGGGGCATGAACTTGATTTGCACAAAAAGCATGATAACTAAAAAAATCAAGAAAATAATATATCCCTGAACAATCATGCTATAAACTCTTGAAGCTCTTTCTTTTTTTATTTCTTCGATTTCTGAAACGCTGGTGACGACTGCATCTAAAACACATCCTATTTCTCCGCCAGAATTCTCAGCTTCTATTATTAAAGCGACAGATCTCAAGATCACCTTATTATTTGTTTCTCTGGCAAAGGTTTGCAGTGCTTGTTTAACTGGAATTCCAAAGCTAACCTGGCTAGCAAGTTTCTTCACATGCAGCGTTAAAGATCCATAATCCTTTTCAGAAACACTTGCTATACTTTTGGATATAGGTGTTCCTGCCTTAACACTTTCTACAAGATTTCTGGCAAATTCAAGGAACATTGTTTCTTTTTCTTTTTCTTTAGATTCTCTAACTAAAAAAGAAAGTAAAAAAGGAAGAAGCGCAACAATAACTGCAATTCCAATTGTTAAAAAAAGCAACTTAGACTTTAATAAAAAAAGAAGCGAGGCTATAATAATCAATATCCCAATAATTATTGAAATTAATTTTATTTTATTTATTGTGTGTTTTATCATTTTATTTTAAATCTCTGGTTGTGTTATCTGTAAAAAAAGAATGAAGAGTATGTTTAAAACAACAATTGCAACAATTCCCAGATTAGCTAGGAAAGGTACGCTCAGTCCAGCAAAACTTGCACCCACACTCCCCATGAAAGATAAGACAAGCATTAATATAAGGGGGGCAACAATTAGCAAAGCAGTATAAATATCAGAATACATGCCTATGATATTAGAATATTTTTCCCTTGATAATTTATAGTCTAAAAGCACATCCTTTGATTTTTCTTTTAAATAAACCAATAGATCTCCTCCAGAAATAATGATTGTAGAAATTCCATTAAGAAGTTCAGAGAATTTTCTGTTAACAGAAAGTTTAGACACATTCCTTAAAGCAGTGGTTAGATCATAGCCGTAGATGTCCATCTGATTTTTTATTTTTTTCATTTGACTGCTAAACATGGGGTATTCTTTTGATTCAGCCATTATTCCAAACATCTTTGAAGGCTCAATTTTACTAGATGCAATTGCAGCCATATGAGAAAGGGCAAAGGGCATCTCTGATTCTAATTTTTTAGAATTTCCTTGAGCTTGCAGATTTGGATAAGCAAGTAAGAATACAAATAACAACGCAGGAATTATTAAAGATATCAAGACATTCCTCGAAATTGTTAGGAATGATCCCCCCAGGGATAAAACAAGCGCGAGAATTACAGAAACGATCAAGATGGATATAGTAAGAAACAACATCAAAGAGATATAAGAAGTTAAAATGAATGGCATGCCTGCTTGTTTAAGATTCTTGTCTAAAAAAGAGAAATTTTCACTTAAATTTTTAGCTGATTTTTTAAAGACTTTGTTTGAAAAAATAACAAATTGACTAGGGTTCCTTATCTCAACTTTATCCTCCTCTGCCCTATTCATTGCTCTAGAACTTCCAGTTTTTACACTCTTCTTTACATCAGCAATCTTCAGCTCATCGAGGTATCTTGATCTGTCTTCCTTATTAACAAAAACAGACCCTCTAGAAGTTATGATTCTTTTGTACTTTTCTTTGTTTTTCCTATCACTATTTTTACTGTCAAAAGAAATATCATTGCTCATTTCTAGTATGCTGTTGTTAATTATCTCTAACTGCCCAAAATATGATTTAAAAGAACTCTCTAAAAATTTTCTTTCGTCTTGACTAGCAGAATGATATGCCTCAAGTAAAGCAGTTACATCATTAGATATGCTCTCCTCTTTTTTTACGTTCTCTTTCAAATATTCCATTGATTCATTCATATTCAGTCTCCTTCTTTTGTAAAAGAACTCAAAACTTCACTGATCTCTCCACAGAGTTTTTTTAAATTATCTTTAGTTCTTAAGAATTCTTTTTCATTTCCATTGTTTAAGTAAGATTCCAATTCAAAAATTTCTTTTTTAGCAGTAAGAATCAATTGAGTCAAAAAAAGAATCTTATCTTCGATTATAATCATTTTTTGTTTAAGCTCTATTCCCCCGATTTTATATTATATTTCTCTAAAACCGATTTTGGATTCTTATAATAATCTTGAATTACTCTCTGTATTTGGGTGAAATCAAAGATTTTTTTATTGAATAATTCCAGTAAGATTTTGGTTCTTAGCTCAAATTCCTGCAGCAAATTCTCTTTTTCAAACCCGTATCTTTTACAGATTTTGTCAAAGACAAAACTGTCTGTCTTGAAATAGAATACGTCTTTTTTTGGATCCCAAGAAAATAGTTTGTTTGAATCTGTTTCCCCATGAGCTCCAATTTCTTTGACTTCTATAACTTCCTTCAGTTTTCTCGTTTCCTGTTTTCCCGCAACTGCATGAGTCATGACAACTAAAACATCTAAAGTGTTAAGCAAAGTTGGACTTAAATTAATTGGGGGGGTTTCTAATCTCTGGATAACACTTTCAACAGAATCTGCATGAATCGTAGACATGCTAGCATGACCAGAAGCCATCCCCTGGAATAGAACCGCTGCTTCCTTTCCTCTAACCTCTCCAACAATAACGTAGTCTGGATTTTGTCTGAAACTTTCTTTAAGCAAAGTAAACAAATCAATCTCTCCCCTCCCTCCAACACCTGTCCTAGTAACGCTTGGAAGCCAATTCTCTCTTGGAAGTTGCAATTCTCTTGTATCTTCAATAGAGACAACACGGGCCTCAGGCGGAATAAAGAAAGCGATTGCATTTAACAAAGTCGTTTTTCCAGATCCTGTTCCGCCAGTTATTAATATATTGCATTTATACTGCATCAAAATCCAAAAGTAAGCGAGCATCTCTGGGCTTAGAGTATTCAGTTTTATCAATTGAATTGGAGTGATGGGTACCTTTGTAAATTTTCTTATTGTAAACGTCGGACCCTTGCTGGATATGTCTGTAGTGTAAGTTGCATTAACTCTCGATCCTTCTGGCAAGGTTCCATCTAACAAGGGACTTGCATAAGAAACATATCTCCCGCATCTCTGCGCAAGTTTCTCAACAAAAGTAGCAAGTTTTTTAACATCTTCATAGATAACATTGGTTCTAAGATTTCTATAAATTCGGTGCACAATATAAACTGGAGAATTAACTCCGTTGCATTCTATGTCTTCTATAAAAAAGTCCCTCATCAAAGCTTCAATTTCATTAAAACCAACAAAATCCTTGTAAATATAATAGAATATCCTAGAATAACTTTCTTCACTTAACTTTTGCCCTAATTCGTCCAACACAACTTTTAATAATTTATCAATGTATTCCAGAATGCCTTCTGATCCTTTGTTAGAAACAGTGCTGACATTAATCATTTCTGCAATTGCCCCCTCAACTTCATTCAAAATTTCTTTCTCCTTTTCATTAAGCAGAGGTTCTTCGATTTCGTAGACTAATTCTCCTATCTCCCTATTCCAATATATGTGACAAGAAACATAAGGAACAATCAAAGCATAACGCACATCAATCTTTGTCTTGTCTCCCATTTTAATGAGATTTGGGGTTTCTGGATTAAGATTAACAAGATTTCCTCTAAGTTGTGGGGCTCCCCTTAAAGGGGACTCAATGCCGGAGTTCATACCAGATTTCACGTTTTTTGGAGTATTGAACACAGGAACATCTAAGCTCATTCTTTTCTTGCCTCTTTTTATTCAATATAGAAGGAAAAATTATATTTAAATGTAACGAAAAGATAAATTTATTAGTCGATGTTTAGTCAAGGTTCTATGACTCAGTCAAAAAAACTAAAAGAAAAGATTATCGGAAGGGGAGCAGAAGCTATCTTGATTCAAAAAGGCAAAATACTTATAAAAAGAAGGGTTAAAAAAAGCTACAGGCATGAACAAATTGACTCTTTTCTTAGAACCTCAAGGACAAAACATGAATCAAAGATCCTCCAAAAAGCTTTTGGTTTGATTTCTGTTCCACAAGTTCACAAAACAACAGAATTTGAAATAAGCATGGATTTCATTAAAGGCAAAAAATTAAGCGATTATCTAGATAATTTTTCAAAAAAAGAATCACTCAAGATATGTAAGAAAATAGGCCAAGAAGTTGCAAAGATTCATCAAGCAGACATTGTCCATGGAGATTTAACCACAAGCAATATGATATACAAGAATAAGAAGGTCTTTCTAATAGATTTCGGCCTGGGTTTTCATAGCACACGTGCAGAAGACAAAGCAGTAGATATCCATCTTTTACGAGAAGCACTTGAATCGAAACATTTTAAAAGATGGCAAATCTACTTTCAAAAAGTGCTAGACGGCTATAAGTGGCCAAGTTCTTGTGCTGTATTAAAGCAGCTTGAAAAAGTTGAGCAGCGCGGAAGGTATAAAAACCGAGAAAAATACTAAACTATTCACAATAAAAATAAAGAAAACAAAATGGGACGAGTAAAATCTTTACCTATAAAACGAGCAACAAAGGAATTATTAGAGAAAAGCCCTACTCTATTTACCAAAGATTTTGAAGAAAACAAGAGGATGGTAAGAAAGGTTGTAGAAGCTGATAAAAAAACACAGAACAGTATTGCTGGATATTTAACAAGATTAGTTAAAAAAGGGAACACAAAACACTTATAATCCTCCTTCAAGAAAATTTTTTTATCTCTATTAATATTATCAATACTAGCTTAGTGATATCCTTTTTCCCCACCTGTTAAAGATATCGGTTAAAGAGAACGATATTATATCTTGCCTGTTTCGGGGGGTTCTAACAAAAGGTATATAAATTTAAGACTATTCTCTAAGAAGTAACCTTATAAGAAGGAACTATAAGAAAAATGATAGAAAAAACAAATGAAAATGTTGTTTTTATTGGTGGAAAGCCCTTCATGAACTATGTGACAGGGGTAGTGATGCAGTTCACAACAAAAGGGGAAAAAGAAGTAGTAATAAAAGCAAGAGGAAAGTTTATTGCGAGAGCTGTTGATGTTGCAGAAGTTGCAACAAAAAGATTTTTGAAAGAACACGAGATTTCTGTAAAAGACATTAAGATTGACAGCGAAGAATTTGAAAACAGGGAAGGGAAGAAAGTGAATGTTTCCATAATTGAGATAACCTTGGCAAAGAAGTAATTAATTTAATTTTTTACTTTCTTTTTTATTTTTAGCCTACTTAGAAGAGACTCTACTTATTATTTTTTGTGACTTCATAGTTGATGAAGTCTCTGACAAATCTCTGCACTTCCCAATCTACAAATCTTTTTGCGTTCAATTGGAATAAGTACAAAAAGGATCCCTTTTCTCCATATTCGTACTTCTTAGAATTAGCAGTAGCAACTACCATTAAAACGTCTTGGAAGTGATCTTCCATTGAAAATTCAGATTTTTTGTTTTTAGATAACAAAACAATACAATATCTTTTCTCTTTATCAAAAAGCAGTTCTATCTTTGCAGGCAAGTTATTATACAAAATAAGTTGTTTTTGCCCTTTAGTAAAATTATTCTCAACTTCTTGCTGATATTGTACTAAGAAATTTTGAAAGAATGTTTTAATTTCTTCTGGATTAAGAGTATCTGCCGTCATTTTTCGTCACCGTTTTTGTTTGTCTTTTTTCTGACTGTCTTTTTTTGTTCCTGTTTTATTACAGAGAATGATAGAAATGCCATTTAAAAAGTTTATTATTTTGTGCCATATACTTTCCAACAAACTTTTTAAATAAATTCGATTAAATATCGACATCACAAAATTTTAAAATACCTCGTTTCTTGTAGTTTTCATGCCAGTGTAGTTCAGCGGTAGAACACTGCTCTCATAAGGCAGACGTTGTGGGTTCGACTCCCATCACTGGCATTTTTCTTAGAAATGCATATGAGAATTTGAATACAAACTTCTGCTAAAAAACGGGCACGCCAGGATTCGAACCCGGATCAAAACCTCCGCAAGGTCTTATACTATCCGTTATACTACGCGCCCTGTTTGACTCTGTACAAAACAGAGATATGAATAAGAAAATTCAAAAAGGATATATAATTCTTATCATTTATACATAAAACAATGAAAAAATGAAAAAAGTAAAGATCGGAAGGCTCACTCTAAAAAACCCTTATCTTCTTGCTCCTATGGAAGCAGTCAACGATATTGTGTTTAGAAAACTATGTTCTAAATGCGGAGCAGGTTTAGTTTACACTGGCATGACCAACCCTTTAACACAGCAGAATCTCTCTCTGGAAGACAAGCCAGCAATACAATTCTTTTGCAACACAGAAAAGGGAGTTAAGGAATTCATTAAAAAACATGAAAAAGAAACAAGACTTTTTGATTTCAATCTTGGCTGCCCCTCAAAACTTGCAAAAAAAGCAAATATCGGATGTTTTATGCTTGATGATTCTTCAAAATTAGAAATTATAGAAAAAGTTTTAAAAATTGCAAGAGAATCGACAAAGAAACCCTTGACTATAAAGATAAGAAAATCAAAAAACTCGCTTCAAGTTTTAAAAATAGCTGAAAAATATTGTGATGCTATAACAATACATCCAAGAACTTGTGCACAAGGTTATTCTGGAAAGCCAGACATAGAATTTGCAAAGCAGATTAAAAGATTGACTTCTCTCCCAATGATATATTCTGGAAATGTAAACGAAAAAAACGCAAAAGATTTGTTAAAATATTTTGATGCAGTGATGATCGGAAGAGAAGCAATTGGTAACCCAAACATATTCTCTAGATTAACAGGCAAAAAAAACCTTGTAACATTCAAAGATTATCTAAAAGAAGCGAAAAAACGCAAATTCTATTTTAGTCAGATAAAGTTCCAGGCAATGAACTTCACAAAAGGTATGAAAAACGCTAAAAAAATGCGTTTAAGATTAATCCATGCTAAAAAATTAGAAGACATAGAATCAATTTTTGAACTTTCTCAGACAAAACATATATAAATTAAAAATAACTATTATTTTTAGAAAAAGAGGGCAGTATGGCAAAGAAACACAGAAAGAGTCCAAGCGTTTTAAAGAAGATTCATCAAAGGAATAAACTTCCATTATTCTTAAATATTGTATTTCATATTTATTTTGCTGCAGTAATAATTTGGCTTGCATTCAGCATACTTGCTGTTGCAGGACTAATGCCCATCAAAGACCTGTTGTTTTCGTCCATAGGTTTAAACGCCCTCATGGGAAATGAAATTGTATTAGTGATAATATGCGCGATATATTTCATTGTTGCAATAGGTCTTCTCCAATTAAGAAGCTGGGCAAGGACACTGGCAATAACATTTGCCATAATTGAGACCTTATGTTCTGTTTTTATTTTAACAAAAACATTAACTCCTATAGGAACATTTATGGGGATATTCGCTCTAATCGTTCATGGATTTATCGTGGTTTATCTTTTATTTAGCAAGAGCGTCTTGAGAATTTTTAAGATAGCAAACTAAATCAATTTTTCCTGCTTATCACTTTCTAGAACAAGTTGCCCGTATTCTCCATCATATCCAGGCTGAACTTTTATCTTTCCTTCCCTATTCTTTAATATGTCTCGAACAAGATTCTCAGTTGTAACTTTCTTCAGATCTGATTCAGAAACATTAAGCAGGATATTGAACTCATGTTTAAACTTCTCAATTAAAGAATTATACTCCTGCCAAACCTTCTTCGTATTAACACCCATCTGAAATCTAGCAGCAATCAATTCATGCAACGGCAGAAGTGTTCTGAATGGTTTTGCGTGGCCTGGTTTGAACCCATCTTTTCTGTCAGCAAGTTCTTCAACTCTATTAAGAACACCGATAACCAGCTTTTTTCCACATACTGGACAGATATTGTTTATCTTTCTAGACTCTTCTGGAGAGCAAGAGAATTTACAGACCCTATGCCCATCATAATGATACTTCCCATAGCTTGGAGAAGTTTCAATTGTAAAATCAATTTTATTATTTCTTATTCCATCCAGAATTCCCTTGTAACTGAGATCTTTTAAATCAAAAATAGTTGCTTCTCTTCCTAATCTCCAAGGCCAAAAACTATGTGAGTCTGAAAAAGAAAGAATAGAAAATTTATCAAGCTTAGAAAGTCTCCAATTCATTTCAGGATCACTAGACATCCCTGTTTCGAAAGAGTGTATATTTTTTACTTGTTCTTTAAATGCCTGTTCCATGGTATCGAACCCAGTCATGGACCCAAAAACTCCAAAGTATGGCGTCCAAGCATGTGCTGGAATAACTTCAATTTCATTAGAAATTTTCATTATATCTTCAACAAACTTATCGCAAGAAATATTGAATATTGGTCTGCCGTCATAATCTATCCTTCCCTTGCTTAGCAAATAACTAGTAATCTGATCAACAGTTTTAAAATTAGGGGCAAGTAAAACAATGTGCACCCGCCTTCCTTTTCCATCTTGACTATACATTAAGGAAATCTCATTAGACAAAACAAAGTTAAAGCCCGATTTTGTTTTTAGAATTCCAGTTCCATCTTCTGTTAATTCCTGTTTTAATTCTTTATTCCATTCTGGATGAGAGAAATCACCCGTCCCTAGTAAGTCTATTCCTTTTACTCTTGCCCATTTGTCTAGATTAGCAATAGTCAATTCATGGCTAGTTGCTCTAGAAAACCTACTGTGAATGTGAAAATCTGATATAATTTGTGTCATCTTCTTTTTTTTACTCTTTTTAATTTTCTCTATTTTTAAGATACCTTATTATCTCAAAGTTTATCATTTAAATATTTTTGCAGATTCATTTTTCAACCTACCATCTGCTATACATCTTTCTAAATGTGATAAAAACCATTTTAGAGGGTTTTTAGCATGCAGAAAAAATGAATGTTTTTCTAGCACAAGAATATTTATAAACAAACTCATTTTACTCTAATTACTAAATCTTAATAAAAATGGGTGCTCAAAGAAGAATATACACATTGAATGGTTTGCCTCCAGAAGTCATTGCTGTAGCCTTTGCAAAGACATCCAGATGTCCAGATCCTTTTGATAAGATAGCTGCTGAACTAAATGAAGATAAATCCCGGCAATTCCATGAAAAATGGGTTATTGGATACGGGCATGGCTCTATCATGGAGCACGCAGTCCTTTCAATAGCATTGGAAAATGTCTCTGTTCTATTAACAAAATTTTTAGAAGATAATCGACTTGCATCTTATACAGAAAAATCAACAAGATATCAAGTGTTTGATAAAGAACATTATTACAAACCAGAAAACTTAATGTCCTCAGACTTAAGAGAGATTTACGAAGAAACCTGTGATTTTTTAATTGATAAATACACTGGATTAGTTCAAAAAATGACTGCGTTCATGCAGAATAAATATCCAAAAACAGCAGATGAAACAGAGGGAGTTTACAATACAAAAATAAAAAATAAGGTGCTAGACAATCTAAGATACCTCCTCCCAGTTTCAATTCTTACAAACCTTGGAATGACTATAAACGCTAGAAACTTGCGTTGGGCGATTGTAAAATTAGTTTCAAGTGATCTAAAAGAATTTAATGAGATTGGAGCAGAATTAAAACAATGTGCGGATAAGATAACTCCTACTTTATTGAAACACACCGAAAGAAATGAGTTTATAGAAAAAAACAGCGCACTTCTAAAAGAATCATCAAACAAATTAATAACTGGAACCAAACAACCAAAAGAAAACACAGTCGACCTAGTAGAATATGATAAAAATGGGGAAGACAAAGTCATATGCTCGATTCTATATAAGAATACGGGGCTTCCATATTTAGAGATTAAACAAAAGGTGATAAATATGTCAAAAGAAGAAAAGGAAGATGTAATAAAAAAGGCATTTGAGGGGTTGGGAAAATTTGATATTCCAATAAGGGAGACAGAAATGCCTGAATACGTATTCGATATTTTGATGGATTATGGAGCTTTTAGAGATGTCCAAAGACATAGAATTTGTACACAAATCAATCCTAATCTAGATGTGGATTATGGATATTCTATTCCAGATGAAGTAATTGAAGCTGGAATGGAAGCAGACTATAAATCCTGTATGGAAAAAGCAAAAGAAACTTTCACAAAAATAAAGGAAAACTTCCCAAAAGAAGCCCAATATGTTGTTCCCTTAGCTTACAGAAAAAGGGTTTTAATTAAAATGAATTTTAGAGAGGCGTTTCATTTTATAAGACTGAGATCTGGGAAACAAGGCCATGCATCATACAGAAAAATCGCTCAGAACATGTATAATCTTATTAATGATATTCATCCAATGTTAGGAAAACAGCTCGTTGTTGATAAAACCTGATTAAAAATTATAAACCCGCCTAAATATCATAAAATGTTACAAAAGATTGATCCTGAAATCTATGAAATAATAAAAAAAGAGAAAGAAAGAGAGCAAAATGTTCTAGAATTAATCCCTTCTGAAAATTTTACAAGTGTAGCAGTCTTGCAAGCCCTTGGATCAGTTCTCACAAACAAGTATTCAGAAGGTTATTCGCATAAAAGATATTACGGCGGTAACGAGTTTGTTGATGAAGCAGAAGATTTAGCAATTAAGAGAGCAAAAGAACTATTTGGGGCAGAGCATGTTAATGTCCAACCCTATTCTGGAAGTCCAGCAAACCTAGAGGTGTATTTTGCATTGTTAAAACCGGGAGATAAGGTGCTAGGCATGAATCTAGCTCATGGCGGGCACTTAACTCATGGACATCCGATAAACTTTTCAGGTAAAATTTTCAATTTTGCCCAGTATGGTGTAGAAGAAGGAACAGAGCTTCTTGACTATGACAAAATAAGACAGAAAGCGCTAGAAGAAAAGCCAAAAATAATTGTTTCCGGAGCATCTGCTTATCCTAGAGCAATTGATTTTAAAAAATTCCAAGAGATTTCTGAAGAAGTTGGAGCAGTAAGCATGGCAGACATAGCACATATAGCAGGACTTATTGTAGCAGGGGAACACCAAAGCCCGTTTCCTTTTACAGATATAGTCACTACAACAACGCATAAAACATTGCGAGGACCAAGAGGAGCAATGATAATGTGCAAGGAAAAGTTTGCAAAAGATATTGATCGTGCTGTCTTCCCAGGAATGCAGGGCGGGCCTCACAATCATGTTAACGCTGCAAAAGCAGTCGCATTCAAGGAAGCATCAACACCAGAATTCAGGGAATACATCAGACAAGTTGTAAAAAACGCGAAGGTTCTTGCAGAAGAATTAAAAAAATATGGATTTAGGCTCGTTACAGGGGGAACAGACAATCACCTTATCCTTATTGATTTAACAAACAAGAACATTCCTGGAAAAGAAGCAGAAGCAATTTTAGATAAAATTGGGATAACAGTTAATAAAAATATGATTCCTTTTGATAAAGGTTCTCCTTTTGATCCCTCAGGAATAAGGATAGGCACTCCTGCAATCACAACAAGAGGTATGAAAGAAGACGAAATGAAAGTAATCGCAGAATGGATAAATAGAACTCTTGAAAACAAGAACAACGAAACAGAATTAGAAAAAGTAAAATCTCAGATTCGAGAACTAACAAAACACTTTCCTCTTTATCCAGAATTAGATTGAATACCCCAGATCATCAGTCCAGATTGCAGTTTTATCTATATTTTGATTTATATTCTTTTAAGAATAACTTTGTTTAAATAGTATTTTTATCTATTTAGAAAATGTTAAATGAAAAAAAAGGCAAATTTATTGTTTTTGAAGGCCTAGATGGTTCTGGAAAAACATTGCAGATGCTAAAAACTGCAAGTTTTCTTTTTGATAATTATAAAAAATATGAGATTCTTTGCGCAAAAGAACCAACCTACATGACAAAGTCTGGAAAACTGATAAGAAAAAAACTCGCCCATGATAAAGATCCAAAGAAACAAGGAAAACTCTTTCGTGCACTTTATGTTAAAGATAGAGCAGAACACAACAAAAAGATAATCTTGCCCGCATTAAAATACGGGTGCATTGTTCTATGCGACAGATACAGCCACAGCACATTTGCATATCAACAAGCTCAAGGCGATGTTTCATTCCAAGAAGTCTTGAATGAACACAAGAAGTATAAAATAAGAAGACCGGATTTAACACTTATTTTTGACGTTCCAGCAATCGTGGCGATTCAAAGGATACAAAAAGGAAGACGAAAGAATGAACTATTTGAAAAAACTCTTTTTCTAGAAGAGGTAAGACATAATTATTTGAAATTAAAAAGATTCTTGCCAAAGGACAATATTATAGTTATAAACGGTGATGCACCAGTTGAAGAGATTTTTGCAAAAGTTCAAAAAGAAGTTGAAAAGATAATCTGAATCTCCCAAATTCTTCCTGTTCAGCAAGTTTTTTAATCTATCTTTTATTGTTTACTTTATGCCCAGATGGCCCAATGGTAAGGCGCATTAATAGAAAGATTTAAATACTTCATAGTGTTTTTATTAGATGGATTTATCAAAGAGAAATAGAAAAGTTGCGATTTCTAGATGGAAAAAAGTGATAGACAAAGAAAAGAGAGAAATTTCTTCTGATAAAAAAACAACTATCTTAAAGGCATCTATTTGCGGTTTCCTAGCTGGTGATGGAAGCGTTCAAGCCAGGGATATGGGGAATTATATCAAATATCAAATTGATTTCTTTCCAGATGATGAAATCATGCTTGAAAGATATATGAATGATATTAAAGAAGTATATGACAAAACTCCAAGTATAAAAAAGAGGGGAAAAATGTTTATTGTGAGAATTAGTTCAAAAACAATTGGAGAGGATATTCTGCAAGAAACTAAATTTGGGTTAAAAACATGGAAAGTTCCAAACAAGTTATTTATTTATGCTGAAGCCAAAAAATCTTGGTTGAAAGCTTTTTTTTCAGCAGAAGGGTATGTTAATCAGAAATCAATTAAAATTCAAACAGTAAATAAAGAGGGGATGCTTCAAGTATCTAGGTTACTAGCACATTTTTCTATAAACCATAAGTTTTACAGTTATCTTCCCAAAAATAAGCTCCATTCTAAGGTGTATATTATAATAATCTTTAGAAAAGAAGAAAGAAAACGATTTTATGATAAAATTGGGTTTTGGCATTCTAAGAAAATGGAAATACTTAAAAGGTCTATTTCAAATTAGTAATTGTGCCGCGATCGCGTAATGGTATCGCAAAGGCCTGGAATAAGAATCAATGTTCTTAACAATTCCTATCCACAAAGCCTTGCCCGCAAGGGCATCGGGGTTCGATTCCCTGTCGCGGCGTAAGATATTTTTATAAATCCCCAATAAATAATTATTTATGGCAAACAAAGCAAAAGCGAGTCACATTCTTGTGAAAACAGAAGAGCAGGCAAAAGATATCTTAGCAAAAGTTCAAAGAGGAGAATCATTCTCTAAACTTGCCCAAGAATATTCTGTCTGTCCTTCAAAGAAAAAGGGCGGAAGTTTGGGAGAGTTTGGAAGAGGACAAATGGTTAAGGAATTTGAACATGCTGTTTTCAATGCAAAAAAAGGCGACGTAGTTCTAGTAAAAACACAATTTGGCTGGCACGTTATAAAAGTAGAAGATATTTGGGGCTAGAGATAACAAGAAGGATTAATGCGGTTATATTCATTATTAATAATACCCGAAGTCAATTTCAAAAACAACGTCACTTAATAGAACTAAATCCCTTTTATATTAATTATCAAACTCATATAACATCGCCAATCCAAGCAACAGAAGAATCAAGACCTATTCCAGGACAAGCAGTATTAACCCAACTTTTAATTTCAGGCCAGTTTTCCATCTGCTCTTCTTGAAATTCATCAAATAAGAATACATAGACTTTTTTATTTTTTTTCTCTGATTTTTCCTTAAATTTTAACGCTTGATCAAGATGTAACTGTCCCCATTTTGTTGAGACTAACAGGCCGATATGATCGGCACTCAAGAATCTAACTTTAAAGGCTTTCTTTCTCATCTTAAATTTTTCTACCTCATTCCAAGAGATTTCTGAAAACTCTTCTGTTAAAGGGTTATAAGTAAATATTTTTTTTTGCTCTGTTAAAGACAAGGCCATTTGGATAAGATGAAATTTTCCAGATCCAATATAAAGAAATGCTTGAACTTTAGACTCAACAGCAAGTGCTGACGCAGCATTGCATCCCAAAATCATTCCGGTCCCATTTAAAAAAACATTTTTCCCGGTTTTCTCTAGTTTTTTCTTGATTTCTTTTAAAAAATCAGAAAACTGAATCGTAGAAATAAGCCCTACCTTTTCAGGAAGCTTCTCAAAGTTTTTAAGAAGAGCTGTAGGAACAGAGTAATCGGTCTTGTAACCTGCTTTTATTAAGAGTTGTTTCATCGAAACTTTAGCTATAAGCTAATTTACATCATCTGCTCTGTCTTTGGTGCTTGTGGTGGTACGCTTCCGCCTCTGAATATATCAACGAACGGTGGCGTAACAATAATAACATTTTCACCAAAACCAGCTATGTTTCCTTCAAGCGCATCTACTGTCTTTTTAAGCTTTGATATAGATCTCTTCAATTCGATAACATCTTTGCTTTTCAAAGACTTAATATCAATCAAAGCGATTGTATTCCCTTCTCTTAGTATCTCAAGAATTCTTCCAACGTCCTCGAATGTCCTAAGAACAAATGGTCTCAATACTACCTTTGACTTTTTGGGTGTATCTCTGCCTATATCAACTTCGATGTAGTCTAAACTCTCTTCTCCTTTTCCGCCGAACAATTTATTGAAAAATGCCATTTTAATTTAACAAGTAAATAAGACAATCATCGCTTTATAAATTTTTTGCTGATATTTTATATATGTCAAGAACCATATACTCGGGTGTATAGTTCTTGAACATCCCAAAAATTCTATATTTTTCAGGATATTCAAGAGGGGGCTATTACAACAAAACAGGATAAATCACATTGATTTAATAGTTAAAAAAAGAATTTCACATTATTTTACGTCTTTCAAGACCTCTTCTCGAACCCTGCTAAACTTCTTATTCATTTCATCTTCTTGTTTTTCAATTGATTTAATCCTCAATTCTAGAAGTTGTTTTTTTCTTTCAAGATCTTTTTGTAAGGTACTCTTGTCAGATTTGAACATTAGATTTCCAACAATTTTGAAAACATCTCCTTTCGCATCTTTAAGACTTTCCAAAGCACTAATTGTTTCAGAAAGCTCTATTTGAAAAAGTTGTTTTTGCAAAGTCAAGTTCTGAGAAGCTTGTTCCATTATTTGTAAGTCTTCGATACTGTTTTTTGATTTTTCCATTTTTTATTGATTCATTCGTCATCTAGCTCTTATCCATTAAAGATAATTAAATTGCTTTTATTTTTTTAACCGCAGTTCTTGGTTTAAAGAAAACTTTCATTCCACAATTGGGACAAGAGAATCTACTTCTTAAAGACTTTTCATTTACTTGTTTACCGCAAAAAAAACATTTGTATTCTGCCATGCTAGAAAAAACCTCCGTTGTTTTTTCGGCATGCTGAAAATTTTATTTTTATCATTTTAATCCATAATTATTTAGATTTTCTAGTTTTTAAATTTTGTTCAACTTCAATTGATTTTTCAAGAGCATATGCTCCACCAGTGAATCTTTTTCCACATGATTTTGATTTGCATTGCCATAATCCTTTAGCAATTCTTTTTGCAGCAAGTTTCTTACAGAAAGGACATCTCTGTCTCTCTTTTCTTTTTTTCTCCACTTCAAGCCATTTTTCCTTTACAGTACTTCCGTATCTTACTCCAAATCTCCCTGATGCTCCAACTTTCTTTGTCTTTCCCATTGTACTATGTTTATTTTTATGAAATTCGGTTTTTAAAACTATCTAACCGATAGGTAATATGGGACTGCTGGGATTTGAACCCAGATCACGGGTGCCCAAGACCCGAATACTAACCAAGTTATAATACAATCCCTTGAGAAAATGATGTTTGAATGATTTATAAAAGTTGTCAAGAGAAGAACTTTACTTTTTCTTTTTCTCTTCTTTAGCAAGCGCAGCTTTAACTGGTGCTGATCCAGCTGCAGGCGCTGCGGTGCCTGCTACTGCAGGTGCTGTTCCAGTAGCTGCTTCACTTGCTTTTGCTTCTTTCTTAGCTTCAATTTCTTTCAAATAAGCTTCTTGAGCCTTCTTTATTTTTTCAAAGTCTTTATTTAACTGAGCTATTTTTTCAGGAGATGCTTGTTCAGCTCCTTTTGAGATTAGATCATTATGCTTCCCTTCTTTAACTTCTTGAATAACTTCAACAGGATTTTTTCCCTCAACTAGTAATCCTAAAGACATACAAGTTCCAAGAACAGAATCAACAGCTTCATTCATTCCATTAACCATCATATCTTTTTCCTTTATTTTTGCAACCTTAATCACAATCTCAAGAGGAATGTTACCCATTTTAATTTTATTGGGTTGAGGAGATCCTTTTTCAATTCCAACTTCTCTTTTCAAAAGTTCAGATGTTGGGGGTGTGAAAACTTGAACAGTGAATTCTTTTGTTTTTGTATTAATATCAAGAACAGCAGGAACCTTGATTCCCTTAAATCCCGCAGTTGCCTTATTGACATCTGCAATAATCTTGCCCATATTCATTCCTAATGGTCCAATCTTCTGGCTTAGAGCAGGACCTGGCTTCATTGCCCCGCCATCAACAAGTAATTTAATCTGCATTTTTATTAGTCTCCTTATTACTTTACTTCAACTGAGTCATTCAAAGATTGTCCAGGCAGCCCCTTCTCAAAGGCGACTCTGACAAGCCCTTTACTTCCATGACTGGATGTAATCTTTCCATTAATAACCTTGCCTGCAGGGCTCTTCCAAGAAACTTCCTTTCCAAACAAAGCCTTGGCATCTTTAATAGTTTTTACACCATCGACTTCGATAATCATATGTCTAATATGAATTTTTGTCTTTCCTCTCCTAAAGCTCATTATTTTTCCCTTCATTTTATTTTCAAGATTTTTATTTTAGCATTATGATAATTTCACAAAGAAGGGGTGTTTTTAAAAGTTTTGCCTAAAGACATAGGGGCTTAGCTAAGAATAATTTCAAACTCTCCGATAACTTTTTTCACGTTTTCCAGCAATTTTCCATCAAGTCTCTTTTCAACAATAGCGTCTTTTTTCAAATGCTCTGTCAATTCTTCCTTATTGGAATCAGTAATTTTTCCTTGAACAATTTTTTTGATTGTATCTTGAGTTATGTCTGGGATTAAAAAAGCTGCCTCTTTAAAGATAAACAATTCTGCTCTTTTAACAACCATCTTTTCTTTAACTTTTGATTGATAAATAAAATAAATTTTCTTTTTTTCTGTTTCAAGAATTTCTTTTCTCTGAAGGTACTCTGTCAAATATCCAGTTAACTCAAATGAAGCTTTTTTCATAGAAGCAACTTCTTGTTTTGTTATATTCTCTTTTTTATGTTTTCTATTAATTTCAATAATCTCTTGTAATAAAGCAACAACTTTGTGCGGAACGAGTCCTTTTTCAACAATATCTTTAGTCAATTTATTACATGCATTCGTTTCAGTACATTTTCCGATTACTTTTTCTAGCAAAACAAAAACAGAGCTATAAACTTCTGCAACTTCTTTCTTTGCCATCTTTTGTTCAACCTGTTTCATTAACTCCTTCAATCTTTTTATGTATTCTGTTGAATCAGCAAGCATCTCATCTATTTCCTTTCCAGAAGTAATCACTTTTGGATCGTGTTCATATTTCTTATAAGCCTTAACAATCCTTTCAAGCATATCAGCATATTTTGGTTCTAAGAGTTTTTCTTTATCAACAAAAACTCTTCTAAATTCTCCCTCTTGAATCTCTTTGGGAGTTGGGGGCGCCATCCCATATAACATTAGAACAGCTTGACTGGGGGTAACAACTCCCCAAAAAATATCTTGAGCAAGAATTTCGTTTAGTCTCATTCTTACATTCTCTGCAACTTTCTCTCCAAGAGACATAAACATATCGATTGCTTCAGGACTTGGTTTGATCTTTCCCATTCTTAGAAGCAATTTCCAAGGCATGAATGCTCCACGATCGTATAATGGGACCCCATCTCTAATAAACGTGAAGATAACAGGATGGGCATCTTTAACAGACTCCCAGAATTCTGTCAGAATATAAATTTGGGGGCTTAACTTGTTCTTAACGCCCGCAAGTTCTTCAGCCTCCATTATATAACTCCAGATGATCGATCTCAACTTTTCTTTTAATTCAAATCGAGACATTCGTTTAACATCTGTATCATCAATTACAACAAAAATGTCTATATCACTTGTTTCAATTGCTTTTCCCCTAACAAGACTTCCAGCGACTACATAGCTTACAACATATTTTTCAAATTTTCTCAAAACAAGATTTTTATGAATTGTTGTAACCCTTAGCGCACCCAACATCCCCCTATCATGCAACGGGAAAGACATGGCGATTGATTCAATTAATGCGTACTTCCCATCAAAACACATTTCCCAAATTTCCGCAGCACTTTTGACATGCAACCAGACTCTTGGCTTAAGATCTTTAATAATTTTAATCGCTTCCATTTTGATCTTCGGAATCTCTTTGAATTTATCATCTGGAACAATCATCATTAGATGCACAAGCTTTTCATCTTGCTTATCTTTTTGTACTTCTTCCTCTTCTTCAATTAATTGTGTTGCTTGAGGAGGCAGAATCCCAATGGCTTCGATGTAAGGAAATTTTTTCACAACAACTTTCTTGAATTCTTTAAGTTTCTCCCTTAATTTATCAATTTCTTTTTTGACATCTTCTGGAATTTCTTTAGAAATATCTTTTAACTTATTATAAGTGTCCTGGTCACTATCTTGTTGAACATCCAACTCATCCTTTGAATCTTTCTTTTTGGATTTATCGTCTGCTACCATCTCGTAAAAAAGCAAGAAACCTTTTTAAAGTTTCCTAAGACAAAACTTTGAAGAAGTTTCTGTATGGAAAATAGTTATTTCCTAAAGAACTACTCCCATTCTAAACTTTTTTAAATCCAACAAATGTATCATTTCTATGGGCCCATAGTCCAGTGGTTAAGTTCTAAAGAATACTTTAGATTCCCATAAATGACGACTCCCTTACACGGAGTAGATCGCTGGTTCGATCCCAGCTGGGCCCATTTATTCTCATAAAATTAAATTTTATCAAAAATTAAATTTCGCTGGGATCGAACCCTGGTTCTGCTCAGAAATGAGAACATTTCTGGCACGCCAAAAATTTCATAATTTTTGAGCGGATCCCAGCTGGGCCCATTTTTCTCTTTTAAAAAGTTTTATATACTAATTTTTTTTCTAATAAGCATGTTCATAAAAAAGATATTTGAAAATAAGATTGATGATTCTGTTCATAAACAATTTGTAAGATTCGGAAAAGGAGTCTATTCTGGAAGAGCAGTTGTTAAGATAACAAGACAACCAGAGAAGATTAAAATAGGAACGAGTTTTGATATGGCAAATGATATTGTTGAATTCTGTTCTCAAATTTCGAATAGCCTAAAATGTTCAGGGTTAATTTTTTCCAAAGAAAAACTAAATCTTCCTGAAGAAAAGAAAAAATCTGGCCTATTGCAATATGAAATAAACCAAGATCTTTCTTCAGATCAGATAAAAAAGATTCTAGAAAAATGCTATGCAACTCTTCTAGACATAGAATCTCCAGGCATCTCTCTAAAATCCAAGAAGAAACTTCCAAAACCAGGGAAAGCAGGAGGTTCAAAAATAGATGATAAGTTCTGTCAACTTGAATTAAACACCAAATTCTGGCCTCAAGTTAAATCAGAATTTGCTTTTGACATGCCTGATTTTAAAAAGGCATTAGCAGTTCACACATACACAATTACAGATATAATTATGCCAAAAGGGGAAAAAGACTTCGAAAAAATCAGGATTCTAGCAAAAAGGAAAGGAAAAATAACAAGAAAGATAACCCTAGACAAGCAAGAAACCATAAAAGAGAAGGATTTTGAGACCTAAAACCCAAAATATATCTTAAACAGTATCTCCGAATGAAGTTTAATACTATAAAGTTACTCCGAAAAGTTTAAATACTTAACCTATCTATTAGATAGGTATGAAAAGAGTGAAGATTATAACAAAAACAACACTTATTCTGAAAGGAATAAGATGCTTTC
>JAPLYB010000026.1 GCA_026395795.1 Candidatus Pacearchaeota archaeon
GACATAGAACTGAAGAGGGAGCAAAGCAATATGCGATTATTCAAACTCATAGAAAAACATGGGAACATCAAGGCAAATATGCATATAACGAGTTATTGAATTTCTTGAAAAATTAGTTCTCGAGGAGCTTTATAGTTTCATTCTTTAGATTAAGTAGATTTTTTAGTTGCGAAATGCTTAAAAGTTTTGTTTTACTGAAATATTTGAATCATTATTAAAAGATTATTCAAAAGGAGGAAAAAGAAGCATGACTTACATAAAAAAACTGAGGATTCACGGGTTTAAATCATTTGCAAAATCTACTGAAATTCTCTTTGATAGAGGGTTGAACGCGATTGCCGGTCCGAATGGATCGGGGAAATCCTGTCATTATGATACCTTAGTCACGCTGTCCAATGGACAAGAAATAAAAATTGGAGATCTTGTTGAAGAACAAATAAAAAAATCCGATGAGATAAAAAAACTGGATGATGGTGTTTATGTAGAATCTAGTGAGAATCTGGACGTTCTTTCCCTAAATAAAACAACTATGAAAACCGAAAAAAGAGGGGTTTCAAAATTCATAAAAAGAGAAGGCGAAATTATTTACAAAATTGAAACAAGAAGTGGAAAAGAGGTAAAAGCAACAGGGTGCCACCCTGTGATGATATTTGATAAAGGGGAAATAAGGAGCACTATTATAAAAGATCTAAAGGAAAAGGACCTAATCGCAACCCCTAGAAAAATTGACATCTCCCCCACAAAACAATTCTCACCTGAATTAATGAGATTTATTGGCTATGTAACAGGAGACGGTTACTTAGCGAAAGACAGAATAGAATTTATTAATAACGATCCCGAAATTATAGGAGATTATAAAAAAATATTAAAAGAATTTTTCAAAGTAGACTTTCGAGAAAGAAAGGACAAAGGAATTAATAGAATATACACAAGAGATAAGAATCTTGTAAAAAAAATAAAAGACTTATTTTATAAATATCATGAAGGTTCTATAACTTCTGAGATAAAAAAAATACCTTCTGACCTACTTCTGGGAGACAATCTTAGTTTAAGCCATCTTTTGCAGGGGCTATTTGATACGGACGGAAGTGTAAGAAAAGATATTGCCATAATAGAATTCTGCACAAAAAACAAAGAACTTGCAAGACAAGTCCAGGGGTTGTTGCTTAGATTTGGAATTTTATCAAAAATTAAACTTAGAGAGTGCTGTGCTACCAATACAAAAAATAAAGTAAAAAGAGACTATTATTACCTCTATATATATGGTCAAGAAAATCTTAAAAAATTTGAAGAAAATATCTCTCTTAAAGTAGAACACAAAAAGCTAAACTTGAAATTTCATACAGAAAAGGATATTCGGCAAAATCCAAATACAGACATACTCCCCAAGGAAGCAAATTTGTATGTAAAAGAACTGGCGAAACTTCTGGGAATATGCATAAAACCATTGAAAAAGGAATATCCTGCGTTATCTGCATATTGCGAAGATGTTTGCTCCCCAACAAGAAATATGATTTCTAAAATTCTCGAGTTATTTGAAAATAAGTTGACGAGACTGGAGCAGCAGTATGACCATATTAAACCTGACCCCCATTTTTTAGTTGAATGTATGAACCAATTGAATATTTCTGGAATACAAGTTGCAAAACAAATAGGGTTACAAGGACAAATAATCACGACTCATTGGGCTACTGGAAGATTCAATCCAAGGCCACAAAACCTTGAAAACTTCTATAACCTAATAAAAGAAACATTTGTTATGAGATTTGTAAGGATAAAATTATTATTTAATTTATTGAAAAACCTAGTGAACTCAGATGTATATTGGGATGAGATTGTTTCAATTGAAAAACTGCCAAAACAAGAATATGTATATGATTTAACCGTAGAGAGCAACCATAATTTTATTGCAAATAATATTTTTGTGCATAATAGCAATATTCCCGACGCTATCTGTTTTGTCCTTGGAAGGCTCAGTATCAAGAGCATGAGGGCTTCTAGAGCGTCTAAACTGATTTATCACGGGGGAAAGGACGGAAAACCATCACAATTCGCAAAAGTTGATCTTGTTTTTGATAATTCTAATCAAGAATTTCCGCTGCAAAGAGAAGAAGTTGAGATATCAAGAATTGTAAAAAAAGATGGGAATAGTGTGTATAAGATAAACGAAGAAACAAAGACCCGTCAAGAGGTGCTTGAATTATTAGGACAAGCGGGAATCGATCCTGAAGGGTTTAATATTATCTTGCAGGGGCAGATTGATGGTTTGATTCGGATGCCTCCTGATGAGAAAAGGCAGATTATAGAAGAAATCGCTGGAATCTCTATTTACGAAGAAAGAAAAGAAAAATCATTGCACGAACTTGAAAAGACAGATGGGAAATTGAAAGAAGTAAGAACAATCCTCAATGAAAGAAAGGCATACCTGAACAATCTTGAAAGAGAAAGAGAACAGGCATTAAAACATGAAAGCTTGAAAAACGAAGTCAAGAAATGCAAAGTATCGATAATTGCCAGGAAAGTTGAAGACTTAATGAGAGAATTGATGGGAATTGAAAGAGACAGAGAAGAAAGGTTGAAAAATATTGAGAAGCTAAAACAAACCACCATGTTAACAAGGCAAAAGATTGGAGAGAATAATAAAAAGATTTCTGCAATGGAAGAAGAGATAGAGAAAAAGACAGGAATTGAGCAAGAACAGTTGAGAAGCAAGATTCTTGAACTTAAAACCGAAATTGCAAGGCTCAATATGAAAAGAGAGAATACGAGAGATCAGATTTCTAGTCTTGAAAGCAAGGAGAAGAATAATCTTGAAGAAATTTTAAGGTTGAAACAAGAACTTAAGGAAACTGAGGAGAAATCACATATAAAAATAACACCAACTGACAAAAGTCGATATGATTCTCTTAATAAGGAGATAGAAGAGTTGAAACAGAAAATAAAAGAATTTGGTTATAAAGAAGATTCAAAACATCTAAAAAAGATTGAGCTTGAGAAGAAAGGCGCTTTAGTAGGAGAAAAAGGAAAACAACTCGCTTTGCTAAATGAAAGAATTCTTGAGATTGAACAAGAGATGAAATCCAAACCGAGATTCAAAAAAGTTGATATCTCTGAATTGAGAAATAAAAGACTAGAGCATCAGAAAAATTTTGAATCAAGACAACTCACGTTAAGAGAGATTGAAAACGAAATTCTTAAACTTTTAACTAGAAAAGAAATTCAAAAGAAAGACATCGAGGATATTTTAAACTTAAGTCAGTGTCCAAAATGTAAACAACAGATAACTTCTGTTTACAAAGATGAATTAACAAAAAGATTGAATGATGTTATAAAAGAAGTTGAGAAAGAAGTTGAAGGAAAGACAAAGAGCAAGAAAGAGATTGAGAAAGAGATTGAGACAATTTCTAAAGGTATACAATCTTTTATTGAAAAAGAACAGCAACTTGAGAAAAGTTTTTCAGTTGATAAGGAATATTTGCTAAAAGAACAGGAATTGTATAAATTATCTGAAAGAAGAATACAATCTGAGAATGATCTCTCTATTTTAAAGAATGAAATGGAGATTATCAAAAAAGAAATATTGAATTATGGAGACTTAAGTGCAAAAATTGAAGATTGCGAAAAGAAGGTTGACAGGCTCAAAGAAGCGCTAATTAAGATTAAGTTAAACAAACCCCTAGACTTCATTGAAAGAGATTTGAATATTGAAATGGAGTTAAAGAAAAGAGAGCTTGAACAAGCTGAAAGAAATGTTAAAGAAGCTAAGAAAGAAAATAGCGAACTTTCTCTCAAGTTAAAAGAAGTAACTAAAGAGTACGATGTTAAAGCAAAGGAACTTGAAAATAGGGAGAAAGAGCAAGGGGTGATTGAGAAAAAATTCAGAAAATTCTTTGAAGAAAAACAAAAATTGCAAGAAGAGATTCATGGTTTTGAATTGAATATAAATGAGAAACAAATGCAGCAAAACCTTACTGAAAATCAACTTAACGATACTAACATAGAAAGAGCCAGGCTAAATGCATCAAGATCTGTTCTTGAAACAGAGATGAAAGAATATGGAGAAATTGAAATAATAAAAGCAAGTTTACAGGACATTGAAAAAAGATTAGAAAGAACAGAGCAGACATTACAAGAGCTTGGATCTGTTAACCTTCGTGCTTTAGAGATATATGACAAGATTAAAGCAGAATATGAAGAAATTGATACTCGAGTGCAAAAACTTGAACAAGAGAAAGGAGAAATTGTAAAAATTATTGAAGAAATTGATAAAAGAAAGAAAAAGTCGTTTATGCAGACATTTACTGCAATAAATGATACTTTTAATCAAAATTATTCCATGTTATCTAAAAAAGGCTGGGCAGCTTCTCTAATTCTCGAAAATCAAGAAGATCCTTTCGCGGGTGGGATGAATATGGAAATCAAGCTGGGAAAAGGCAAGTATATGGACTCTGAGCTTTTATCAGGAGGAGAGAAGGTTATTGTTGCCCTCGCCTTGATCTTTGCAATTCAAAAATACAAACCATATCATTTCTATATCTTTGATGAGATTGATGCTGCTCTTGATAAGGTGAACAGTGAGGTTCTTGCGAACTTAATAAAACAAAATCTGAAGAACTCTCAATACTTAATGATCACACATAATGATGTTATGATAAGCAATGCAGAGGTTCTTTACGGAACTAGCATGCAAGAAGGAATAACGCGAGTGTTTTCAATGAGGGTTTAAATTAAAGTTAAAAATAAAAGTTACTCTTTTTTCTTCTTTTCTTCTTCGACGTCTTCTTCAAAAAAATCAAGAATTTTCTTTCCGATGCCTGAGAAGAGAATGATTATAAGCAAAGCGATGATGAGTGCACCGATTATATAAGACTTGTATTGCACAAAGAATTCTGCTAAGTCAATTGGCTTGTTTACTGGCTGAGTTGATACTGTTATATTCACTGTATTGCTCTGGATCATCGTGTTTCCATCTGTTGCATAGAATGTTATATCTCTTATTCCTGTGAAATTTTCTGGGGAATTTATTGTGATAAGACTTCCTCTTATCATCACACTTAGATTCACTGGCTTGACAGTCATATATTCTAAGTGGTCATCCTCTGGATCACTGAAATATTTTGAAAGATCAATTGTCACGTTTCCTCCAGAAACTAAATAAAGATTTGGAATTTTTTTCGCTAGTTTTGGAGCTTGGTTTTCGATTGTTGTGTTTGTCTCATTTTCTTCTGTTTGATTTTCTGATTTTGGAAGATTATTCTCACATTCTTCTAATGTTGAAAATGTCCTCAAGCCTTCATACATATACAGACCACAGAATTGTCTTCTACTGCATACTGAATTGTCTGAATCAAACCAGTAGTAATCATTACAAGATGTCGCGTTTATTGATGTGTTAGTATTATTTACAACATTTCCGGTAATTAAGTTCCCGCCTGTTTCGTTTGTTTCATTTGTTGTGTTAACTGTTGTTTTATTTTCTACTTGAATCTCACAAGAAAGATTTGTTAAACTGCAAACATCGTGTCCAGCACTGATATTTGTTATATTTGTTGCATTTGTCTGTGATATTGGTTTAGTACTGAACAATTTTATAAAAAAACCGGTTATTGATTGGAATATTGACTCGAAAAAGCCTTTTTTTGTTGCATTTATTGCTGTTTGGTTTGTTTTGTTTACAGATTGTTCTTCTGTGCATTTAAGAACGTTCACTGTAATAGTCTTGCTGGATACAATTGATGTGTCTTTTAATCTTGCTGCAATATTAACAGTGTATGCGCCGATAGGCATATCTATTGATGGAGAGAGATATAGATAGAGAGTTTGAGCTTTTCCTGAAGGGATTTGCACTGTTGTTGGATTAACTCTTGCAAATTGGGCTGCATTACCTGAGATTTCAACAGCATATTCTGCATCCTTTATTCCTTTGTTTTCTATTGCAAATGCAAAAGTTGCTGCACCATCTTGGTAGACATCAACCTCTTCTTCCTGACTTGAAATAAATGGTTTGTAACATTCCTCACTAGTCATGGTTTTTATGCTCATTGAATCTTGATATTCGGTCTTGCTTAATTGATCTATGGCTTTTATAATAATAGAATAATCTGTTGACTTTGTGTCTGCTGGAGGATTGACTGTAATCAGAACAGTTGTTTCATTACCTGCATCAAGACTAACCGCAGTTTTGTCTATTTTAACCCAGACAGGGGCTTCGAGTTTTATATCAAAATTTCCTTTAAATCTCCCGAGATTCTTGATTGCAGCAGAATAAGTGCTTGTCAAGGTGTTGCATACACTATCTGTTTCTTTTGCCATGACGACTGACGCATCATAACATGCATCAGATTTCAAATCAATTGTCACGTCTTTTATTATTTTGCCTTTTCCAGAGGATGTTTCTAGCCGCAATGTGAAATTTCCCTGAGTTTTAAATGGCGGTTGTATAATCAAACTAAATGTTTTTTCTTCCTGCGCTGAAAGGGTTATTGACTTTTGATCTGACTGAACCCATGCTGGACCAGTTAATTTTATGGAATAGGTATTCGGAGCAGTCCCTAAATTTTTCAACTTTATTGGAACAATGATTTTCTCGTTTTCACACATTTCATAGAGATTTTTTTCTGTTGTTAAGGAATAATCATAACAGGGAATAACTTCTACTTTACTTGTTGTCTCAGCTTGAGCATACTTTGAGTCTGCACTCAATTTGAATGTAAGATCATAATTTCCAAAGAAATCACAAGGTGTTCTAATGTAAGCTGTGACTTCTGTGAATGAATTTGGCTGCAATGAAAACATATTATTAGATAGAGTAACATATTGTGCAACAGGTCCTTGAGGCGTTAAAACATAGTTCTCAAGATATTTTCCCGTGTTTGATATTTTAAGGGCATATGACTTTTCATCACATGAACACATTGTCTGAGTGTATGGGTCAACACTGATTGTTGTTTGATGGCAGTTCTCAACTACAATGCCTTGTGTTATTGTTTTTGAAGAGCCAGCTCCAGAAATCTGAAGCGAGAGAGAATAAACACCTGGACTAGTTTTTGATGAGGGGGTTATGTAGATAACAACATCTTGTTCTTGTCCTGAAGATAAGAAGAAACCAGTAGGGACAACTGTTGAGAATGATGAAGCAGAACCAGAAAAGCTGACTGAGAATGTTCCTTGAACTGTTGAAGTAACTTTTTCAACAATAACGATTGTACTGGAAGGGCAAACAGTATTTGTTTCTATAACTGTTTCAACATTTATCTCTGCCAAAGTTAATGGCAGAAGGATTAATGTCAAAGTCAATGTCAATACTAAAAGAAGAGATAATCCAAATAATTTTTTGTTTTCCACCATTTTTTGATTTATAAGTTAAAATTATTAATTTTTAATCGTTATTTATCTTTTTATCTTACTTGTTTTTATCAATCATGTCAACTGCCGTATTAAACCGCCATATTATTATCTAATTGTATATAATATTATACTGGAATTATACAGTTATGATGATTGAAACGTGATGCTTAAAAATACGAGTGTATTTTTAGCATGCAAGGAAATATAAATTTCCTGCACACAGAAAATTCAAAAATTTTCAAGTGTGCCAAAAATCATCTTTAATGCAGTCTTGAAAAGATTTTTGTCATATAAAAACATTGTTGCAAATTAACATAAACATTATAGAATACTGTTTTGATGTTCTTGCGAGGGGTAAAAATCCCATATGTGAACAATAAACAGTCTAGGGAATTAAAATAAAGAAAGAAAAATAAAAAGAAAACGCTCAAAAATGAACCATTTTTGGCGCCCAGAAAACTCTGTTTTCTAGGGAAAGTAAAAAATAAATTTTTTTACTTTTGATAGATTTGCATCAAGAATTGAAGAAAAATAAAAAGAAAAAAAGTAAAAAATAAAATAAAAAGTTTTTTAGTTGTGCCTTAACTCGTGACTATCTAATGTTATAGAATAGTTTAGTAATAGCTCTCTTCTGGCTTCTCAACCTCAGATCTTGATTTTTGTGCTAAAAGCACAATTAACAAGACGATTATTGCTACTGCTAAAACTATGCCTACAATCATTAAGATTGCTTTCAAGTCTAAGCTTGTTGTCTCATCTTCTGTTACGTTGGCTACAAAGTTGAGTGTCTTTG
The DNA here is from genome assembly GCA_026395795.1 of Candidatus Pacearchaeota archaeon. Lineage (GTDB taxonomy): Archaea > Nanobdellota > Nanobdellia > Pacearchaeales > UBA284 > JAPLYB01. Next base: position 8,141 of record JAPLYB010000026.1, read on the forward strand.
TTTCTGAACCATAATTCACTTTTACAGAGAATAAATGCTCAGCTACAATTGCATCTTCTTTTGAAGTTACATAAACACTAACAAGTTTTGATTCACCAGCTGCTAGACTGAAAGTTGAAGGGTTCATTTGGGTTGTAGCCCAACCTTCTAATCCAGTTGCATCAAGTGAAAGGACCTGTGTACTTGTTCCTCTATTTGTTACAATAAAGGTGTAAGTTGCAGTTTTTCCTTGTTCAACATCTTGTCTTGATGTTTGTGTACTTAATTCGATGCTTGAAGACACTTGTCCAGATATAACAAATTGCTGTGTTACTGTAGTTGATTCAGCTTCATTACTTGATGCTGTGATTTCAACTGTGTATGTTCCTGATTGAACGTTCAAAGGAAGTTGCAAAGGTATTGTAACTTCTTGTGATTGTTCATCATCGCCGTTTCTTACTGGGACTAATACATTGATGTATTGTGTTCCAGTTACACCAAGTTCCTTGACTTTTGCAGTTACGTAAATGTCGTTCTGAGCATGGTTTCCCGTGTTCTTTACAACAACGTCTGCATAAACTGTTGAGCAAGCTGTAGGGCAACTTGTTCTCAAGTTGACACTCTTTATGCTCAATTCGTTTGCAAGTTTCTGTATGTCAAATGTTATGTCTGCTCTTGTAATTCCTTTAACAGTACTATCTGCTTCAATCTCTACATGCATGGTGTAAAATTGCCAACCATCCATGTTAGATGGCATCTTCAAGTACAATGTTCTTGTGTATGTGTTTTCTGGGAATAAATCGAATGTTCCGGTCTGGTCTTCGATGGTTGATCCACCTGATCTTGCCCATACTCTGACTAGAGCGTTACTAACGGTTTTTCCACTTTCGAAAACAACAGTTACATCCACATTTTCTCCTCTTTCAATTGAAGGGGTGTGAAATTGTGGTTTTATATCACAATTCCAGTATGTTGCATTTGGTGTTGACCAAGTTGAATTGCATCTACCTTCAAAGACTTGCTCGCCTTTGACATAGACCTTCATCCAATTAACATCTGGTTGTGAATCTGCACTTGCGCCTGCTATGAAAGCTATAGTTAATACTGAAACGATAACAAAAGCTAAAACAGACAAAAGTTTCTTTTCCATTTTTTTAAATTTAGTTTAGTTTATTTGAATCTTTTGCATAATTCAGTTAAGAAAATATGCAAAAAACTGTTATTATTCTATAGTTAAACACCTTTAAAAAGCTTTCTAAAAAGGGGGTTTGTGTTGTCCTTATGTTGGGGTAACAGTTTTCATGTAAAAACCTGTGTGAAATGGTCTTGCACATGGAGAATTTTTACTGTTTTTTCCAGATATCCATGCCTTTTCGCGAATCTCCCAAAGGATCAGGACTCTCGTTGATGATTACGGCACTCAGGCCTGTTTTTTTGAATGCAAGCAACAACTCTTTCAATTTGTTGTTCGGAGTGACAACATGCCTTTTTTCTCCCTGTTCTCCATATTCAATTCCAGAAAAATGACACTGTAATTCTGTAATTCCATTAGCTTTTAGTTTTTCTAAAATTTCGGTATATTCTGCCTTTCCGGTCCTTGCTTCTAAATGTGCAAAGTCAATGCAAAAAAAACAACCTGTTTCTTTACGTAACTTAATTAATTCATCTACTGAACCAAATTGACTTTTTTTTCCCATTGCTTCTGGAGCCAGAGTAACACCCCATTTGTTTTTATGGATTACTTCTTGCATCTCTAAAATTTTCTGTTTTACTGTTTCGTAAACTTCTTCTGAAGTTTTCTTTTTACTCAAGCCATAAAAAGCAGAATGAAAAACAACATATTTTGCTCCAAGATAATCAGCCATTTCACAACAATCTAAAATTCTTTTTACACTTCTTTTTACTTTATCCGGCCATTCAGAATTTAAGTTGATGTAATACGGGGCGTGAATGCTTAACCGTATGTCTAATTTTTTTGCTGCTTGGGCTATTTCTAATGCATCTTCTTTTTTTATGTAGACTTTGTAAGTAAATTCTACTTCTGCCGCTCTAAAACCCAATTTGTTAAATTTCTCAAGACTTTGAACAGCTTCTTTCGCTCCCCCTATGCCTGCTGGACCAAAACGAATGTCTTGTGTCATACTTATTAATAACATAGACAGATTTAAACCTTTTCTAGCAAGAGTGGCTGCTAGAACTACCCGGACCTAAGATAATTGCTTCGAGGGTTTCATCAACTTCACCTTTACCTGCCGAAGGTATTAGCCCGTAGGCTTTAGATTCATCAAGAGGGGTGCTAACTTTGCATAAAATTCTTCCACCGCCATGATAGACATGCCAGACTTGTGAAGAAAGATTATAAGTTTTTATTTCCATTGCTAATGGACTTAGAGGCGTTGGTGGAATCGAAGATCCTAGTCTTAGGTATTTTGTTGTAAGTGTCTTGATTGGAAAACCTGGCCCGACGCCTTTTTCCTCTCCCATGATAGGTGGGTCATCTGCTCCGAATCCTGCTTCGTTTAATACTCGACCAATATCTTCTGGTCTTAATAATAAAGAAGCGATATATTCAATTGCCATTTTTTTAGGATTTATTTTCCGCTCTTTTTATAGAGGGGGGCTTTAAATCCTTTTCTATACTGCAGAGCAACTAACAAGAAAAATTAACCAACTTCCCACATTAATTTTCTAGAACCTTGTTTTTTGAAAAAATCTTTAATTTCGTCTAAAGAGTAAACATCGTGCAATCCTTTTTCTTCTCTTAACTGTATTAATCTTGGGAACCGAAGGGCATAGCCACTCGAGTATGTAGGAGAGATCTGAATTTCTTGATAAGCTACTTCAACTATAATTTTTGGCTTGACTGTCACTTGTCTTCCGTCTTGCTTGATTATCAATGGATTGATAAGTTTTGTAAGTTCTTCAAAACTTAAACCCTGATCTAATTTTTCTTTTACTCCCGTGCCAACTTTTCCTATCTCGAGAAATTTTCCTTCATGCCTGCAAGAGAGAATAAATGAAGCAAACCATCCTGCTCTTTTTCCCTTCCCCCATTCTGCCCCTGTTATCACAAGATCGAGGGGATCTTGGACTGGCTTGAACTTAACCCAAGTATCAACTCTAGCTCCTGGTTGATATGAAGAATTAATGCTTTTCATAACAATCCCTTCCATCCCGTCTTTCAATGCTTTTTTATAAAATGCTTCTGCTTCTTTCTCATCACCGGTTATAATATTTTCTGCAAGTTTAATTTTCCATTTTAATGGCTTTACTATCTTTTCAAGCAATTTTCTTCTTTCATGCAATGGTTTGTCAATCATATCTTCTCCGTTGTAATCTATTATATCAAATATGTTCACTTCTACTGGAAGTTCTTTTTCTAATTTTTCTATGTCGTACTTCCTCTTTATTCTCTGAGAAATGTCTTGAAATTGTTTATATTTTTTTGTTTTGGGATTAAAACCAACTGCTTCTGAATCGAGAATAAAGGATTTGCCATGGACATGTTCTTTAACATATCTGGCAACTTCTGGAAATTGTTTTGTAACATTATCTAATCTTCTTGTGTAGATTATTACTTGATTATCTTCTGTTTTATGTATCAACATCCTAAAACCGTCATATTTTAGTTCTATATCTGCTGGTTTGCCAACTCTCTCAAAACCTTCTTTAATAGAATCTATTTTTTTACAAAGTTCAACTTTTACGGGTTTGCCTGCTTCAATCTCTATTTTTTTCAAAGCAGAAGCGCCCTTAAATGCCGCATCAAGCACAACCCCAAAATCATTTGCTCGGTCGTAAGCTTCTTGTACGATTGAAAGATAGTGATCATAAACTTTTCTGTGTTCTTCATCTAAATCTATGTCATTATTTTCTAAGTTATATTTTATTCCTATTTCTTTTCCAAAGCAAGCCCAGACAATCGCATCTCGGATAGTTCCTTCTGCCACCCCTATTCTTAGTTCCTCTAATAATGTACGAATGACATATCTTGCTTCCATTGGCTGAGCCATTGTCAGTAATTCTGCAACCAAGGCTACTTTTCTATTAACTGTTCCATGGCCTTCTAATTCAGAAGCTTTTTTTAAATTCTCAATGACTTTATGCGTTGTTAATTTTCCGGAAAATAGTGCTTGTTGTTTTTTTACTTTTGTTGATTCCTCTGCAACCTTTCCCAGATCACCTATTTTTCTCCATTCTTTGACAAGATGCTCTTCTGATATCCCTGTTGCCTTACTAATTGATTTTATTGCAAGTTGAGAAGAGATTCCAAGTTCGTTTTCAGCCCAGTCTGGGAAAATCCTGCCCTCGACAAGATAAGCAAGTTCATGAGCTTCATTTTTAGGAATTTTCTTAAAAAATTCTGCTAAAAGTTCTGTTTTTTCAAGCCTCTTTGTTGTTTTTTCTAAAGATTCATAGACATTTACCAGTTCTATATATTGCATAAACCATCATGTTTTAGAAATTTAAAAATGTATCATAAAACCCCTTTTTTGTTTTTCGCAAGTTTTTTTATCAAAATCTTTCCAGCGAGCTGCTTCAGCTTTTCTGAATTCTCTTACAGAATTTTTTTGTATAGGTGCCTTTCTCCTAGATCTCTCAGAGAAATATGCTGGAATTGCTAAAATAAGTCCTGTTGCTTTAGATACAATTTGACTTATATTTGAAACATCTTCTTTTCTGTTATACCAGAAAAAAACGAGAGAACCTAATCCGAGTGCAACATTTCTTGTAAATCTATGACTGGCTCTGCTCAAAGGATTGTATGAAAGATCTAAAAAACCTTCTTCTGTAACTTGGGAGACGGTTGGACCAAATAAAGCAAATGCAGCTCCAACAAACATGATTGGCACCCTATATTCCCCTAGTGTTTGATTATTTGTATCACAAAAAGCGTAACCTGCAGCAACTGCTCCAGCAGCATCAATATAATCTAAAGCAACCTTACCGAAATATCTTAAAGGACTTTCAGAATACTCTTTCCAGCCTGCTTTAAAATTATCTCCTAAATTTAGAAGAGCATCTGTTACGCGTTCTTTTAAGTTGGGCATTTGTCTATAATATCAAAGATTTTTTAAACATTATGGTAGTCTGTCGCAACCTTTTTATAGTTCTTTTGCTAACATTTTATAGCAGGAAAATGGAATTTGAAAAATTATTGAAAATGAGGAGAAGCGTCAGAAAATATGGTTTAAGAAGAGTCACTTTTCAACAAGTTGGAGAAATATGCAATGCAGCAACATTCTCGCCAATGGCAGGAAATATTTACTCAGTAAGATTTATTGTTGTTTCTACCAAGAAAAAAATTAAAGCACTTGCTGGAGCAGCTGAACAACCATTTATTGCGCAGGCTCCTTTTGTTGTTGTAGTATACTCAGATCCTTTGCTTGTTAAAAAAAGTTATGGATCCAGAGCTGCAATGTACGTCAGACAACAAGCCGGAGCTGCTATCGAGAACATGCTTCTAAGAGCGGCAGATATTGGATTAGGAAGTTGTTGGATTGGATGGTTTGATGAAGAAATAGTTAAAAGAATTGTAAGACTTCCAGACAATGTTCAAGTTGAAGCATTACTACCAATTGGGCATCCTCTTGAAAAACATGTTGTTAAGAAAAAACCAGATTTAAAGTTGATAACCTATTTTGAAGATTTCAAGCAAGAAACAATGCCAAAAGAAATCAAAGTCTCTCCTTAATTTTTTGTATTTTACAGATATTTAAGAAGATTTTTACTTTTTTATCATGTCTTTTAGCATAATTAAATATATGTTGCATCATGCTTAAAAATCTCCGATTTTTGGCATACCGAAAACATAAAGTATATTTTCTAGTATAAAAAAATATTTAAATCGAAGAAAGGGTTATAATCTATTAAAAAAGGTAGAAAAAACAAAGATGGCAACAAAAGAACAAATTTTAAATGACATTAAAGCAAATAACGAGGAGATTAAACTCGAACGTCTTGAAAAAATAGTCAAAGATTCTGCATGTGATCAAGAAACAAGGAAAATTGCATTTATTATAATGTCTGAGATTTATATCAAGAAACTGTGGTTTGGAAATGCTGCAAAAACTTTTTTGAATGCAGCAGATTTAGCAAAAACATTTGATGATAAAAAAGACTTGTTTTTTAAAGCAGGAGAGTTGTTTGTAAGAACTCAAGATTATTTCACTGCGGAAGACACATTCAGAAAAGTGATGGTTCTAGCTTCTGCTAAAGACAAGAAAACGACTCATGAAAATATCCTGGCAGTCTATATGAATTATGCTAAAGAACTTGAAAGCAAAAGAATGCAAACAAAAGCAATTTCTGTTTACAATAAGATTCTCACTTTAAATATTCCTTTAGAAGAAGCAAATAAAGTTAGAGACAAAATGGCAGATCTTTATGAAAAGATTGGCAAGCCAAGAGATGCAAACTGGATTAGGGCACAGAAAGCATCTTCAATCGAGAATGCCAAGCAAGAAAATGAAAAGAAGACTACAGAAAGAACTGCAGCAGAAAATGAATTTTCTGCAGAAAAGTTTATTGGTGTATGATTTTACTTCTCTTTACTTTATTCTTAGAATACGAACTAATTTTTATTTAAAAACTTTCCTGTGATTTTTGATATATATTGGTCTGGAAAAAATTTAGAGTAAACGCAAAAAAAAATAGAAAAAAGAAAAAAAACATTAGGCTAGCTTCGTTTTTACGTGAAGCTAGCCTAGAAATCAAAAGGCTAAGGGGAAATTATGAGTTATGAGTCACAATCTTTCTTATCGGAAAACTTCCATACCAAAATCAGACATACCTGCTGAAGGCATGTTATCAACTGATTTGTCTTTTCCAATAACATACGGTGATTTAACACCAGTTATGATTGTAATGACTCTTACCTTTCCCTTGAACTCATGGTTAATTCTTGCTCCAATAATTACCTGGGCATCTGATGAAAGGTTTTCAGTTACCAAGCATCCGATACTGTTAAATTCTTCAAGTTTTAGATCATCACCACAAATGACATGGATTAAAGCGCCTGTTGCACCTTTATAATCTACGTCAAGTAATGGATGACTTAATGCTTGTTTAACAGCTTCTTCAACTCTGTTCTGCGTATCACTTTCTCCTATTCCAATACAGCTAACATCTCCATTTTTCATAATGGCTGCTACATCTGCATAGTCTAGGTTAATCAATGATGGGATGGTAATTGTTTCGACAATTCCCTTGACCATAGTACTGATAAGTTCGTTGGCTACAGCGAATGCTTGTTCAACTGGAAGGTTACCTGCAATATCAACAAGTCTGTTGTTGTCTATGACAATAACAGTGTCTGTTATCTCTCGAAGTTGTTGTAAACCGAATTCTGCTTTCTCGATTCTTGCTCTTTCTGTTTCAAAAGGCATTGTAACAACACCGATTGTGATTGCACCGATTTCCTTTGCTAGTTGAGCAACTACTGGTGCTGCACCAGTTCCTGTTCCTCCGCCCATACCCGCTATGACAAATACCATATCTGCTCCGCTAACTGCCTTTTTCAACTCAACCATTGCTTCTTTTGCAGCTTCTCTTCCTTTTTCAGGATATCCACCACATCCAAGTCCTCTTGTTAATTCTTTTCCTATCAAGATTTTCTCGTCTGCTTTTGAAACGCTTAAGTGTAAAGCGTCTGTGTTTGCTGCGTAGACTGAAGCACCAGTTATTCCTTTGTTGAAAAGCCAGGTTGTTGCGTTACAGCCAGCTCCTCCACAACCAACAACTTTGATTGTAGCCTTACCAGCCTTTAACTCGTCGAAGTTGATACCGTATTTACCTGCGCCTTCTATGGCTTCTTTTGCAAAGTCTAATACCATTTTTTTATCCTCCTTGTAGTTTAATTTTTATTAAGCTGCCTGTTTCAAACTCTTTTTTAACAAAAAGTTTAAATACTAGCACGGCTTTTATTTTTCGATAGATTTGATTAAGAAAACACACACTACTTTTTCAAATCGAAGTTAAAAAGTTATTCAGTTCCCCGAAAACTGGATAATTTTTTATTAATTAATTGATAATTCTGGTGTGTTCTAGTTTAAATATTTAATTATGCAGTTAACATATATTTTGTGATGTATATATTGCAGTATACAGGTTAATTTCTGTAGAAAATCTAAAGAAATTGTGACGTCCTCCCACACTCTAAACAGGCTGTGTCACATTTAATTTTTGTGGGGCAATAATTAAATAAAAAAATCCAAAAGATTTTTTATTGCTTATTTTACCCCTTGCTAACCATACTTTTTTTAAATTATGAGCGATGCTTACTAGATTTAATTCTAATTTA
>JAPLYB010000008.1 GCA_026395795.1 Candidatus Pacearchaeota archaeon
CCAAACTTAGTTACTTGCCTTTTTACAAAGCCTTGAATATTTTCTAAAATTAGCTTATTTTTTGGGTTTATGTTAACTTTCTTCATAGGATATACTTAGTATATCCCATATATAAACCTATTGTCTATGCTTTATAGTTTCAGACTTTTTTTATAGTATCTGTTACTACTCTTAAAGAGATAATAAATCGAAAAGTTTATAAACCCTATTTTCTTATGAAAAGTAGATTAAAATGGCATTAAAACTTAACGACGCAAGAGAACCATACAGAGAGTTTTATGGTAGAAATGTAGAGCAGATGCCAAAATTGGTAGCTGACAAAAGAGTTCCATTAAATGTTGCTGGATTAATGCAAAGAAGACTAGCAGTAAAATCTGCTGATGCAGATGTCCAAACAGCATGGATGGACAATTATTTTGATACTGGTGATGCAATTGCTTATCATCCAGACGGAAAAGTAAAACTTGTTCTTGATTCTCAACATTTAAGAAATTTAACCCCAGAAAGCACATTAAACAATAGTGCATTAGTTTTGCCTGCCGGTGTTTATGAAACACTTCAAGGTCCAGAATTCACAAGAGCAAAATTAGAAAAATATGTTGGAAACTGGTTAAAATCAGACCAAGCAAAGACAAACCCAATATGGCAAGCACTTGCAAGAGACCAAACATTACTTGATGCTTATGTTGATCATATCTTTACTGAATATCAAAGAAGATTCGCACCAAAAACAGACTTAAAAGATATAACTGCAATGGGTGCCTTTATTGTTGACAAAGATAACTTACCAAAAGATGTCACAATGCGGGCGTTGTGCGTCAGCAGGCTCGTGAGCAGGTCCTATGTTCTTGGTGGGTACGCTCTTGACTACGGCAGTGGCCGTCTCGTTGGATTAGCGCCAGAGGCGCAAGTCGCAAAAAATTATACAGTTCCAGAAACAAGAATTGTTGCTCCAACTCTAGATCAAGTTTTAGCATTAAGCAATGCTCATGTTTCTAGAAATGGAAAACCAGAGTTTGATAAAGATGTAAGAACTCTTTACAAACAATAAAGATAGTTTTTTATAGTTATTTTTTTAATTAATTCTGTCCTAGCAACCATATTCGTATGAGAAGCTAGATTATACGCTCTTTCATTAGGGCAATTTATTGTCATAAAATACAACCACAACACCTAATGTGTGAAGTGGTGGTGATTAGTTAAGATGAAAGAGCTACTTTGCCGGGCGTTGTACGTCAACAGGCTCGAGAACAGGTCCAATGTTAATGGTAGGTACAATCTTGACAACAACAATGGCCGTCTCGTTGAATAAACTAGCTATCTAGGACACTCTTTGTTTTCTTTTAGATTTTATACTAGCCATAACACAGGCGATTTCATCATAGTTTGTTTCATCTTTCAATCTTTTTTTAATGGTTTTCAAAGAATCATTTTTACTATAAACTTTTTTTAGAATTTTAGTTATCTTTTCATTAGGAAGAACATCCCGAACAGAAATCTGCTTGTGTTCAATTAAATTTGCCAAATGAGCCCAAATAGTTGATTCTTTCATATTCCTATTTAAAGCAATTTCTTTAATGCTTAATCCTTTCTTAAACTGAAATAAGGTTTTTTGAACAGAAAATTTAAGTTCACTTTCATCTAATCTCTTCAAAAAATTCCAACATTTCTTTTTATTTTGTATTCTGTCATGATGAGTAAATGGGAAGTTTTTATTGAATAATCTTATCAGATGTTTCCTATATTTGTAAGTATTTGCATGAGAACAATATGCGAGCCAACCTTCAAGTGATTCTAAAACTTTTTCTCTTGTTATCAAGCCCTCGTCAAATAGAATTTTAAGATGACTAAATTCTCTTTCAAATTTATTCACATTGCTTTTTCTTAATAGTTTATGGGAATAAAATACTCTAAACCCAAGAAATTTAATCCCTTTATTTAGCCTTAATACTTGAGATTTATTTTTGTGTAGTTCAATTTTAAGATTTTGTTGTAAAAATTCATTAATTTCTTTTTTCCATGTTTCTAATTGCTCTTTGGATTCATGTAAAAATACAAAATCATCCACGTATCTAATATAATACTTTGCTCTTAATTTATGTTTGACAAATTGGTCTAATTCATTAAGATAAACATTAGCGAAAAACTGACTTGTTAAATTTCCTAAAGGCATGCCTTTTTCTTTAAAACCATTCGCTAAAATCTTGCTTATTAACCAAATAACTCTTTCATCATTTATTTTTTTGTGTATAATGTTTATGAGAACACTATGGTCTACTTCTTCAAAATAATGTCTTATATCCGCCTTTAAAACAAAGCAACTTCTCGTGTCATTCTTTGAAACCTTTCTAGAGAATAAATCAAATCTTTCTAATGCTTTATGTGTTCCTTTGCCAATTCTATTTGCACAACAATCATAAATAAAGGTTTTATCAAAAAGAGGTTCGATGATATTACAAATAGCATGATGAACAATCCTGTCTCTAAAAGCAGATTTGCTTATCTTTCTGGTTTTTGGATCTCTTAAAATAAATGACTTTAAGGGGCAGGGGGTACAGGTTTGATTTAGAAGTTCTTTTCTAAGTTTGATTAGATTTGGTCTTAGATTCTTTTGAAATCTTTTAACATATCTTCTTTTTGTCTTGCCTTTTTTCGCTTTCTCAAATGCAAGCATTAAATTGTCAATAGAACAAATTTTATCAAAAAGATTTGTATATTTCTTCATAAAAATCCATGAAATTTTAATAAAATTAAAACGATGATTTTTTATATGCCTTTTTCTTTAAAGAGTTATGGATTCAAAAGAGCTAGACAAATGGAGAGAAGCAGGGAAGATAGGAACAGAAGCATTAGCATATGCAAAAAGCATTGTTAAACAAGGAATGTCTCTGCTTGAATTAGCTGAAAAGACTGAAAAGTATATTCAAGATAGAAAAGCAAGTTTTGCATTTCCGATTAATCTTTCAAAAGATGAAATAGCTGCACACAGTACTCCTCAACAAAATGATGAGGAAATTGCTGAAGGTTTGCTCAAGATGGACTTGGGTGTTTCTCTTGAGGGTTATATTTCTGATTTGTCGTGTACAGTAGATTTGACAAAAGAAAAAAAATACACCAAATTGATTGAAGCAAGCCAGAAAGCGTTAGATGAAGCAATAAAATTAGTCAAACCAGGAATGGAAATTGGAAAAATAGGGAAGAAAATTCAAGAAACAATCTCAAGCTATGGTTTTGCTCCCGTTGTTAATCTTTCAGGACATGAACTCCAACAATGGAATTTGCATGCTGGCTTGACAATTCCTAATTTTGATAATAATTCAGATGTAAAATTAAAAGAGGGGATGGTCTTAGCAATTGAGCCATTTGCAACAACAGGACAGGGCATGATCCAGGATGGAAAACCTTCTGGGATTTACAAATTTCTAGAAAAACATAGTGCTCGTGATCCATTAGCAAAGGAAATTCTTGCGTTTATTGAGCAAGAATATCATGAGCTTCCTTTTTCATCTCGATGGATTGTCAAGAAGTTTGGCACTCGAGCTCTTTTCTCATTACGAGCTCTAGAACAAGCACAGGCACTGCATCATTTCAAACAACTTGTAGAAAAAACAAAAGCCCCTGTTTCGCAAGCAGAAGCAACTGTTCTTGTTACGAAAGAGGGTTGCGAGGTGTTGGCCCGATAAATATATTTTTAAATCTCAAAATATTAAATTAATCAAGAAAAAGATGGTGGAAAAAAAACAGGAAAATCCAGAAAAGAAGAAATCCAAGTGGTGGCTAATCATTTTGATTGTAGCAATTATACTTCTCTCTCTTATCATTGTGTTCTCAGTGAGAGGTTGTCATCCAAAACCTGATGTGATAAATGATACAGGAGGACCAGGACCAGAACCTCAAGAACAGCCAACTCCCCCAAAAGTTTACAAAACATCTCCTTACTTATCTGAAATAATTTTCACAAGAGATGGTTCTGGACAAAATGGCGAGATAACTCAACATGCTTCTTTTAAAGTTACAGGTTACATGCAAGAAATTGATCCTGAAAATTCAAGTTTAACATTTTACTCAGATAAAGCATATAATTTTAAAGACGGAATGTTAGAGTGGAATTTAGAAGAAACTTATGAATATGGCTCATTAGATGAAACAATAACCAGTTCTGGCAAAGAAAAAATTTCAGATTTAAATGTTTACTGGGATAATGGACAACCAACTGCACTTACAAATGGAGATTATGACTTAAAATTAGGCTACAGCAATCCTGGTTTCAATGAACAAAATAAACCTGAGCTAAGAATATTTGGAAAATTATTAATTCCAATAACAGAAACAGAAAATGGAGTAACTAAGAAACAAACATCAACAATCCAATTTCCGATTAGATTTATCGGCTATAATTTTAATCCGGCTAATTTTTCAGATTCTTTCATCGCAAAAGAAGGTTATCAAAACGAATGGCAGGGCACAATTATTTCAGGTTATCAAGATGCAATATTTGCTGAAATGGCAATGGTTACAACAACAGATATTCCAATCCTGGCAATTCTTGGTCCATGGCATGTATCCTGGGATTTGAAGTTTCTCTAACTAATTTTGACCAAACTTCTTTTCTACTTCTTCAAGAGCCCAGCTAAATAATCTGCTCTTTCTATAAATTTGACAAAAAACAAATCTTTATAAATATCATTAATCTAAACTATTTAGAAAAAGAGGAAAATGGTGGCTCCAATAGTAGCAGCAAAAGCTGCTAAAGATATAGCAGATAAGAAAGAGATAAAGAAAGCAGGCGGCGCATTCTTTAAAGTCTTGCTTTCAATTTTATTGATAATCATAATTCTCCTTCTTTTATTTATTGCAAGTTCTATGTTTTTTGGAGGTTGGGGTTGGAATGGATCCCCATTCATGACATCTCCAGTTTATTATAATTCATATGGGTCAAGTCCAGAAAAAAGTGTAACAACTAATTATAATTATGATCCAAGTTCTCCTTACTATTATCCTTGGAGTGGATTTTCAGGAGAAGGCTGTTACTGGGCTTATATTTGTCCTGGCGTTCCTCCAGAAAGTTGTGATAATTGTACAGAGGACTCTCAAACTTGCGTTAACAATTCACAATGTTGCTCTAATTGTTGCAAATATTCTTCAGGCTATGGATTCAAATGTGTTCCAGAAGAGCAATGTGCTGAAACGTGCCATGAATATTTAGGGGCATGTACAAATAACTCAGACTGCTGTTCAAACTGCTGCAGAGTAAATGGTGAATGTGGATTTGCACAAGAATGCTCTTCATGTGTTCAAGAAAGAGGAACTTGTTCAAACTCGAGTCAATGTTGTTATGGTTTGACATGTCAAGATGGAACATGCGAACAAGAATGCGGAAATTACTTGGCAGATTGTGAAACAAACTTAGATTGTTGCTCAGGTTGTTGCAGAACATATGGTGAATGTGGATTTGCACAAGAATGCTCTTCATGTGTTCAAGAAAGAGGAACTTGTTCAAACTCGAGTCAATGTTGTTATGGTTTGACATGTCAAGATGGAACATGCGAACAAGAATCACAGTGTTTAGATCTAAACGTAACTTGTTCCCGAGATAATAACACCTGCTGTTCAGGCTGTTGTGATTATGTTCTTGGAGGTCCAGGGTTTGTATGTCTTCCAGAAAACCTATGTTCTAACGACTGTACACTTTATGGTCAGTATTGTAAAACAGGAGAGGACTGTTGTTCTGGAGTTTGCAACGCAAATTCAACTTGCGGGTGCTTACAAGGCGGCTACTCTTGTTTTGGTGAGAATTCTTGTTGTTCTCCTTATTCTTGCATAAACGGTATGTGTAATATGCCAAACTAGATTATAAGAAAACTTTCTGATAATTGTTGACTGATATTAATAAAAGTTCCAGAAAGTACATACGCCCGCATCGGGAAGGCAGACTTTTTGTCTAGATTAATGAGACGTTTTTTTGAATGTGTCTCGTTGATGTTATTGTAAAGTCTAGGGTGTATTTATATTTTTCGTTTACTTTTTAGCAGTTTTCCACAAGAGTTCAAAGTATTTTTTGTAAGAGTCTGACATGCCTTTACTTTTTAGAACTACCCCAATAAGGCCTTGCTCTGACCAAGAGATAATTGCTACTTTTTCTCCGTAAATATAAATAGTTGAAGGGGAGGCGTATTCTTCTGGAATAAATTTAGCTTCTGTGAACTTATCTTTTCTTACTTTCCCTCTTCTTGATTCACTGTAAATAATGCTTGTGTTGATTTTTAATTTAACAAGTCGCTTAATCCAGCTAGGATAGTAATATTTCAGGATTTCTCTGAAATGGCCTGTTGCACCAATAACAAAAATTTCATTTTTTTCATTTAATATATCATTAAAGATGGATTGCAGGCCTTTTTTTCCCTTATAGATTGTTGCTTCCTGTTCTGTTTCAAGTTTTCTTGTTTCAATTAACTGAGGGAGGATTTTTTTTGATTTCTTGTTCTTTCTCTTGAATGTTTTGTTTTTCTTCTGAAATCATCTCAAGAAATTTCTTGGGATTAGCTGCCTCAAAATACTTTCTTTGAGCTTGTATTACATGAGAAACCAAACCCTTATCCATCAATTTCTCTAGAATTTCATAAACATATGCTCTATGCAAGCCAGTTTCTTTTATGATTATGCCTGCTGTTACAGAACCTAATCTGAGCAAAGCAAGATAGACTTTTGCTTGGTTTTCTGTTAAACCTAATTTTTCTAAAATCTTTAGTTTTTCTGTTTCGATTTCCATGTTTTGTATTAATTCTTTGCAGTTTAAAAACCTTATTAAAGTTGTCAGTAAGCTGGGGACAAAAACTTATATATGCTTATTTCTTGTAACTATTGTCAAGTAGCAAATTAAATAAAATAATAAAAACGAAACTATAAAGCATAGACAATAGGTTTATATATGGGATATACTAAGTATATCCTATGAAGAAAGTTAACATAAACCCAAAAAATAAGCTAATTTTAGAAAATATTCAAGGCTTTGTAAAAAGGCAAGTAACTAAGTTTG
>JAPLYB010000012.1 GCA_026395795.1 Candidatus Pacearchaeota archaeon
TTCCGTTATATCTTTCAATCGGATTGTTGTTGTGTTCCAATTTATACTTCTTGCACGCGATTGGAACACCAAAAGATAAATTTGCAACTCGAAAAAATAATCTGCTGAAAGCAGACTTGTAATTCGCAAATTTATCACAAACAAATTCAATTAATTTTCTATCTTCAACTTTCTTACATTTTTCCTTTTCAAATTGTGCAATTATTTGCTCATAACAAGAATCTTTTATTTGTCTTAGAAATTCATAGCATTTCTGTTTTGTTCGTTTCTCGACGAACAAATGAGCTAAAACAAACTTTGTTTTATTGTCAATAGCGTTTAAATCATAATTGTCTTTTCCATTCACTTTGATGTATTTCTCATCATAGTGAATATTTCCCTTTATTTTTGGCTTGACAATCTTTCTTATTCTATTTTAAAAAAACAGAATACTTCTCACACCATTCTCTTATTGTTTCTCTGCTTACCTTGACTCTATCATGTTGCCATAAATGATTTTGCACTTGAAATAATGATAGGCCATCATTATGCATATGAATCGCTCTTGCAATATCTTTTTTGTTGTGCCTTGCTCTTTCAAATCCATCTTTTTTTATGAAGGTTGAATTACATTTATTGCAAAGAAACCGTTGTTTCTTTCCAATTTTATTTTTTCTAAAACCTCTTTTAGAAATATTTGTGCTTTTGCAATTTGGACATTTCATAATGAGAATTAAATTAAAAGAGGGTTTTCAAAGAAGCTTAATTTTAGATTCCAAAAATAAGAATAATCTAACTTGGAAAGATCTATCCAAGATTCTGAAGATTAATGAGAATTATCTTCGATCAGAGTTGTTTAATGAAAAAAGATTAATCTCAGAAGAAATTTTTAATAATTTATGTAAAATTTCTGAAAAGGATTATCATCTCTTTATTTTAGAGAAATTATCTGATGATTGGGGTCGTTCTAAGGGGGGGAAAAATTCAGTTAAAAAAGAAAAGTTACTAATTAAAGAAAAGTCAAAAGAATTAGCAGAACTTATCGGAATTATTTTGGGGGATGGTAACATCTGGGAAAAAAAGGGATATTATTATTTAACTATTTGCGGGAATTCAGAAAAAGACAGTGATTATCTATTAAATTATGTTCAGACTTTGTTCAAAAAGTTGTTTAGTAAGAACTTACATGTAAGAAAACATAATAGAATTAAAGAACTTTTTTTATATATTGGTGATAAAAATCTTATTCATACTCTTAAACATTTTGGCCTATTCTCAGGAGATAAAAAGAGAAACAATGTAAAAATTCCCGCTTGGATTTTTGAATCAGATGATTATCTTAGAGCATGCATCAGGGGTTTAATAGATACCGATGGATGTGTTTGTCCTATAACTGGGAGAAATTATTCTTACATTTGGTTTTCATCTGATATTAAAGGGATTCAAGAAACTTTCAGTTTAGCTATGAGCTCTTTGGGGATAAAAACGTCAAAATGGAATATCAAAAAGAATGGAACTCCCGATATTTACATAGGGGGTAAAAAAGAAATAAAAAAATATCTTGAAACGATAAGCTTTAAAAACAAAAGAAATCTCGATAAATTGATGCTCCGTTAGTCTAGAGGCCAAATTCTTTTTGTCTAAAAAGATTAAAAAGAAGGCTATGGATGCAGCCCTTTCAAGGCTGTGACCCGAGTTCGAATCTCGGACGGAGCATCTTTCTTTTCAATTTGTTTTTTAGCATAAACTAAACTTATTTAATCCCAAACCTATTCAAATTATCATGGAATTTGGAAAAGAGTGTGAAAATAAAATATCCTTAAATTTATCGCCATCTAGTATTAACACCTATTATCAAAGCCCACTTTTATTTTATCTGAAGTATATTGCTAAGGTTCCAGATGATACCTCTGTCCCAGTATGTTACGGTCTTTCTGGAAACATAGTTCATGAATGTCTTGAAAAATACGCTAAAAAAGAGCTGGATAGAAGGGATGTATGTTCCCATTTATTAATTCAATGGAAAAAACAAAATCTACACATTCATGAAGATATTTATGGTAATCTTTTAGATCAATCAGAATATATTCGTGCAGTGATTAAGGGCATGGAACTAATAGATCAACACGAAGACTATATATGCGAGGAAACAATTTTATTTCCTTTAAAAGAAAATGAAATTATGAAAATTGGAATAAAGGGGATAATAGACCTGCAAGCAATTGAAAAAAAATGTAATCAACATGTTATTTTAGATTATAAAACCAGTAATAGTGTAAGTAAGGATAAAAACTTTGAACGTCAAGCCTTGTTCTATAATCTTCTACTTTATAAAAAGAAAAATATACTGCCTTCGAAAACAAGTTTACATTATCTCAAGTTGGGCGTTTCTACAGAGTATGTATTTAGTTTAGAAGAAATAGAAGAATTTGAAAGAGAACTACATAAGATTGCAGATATAATCCTCCTATTTGGCGTAGATATTAAAAATTACCCTATCGGTCAAATCGATGATCGATTTAATAGTAAAAAACAAGCTTGTTTAAGAGAAGTGGAAAGAAGGAAGAATGAATTAAGATAATATTTGGTTCGGTGCGGGCATCTTTTTTATTATTCTGAAGTGGTAACTATCAAAAACTTTATAAACTTCTTTTACATTTTAACTTTATGACAGATATTAATAATCAGTATGCTGAAGCAGAAGCAATCGCTAGAAAGCTCGAACCGTTTTCTTGTGGAGCTTTCATAGTTGGAGGTGTCGCCTATGACCCAGGGGCTTTTCAACGTAGAACAGAATTGGAAGTTATTGTGGTAGTTCCCAACTTTAGAAATACTAATTTTGTAGCAATTGAGAATGCTTTGGGAAGAAAATTAAATCAGCATGCTATTGAACATGCTTCTCGTGGAAGAATGGGTGTTTTTGATACACATTATAATGCAGAGGGAGGTTTTGCAACTGGAGTATACCTTAGAAGCGATGAGGCACATGAATCAGTATGCAATCTGGGAAGTTACGAAAGATTTACCGATAGAGCTGGTGTTCCCAGAAGCTGTCGTCTATGGGGTATGAATGGGAGAGAGACCGTTTCTGCAGAAGCTGAGAGTGTTGAGGGTGGCACGATTTTTAGACATTATTCGGTTCTTGACAAAAATGGAGAGTTGTGGCTTGGATTTCCGGCACTAAATATTCTAATGACTCCCACAATATTAACTGGGGAAGATTTTTTGCAGTCTTCTTTTGATACTTTCAACGCAAATTTAAGGACTAAAATCAGAGAAAGATATGGAGAGGATAACTCTGCGGCTAGTTTAGTTAATTGTATTCCCCCACGTCTCGCCGATAGCGTGCCTGACACACTTAAAGATGAATTGAGAGGATTTTTGGATTAAATCAATAACTTTTTTTCTGATTTCGGTGCGGGCGTGCTCTTTTGTTACTGTAAAGTTGTTACAAACCGAAAGGTTTAAATACTTTGCGGTGTTGCATAAATAAATCTTCTTTTTGGAAATGAAATAAGTTGTAATTCATTACTTGCCTTTTTTCTTTGTAATTATAACATAAACTCTTTTTCCCAAATATCTTCTAGGAACATCTGCTTTAGCTGATGTCCCTAT
>JAPLYB010000009.1 GCA_026395795.1 Candidatus Pacearchaeota archaeon
CGCTTATGCCAGCAACCTTTCTTGCTTGATAAACTGTTTTTCCATCAGCTAGCTTTCTAAGTGTCTCCGTTATCTTAGATTTGTTCAATTTCATAGGGCTAACTAGAACAGCCTTATGAAATAGTTTCGGGATAATACAGAAGAAACGGACCCGACAGCGCTTAAAAACACGATTGTTTTTGGCGTGCCGAAAATTCTTCTGAATTTTCAAGCAGATTTGAATCTGTGCAGGTTCAATCTAAGAAACGGACCCGACAGGACTTATATACAAATGTATTTGAGCCCATAGCCCCAGGGTATTTTTTTAAATTTTTATTATTTTTTCTACTAGAATTAGATATATTCTGTCTTTAAATTTCTTTTTGTTGATTTTGAAAGAATATTGGCCACTTTCCAACAGAATTATTTTTTTCCTCTTCTTTTCTAAGTAATTTTAACCATACAGATATTTTTATTAAAAATTCTTCAGCAGACATTTCAGATTGTTCTTCTAGAATTAATTCTTTAAGAACTTGATGCTCACCCAGATTTGATGTTGCAAATTTTTTTAATAAAGTGGTATCAACGCTTTCCATTGTTGTTCAGACAATTGTAAACCTTAAATAACCCCCAACTTAAAAAAAACATATTTTTTATATAAAAAATAGGTTGGGGTATATTTATAGTTTATTTCTGTAAACTTTTTATGAAATGCTTCATGTGCAAAAAAGAGTTAGTTCCCGGGGAAGGGGAGGTATACGAGGGTGTGTGTGATTCTTGTTTAAAAGCTATGGAATCAAAATATCCAAAATCTAAAAAATTAAATGCGAGGTTAAAATGCCACAAAGAAAATGCCAAAAAGCTAAAGCAATAAGTTTGCTGTCTGTCCTAGCTTTCTTTTTATGCATGACCTTTGTTCAGATGACTTTAGTTAGAGCAGATTCAGGGAATGAAACGCAATATCAACAGATTTTACAACCTGTTCAGAATGTATATGACTTTGTAAAATATGCAGTTACTATAATTGCTGGCCTACTTTTGATATTTGCAGGTTACACCTTTATCACATCTGGCAATGATCCTAAAAAGAAAGAAGAAGCAAAGAATATGGTAATGTACGTTATCATAGGACTTGCTATAATTTGGGCGGCACCACTAATTGTAAAGCTAATTTTAGGAACATAAAAGGTCGAGGGGAAATGAAACAATTATTTATTTTGTTAGCTGTTGCTCTTTTTGTTTTTTTTATTCATGGAGCAATGGCTTTCAATTGTCAAGGGTTGAATGAGAATGATTCATATATTTGCAACTATATCCAAAATAGCAACCTAACGCAGATTGAGAAAGACTTAATCATCTCTGATATTTACAATCCGAATAAAACAACTGCTAATTTTGATTTTGTTTACTACTGGAATACTGCATTAAATATTACAGATAGCCCGGATAACATAACAACAGACCAAGGAACGATAAAACATGCTTGGTTGAAGATAATGACTTTGATGCCTTCTATTCTTGAAAATAACACTATTTATGGCTCTACACAAGGCAAATTAATGTCTGTTTATGGGTATAATGTTGAACTTCCAACTGAAAAAGAGTCTGGTGATTGTAAAACAACCTATTCTCTTGTAAGCAATACAAACAACTTAGATATTTTTCTTAATAATGATATAATTGGGCATGATAAATTAACGGGTTTTACATTACCAGAGCCAGAAGATCTCAATTTTCAGTCTATTTTAAACATTCAAGTTAGATACAAGATAAAACATTATGAATTAAATAATGGAAGTTGTGATTATAGTTATTCTGAATATCAAACAGACACTTTACAATTAACAGACACGTTCTTTGCAAAAGCATATAGGGAAGTGCCTGAGAGTTCATTTAAAATAACTGATAAAATCTTAGACACAACAAAGGGATTTATTCAAGCTGACAATTATGCTGGTTTAATCTTGAGTTTTGATAATTCCTCTTTTGAAAAGAGAAAATATGTTTATCATTTGAATTATTCCTTGCCTTACTATGTCTTAACAATTAGAGCAGAGCCATTTAACGAAAGCATAATAAATAATCTTTTTATTGAAGAGCAAAACAATAAGTTTCTTTTTAGTGTTAAAGATGCTGACAATTGTCAAATTAAGTTATTTAATCATTTTGATTCTATTACAAAACCATGTGATACAGGTTATTCTGGGATAAATCTAAGCATAACAACAGACAAATTGAATTATTACGAGAATGAGACGATAAAAGTAAACATAACTCCGAGCAACATTTCTGTAAATCTTACTTACGATAACATTACAAAACAAGTTCAAGGTTATGCTGAATTTAATTCTACTTTATATCAAAATAAAATAACTGCCGTTTATGGTGATGAAGAAGCAGAAAGATATGTTAATGTCATAGAGAAAAGCAAAACAACTTTCTTGTTTAATTTTGGAATTCTCTGCCTCTTTGGATTATTTTTCTTCAAGTTCCTTAAATCATCTTATCAAAACTTTAATCTAAAATGAAAAAACAACAATTATTCATTATAGTTTTCATAGCACTTATATTTTTTATTCAAGTAGCAAAAGCAGATGATTGCGGGATAACAAACCTCGCTTCTTGTATTCCTGAAAAAATCTTTGAATTCTTCTTGAGTGTGTTAAATGCACCATTGCAACCCCTGTTAGACTGGATTCATAGCTTAATGGTAGAGCCAGTTAATCCTAGTTTATTCTCTGGGATTTGGTCAATCATAACTTACATCCTCTCTTTATTTTATGGATTAATCTTAATATTCATAGGATTCAAGTTCTTATTTTCAGGTTATTCCCCAGAACAAAGAGATAGTGCAAAAAAAAGTCTAAGAGATATAATCCTCATGATTGTCCTTATACAATCTAGTTATATCCTCTATTGTGCAGGCTTAGAGCTTTCTGGAGCCTTGACAGGGGCAATTTTTAAGATGATAGACCCAGATTTCTTTCTTTTTACTATATCGGGAATTCCAAACATCTTTTTGCAATTCATTTTAGAAATACCTTACATAATCAATATGATTCTGACACTTGTCTTACTTGCATTAAGATACATCTTAGTTATTTGTGGAGTTGCTTTATTCCCAATAGGGATATTTTGTTATTTGATTGAGCCATTGCAAAGTTATGGTAAACTTATTTTGAATATCCTTTTAGTTGTAGCAATAATCCCATTCTTTTACGCAATAATTTTTCTTGCATCATCTATGCTTATCGGACTTCCAGTTTTTGCAAATATGAAAATTATCCTGATGATTGCATCATTCACATTAGTAAATTTTGGAACTCTTATCGGTTTAGCTTTCGTCATAATAAATGCAGCACTCAAAGTCATTACTCCTGTAATGAAAGTCGCGGGTGTTGTGGCAAAGGTGGCCGCACTATAAAATGTATGAAATACCTCAACAGCTAGAATACAAAGAAAAAATAATCTTTGGATTGACTTTCCAGCAACTAATCTATGCTTTAATCGCTTTTCCAATACTCTTTGTTATTCTCTTCAGAATAGATGCCCCATTATCAACAAGAATATGCATAGCAATATTCCCCTTTGCAATTGCCTGCGGATTTATTTTCCTCAACTTATCTTTTCATGTAAAAAATTGGGTTATCTGGTTCAAGTCGAGAGAAGTCAAGACTAAAGAGAAAATGGAAAGATGGTTTTACATCAAGGAGATTAAAAATAACTTGATTATTACTAAGAACAAAAAGTTAGCAGTTATCAAAGTTGAACCGATTAACTTTTCAATCAAACCACAAGGAGAGCAAGAAGCAATAATCCTAGGATTTCAGAAATTCCTTAACTCATTAGACTTTCCAGTTCAGCTTTTAATGACAACTGAAACTCTTAATCTTGAAGAATACTTAGACACCTTAAAAGGCAAGATAGATGAATCAAAGACAGATGTTTTCGGAGAGTACAAAGAGCATATCAAGAAAGTCATAAAAGACAATAGCGTAATGAACAGAAACTTCTACATTGTCATTCCAGAAGTTAGTAATATTGAGATTCAGGTAAAAATCTGTGAAGATAGATTAAATGGCTTGAACCTTAAAACTTCTCGATTAACAGATCAAGAATTAGAGAATATCTTTAGAAAAATCTGCAATACAGATAAAGACTTATTTCCTAAAAAAATAGAAAACCAGATTGATTTCTTGAAAATTGATAATAAACTGCTTACAAGAGTTATTTATGCTCATGGTTATCCTAGAATTGTTGAAGCTGGTTTCTTAGATAGAATAGTAAGTTGTTCTGGGAATTTTGATTTATCTATGCACGTTGAACCCTATCCTTTAGAAACTACAATAGTCAATATAAATAGAGAGTTGCAAAAACAGAGAGCTGATTTGTATTCAGCTAATCTTAAAGGGCAGTTAAATCCAAGTTTAGAAATAAAATATCAAGATACTCAAAAAA
Source organism: Candidatus Pacearchaeota archaeon (assembly GCA_026395795.1). GTDB lineage: Archaea > Nanobdellota > Nanobdellia > Pacearchaeales > UBA284 > JAPLYB01. The sequence continues at coordinate 4,438 of JAPLYB010000009.1, forward strand.
CTCTTGAAAATCTCCAAAAAGGCAAAGAAAAGTTATTCAACATTAGTTTTTATGTAAACTGCAAAGGGCATACTAAAGAAGAATTAGATTTACTCACTAAAAAAATAGAGTCTGAACTTAATGCTCTTCTAATTATTCCAAAGCAAGCCAGATTTAGGATGATTCAGGGTTTTAAGTCATGCCTTCCTTTATGTGAGAATGTTCTTGGTATGAAAAGAAACCTTACAACTCCGCCTCTTTCAGCATTTTTCCCATTTACTAGCTCATTTTTCAAGTATGATAAAACGGGAATATGGTTCGGGTTGAATAAGAACAAAATTCCAATTATTAGAGATATCTTCAAGTTGTCAAATGCTAATGGGATTTGTCTTGCAACATCTGGCTCAGGAAAGAGTTACATGGCTAAGTTGTTTATCTCAAGATATTTGCTTAATGGAACAAAAGTCATGATAGTTGACCCGCAAGGCGAGTATAGGGCATTAGTTGAAAGGTTTAATGGTCAGAGAATTGATTTGTCAAGAACTTCTGGTACAATGATTAATCCTTTAGATTTAATGGGGCATGACTACCCAGAGAAAAGGCTTGCTTTGATGGATTTAATGCCTGTAATGTTAGGAGAACTTACAGAACCTCAAAAGTCTTTCATAGACAGAGCATTAACAGAAGCTTACAAGAGAAAAGGCATAAGGATGGAAGATGAAAGTAGCTGGAGTAATGAACCACCTATTCTCAAAGACGTTCTAGATGAATTAAAACGCATGGAAAAGAAAGCCATAACTCTTGAAAGAACAACAATTAGGAGTTTAATCAACAGACTTGATATTTATGTTAATGGAGTTTTCTCGTTCCTAAATAAGCAGACTAAAATTAACTTTGGAAATAGGTTTGTTTGCTTTGATATAGGAAATCTGCCTAAACAGGTTAAGCCAGTAATAATGTTCCTTGTTCTTGACTATGTTTACATGAAGATGAAAAGAGACCTAGAAAGAAAACTCTTAGTTATAGATGAAGCTTGGGCTTTACTAAGCAGAACAGAAGATGCCTCTTATATTTTTGAGATAGTTAAGACTTGCAGAAAGTTTAATCTCGGATTATTCTTAATTAATCAAGAAGTTGAGGGCATGTTAGAATCAGAAGCAGGAAGGTCAGTTTTAGCAAACACCTCTTATACTTTACTCTTAAGACAAAAACCAGCAGTTATTGAAGATATTCAAAAGACATTTCATTTAAGCAATACTGAAAAAGTCAATCTTTTGACTGCAAACGTTGGAGAAGGATTATTATTAATGGAAGATGAACATTCTGAAATTAAAATAGTTGCATCAGAATTAGAGCACAAACAGATTACAACAAACGCTGACGAAATTCTAGCGAACAACCATAAAGAAGCCAATGAAAAACAAGAACAAACAAAACCGACACAACCAACTGCTGAAAAGGCTTCGCAGAAGCCAGCAGTTAAGGTTGTTATAAACGTTGATGCAGACAAACGATTTTACAGACATCGAGATCTTACTCTCAATGACATAAAATATCTGATTGCAGAGGGCTATAAAGAATACAAGTTCAAGAGCCTTGATGGAAACAAAAAAGAATTATACTTGCTAAAGCCGAGTTATAACGAAAGCCCACAGCATTTCTTCTTGATAAAAGATATTGAGAATTATGTAAGAAAATTTACAGATAAAGTCAAGACATTTAATACAGGAAAGCCAGACATAGTTTTTGAGGTAGACAAGAAAAAGTATGCAATAGAAATCGAAACAGGCAAAGTTCTTTTAACAAAAAAGAAAAAATTTCTCGAAAAAGTTAAAGCTCTTAAGAAAGATTATGGAAAAAACTGGTTTTTTGTTGTAACTGATTGGAATCTCCAGAAAAAATACTCCAAATTCGGTGAGACTTACACTAAATTGACAATTTCAAACAAACTTTCAAAATTATTAAAAAATGCTTAAAATGTTGAAATTTCTTCAGTTGAATTTTCGTGTTTTTTCTGGTGCTAAAACAAAAATCTCGACGACAATATTTTCACTGAAGAGAATTTCTTCAGTAGACTTATTGGAATATAACCAATTTCATATTCAAACTAAATTTATCAGGAGGTAAAACAAAATGGAAAAAAATGCAAAAAAACCAGAAAGGCCAGTTGTTTTCAGTCAAACAAGAATAGAGCAACTGAACAAACAGCCTATCTTAGAAAATCAAATAACCAAAAGTGAAGATGGCAAATGGATTATTCATAAAACAATAATCACAGACATCAAACCAGTAAGTTATTTTGAGAAAGTCTTGGATTAGGCAAAGCTTCGGGCGCCTGCGGGCGCCCTTCCTTCTTTTATTAGAAAAGATTAAAACGTTTTTATATACCGTCTTTACTGATAGTTATATTGCCATGGAAAAATTTTTGGGATTGTTCAAAAAGGGATAATCATATTCCCATTACCCTGAGAATGCCACCGTCTTATATTCAACTAGACACAAAACATGTCGGAATAAGATACTGTCAACTTAAAGGGATAAGATTATAAACCCTCCATTCTTAAACATCTCGGGAGGTGAGATGTATGAAATGTCCAAATTGCAAAAGCACAAATATTTCTAAAAGAGGTTTTAGAAAAAATAAAATTGGAAAGAAAC
>JAPLYB010000031.1 GCA_026395795.1 Candidatus Pacearchaeota archaeon
TATTCTTCTTCATGTTTTCTCATTCTCAAGAGAGAGAAAAGAGAGAGACAAAAAAATAAGAGATAATTGATATTTAAATCTGTCGATGAGAATTTTTGGACAAAAATTCTAGAATGTTAAGTTTGATTATTGGCTTAACAAAACAAAAACCTTTAAATCCTCTGAAAAATTAAAATATTATGGTAGCACAACATGCAGCTGAAAAGAAAAGAGAAATGAAATACAACGTCAATCAGGATACGTATGACGAATTTGTAAAAGCCTGTTCTAGAAAAGGACTTGCACCACAAATTTTAATTGAACAAGCAATGAAGAAATTCGTTGAGACTGGACAGATTTGAATTTTTTATAAATCCTTTTCATTAATCAAAGGATAGATATCAAGAGCAACTTCTTCATAAGGATGCACTTTTTTCATAGCTTTTATCACTTCTTTAGCTTTCTCTCTTTCACACACAACTTCAATTCGTTCTTCTTCAACCTCTTTTAACTTATTCGCTTCCCCGATAAACGGGTGTGCTTTTTTATTAGGCCTGAATCTTCCTATGCTTTTAGAAGAAGAACTGCAATAATCGTAATTGCCTATTTTTCCTGCTCCTGTTTTTCCTAATGCTTTTCTTACAGCATCTGCGTGAGTCAATGGAGCATACACAACAATTTTAACGAGCTTTTTCATCATATCTAATAAAATCAGAAATATAAAAGAGTTTCGCTAGGCTTGTGCGTTTTCTATTCTTCTTAATATTGTTTCGGAACGAAGTGCTCTCCGATTTTCTTCTAAATTATCTAACTTAATTGGATAAAGTCTATGGTTCTTAATCTCTGTAATAAAATCATCTAAATGAACCATAGATTCAGCAAGAACTACTCTCGAAGCTTTTCTTGGATCAGGAAATTCCCCTCTTATTATCTGCCCATAACTTAGATGCCCTAAACTTCTTGATTCATCACCGTAGATAGCAAAAGGCCCAAGAGTTTCACTTAAGTAAATAATCCAACCAAAATGCCCTGGATCAAAATATTGATTAACTTCTTCAAAAGTGGGAAATCTTTCTCTTTTTTCCATCCATCTTTTCCATTGTCCATAAAGGATATATTTTTCTGGGACTAATTTACGAGAATAATGCGGAACACTCGAAGAAACAAAATTCCCTCTTGTTGTTCCAGCCATAGAATCAAATCTAGCCAAACATACCAGTCTTGGATCACGCGTAAGTCCGCCGTATTTTACAAGCACCTTGTCTCCATCTGCAACCACTCCTGCCGCATTTTCATTACGAAAAGCACCTAATACTTGAACACGTACAAGTCTTCCAGCTAAATCGCGTCTTCCTGGTGTTCTTGTGTGCTTCATATCAGACGGGACATCATTCATTTTATTATTCTCAGAATTCGCTCTTGAGTGCGATCACCCAAAAGAGAATTATGTTTCTGTATTTAAAACCTTTTGGTGCCCCGCGCCCCGCAGGGTGCCATCTAGCAAGAAGTTTTTAAATAGCTTCAAACAATCCCTTTATCATGATTGCACCTCATCCTGAAAAAGATCAGCATCTTTTGATAGACAGAAAAATATTGATAGAAGAGATAAGGGCAGCAACCTTATCTAAAAAAGATCGAGTTATTGAGATAGGTGCTGGAACAGGCATTCTTACAGCAGAACTTATTGAAAGTGCAGAAAAAGTTTTGGCTTTTGAACTTGATAAACAATTTAAAGAAGATCTTGAGAAACTAAAAACAATTAATAAAAATCTTGAGATAATTTATGGAAATGCCTTGAATTTTAACTGGAAGGGTTATGATAAAATTGTTTCAAACATACCGTACACTTTATCAGAACCGATAATTCTGAAAGCAATAAAAGAAGATATACCTTTTCTTGTCTTGATAGTGAGCGAGAGTTTCAAAGAAGTCTTGATGAATAAAGAAACAAAGATAGGGGCAATTTGTGGTTTGTTTTATCAGATTAAGCCACTTCTTTTTGTTGACAAGACTTGTTTCTCTCCTTCTCCAAGTGTTGATTCTTGGCTGATAAAATTAGAAAGAAAAGAGGTTAAAGAAAAAGACAATGAAACAGCGAGGATATCAAAAATTCTTGCGTCTTTTGTTCTAAAAAAAGGAAAAATAAAAAATGCCCTTATTTTTTCTTTGGTTGAACAAGGCAAGACAAAGAATCAAGCACGAGAAATTCTTGAAAGATTAAAGATTCCAGAAAAAGTCCTGGAAAAACCAGTTGAAAAAATTACTGGACGATTCTTGAAGAATCTTAAAGAAACGCTTAGCAAATTACTATAAATTAAATTATAGATTATAGAATTACTTGATATATCCGCCTTTCTGCAAGCTCCATAAATTTTTGTAAGGCCCGGCCTTTTTGATTAATTCAAAATGAGTCCCTTGCTGAACAATCTTTCCTTTCTCCATCACAATGATTTTGTCAGCATTCATAATTGTTGATAATCTATGAGCAATGATCACTGTTGTTCTCCCAATCATTAATCCTTCAAGATCTTTTTTGATTTCATGTTCTGTTTCAGAATCTAGAGAACTTGTAGCTTCATCCAGCACAAGTATCTTTTTATTTGCAAGAAGCGCCCTTGCAATAGAAACCCTTTGTTTCTCTCCACCAGATAACTTTACTCCTCTTTCTCCAACAAGAGTATCCTCTTTATCTGGAAAGTCTTTTATGACTTTATCGAGTTGCGCAAATTTTATTGATTCTAAAACTTGCTCTCTAGTTGCTTTAGGGTTTGAAAAAGTAACATTATTGTAGATTGTGTCATTAAACAAAACACATTCTTGTGGAACAAGGCTCATCCCTCCCCTTAAAGATTCTTGTTCAAAATCTTTAATGTTTCTCCCATCAATTAATATCTGTCCTTCATCAACATCATAAAGTCTGTATAATAGTTTTACAAGCGTGGTTTTTCCAGATCCAGAATGCCCGACAATTGCAATCTTCTTATGTTTAGGTATCTTAAGATTGAAGTCTTTTAGAATGGTTCTCTTTCCATACTTGAATGTCACATCCTTAAACTCAACTTCTCCATCTTCTATTTTAAATTCTTTAGCATTTGGCATATCTTTGATTTCATTCTTAAGTTTGGAGTACCTAAATAAAACTTCAAAGTCAGCCATTGATCTGTAAAAGTTTCTTATTCCCCAAACAAACCCAAACATATTTCCAAATAAAGTTATAAATACCGTGTAAATGAACACTAGAGTTCCAAGAGTGTACTGTCCCTTTAAAAATCCATCAACTGTAAAATACACAAGTAAAAATGTCCCTATCGCAAGGATAAACGATTGAACAGAATCAAACCATCTGAAGTAATCCCAGAACCTTAATGTTTTCTTTTTAGTATCCTCACTAAGATTCTTGTATCTGTTTTCAATAAAATCGCCCTTTCCAAAGCATTTTATTGATTCTATATTAGTGAATATATCAGAAATATTTGCTTTTTCAGTATCTTCTGCATTATTTGCATCAATATTTGCTTTTTCTTGTATTCTCTGCATAACAAAGCTGTATGAAACAAATACAACTATTGTTCCAAGAGTAACAATAGCTGGAATCCAGCTAAAATATATCAAAGAGCCCACTGCAACGATTAATTGCAATATCAACGGTGCAAAATTAAACACAAAAACATCAGTTAATCTTTCAACCGCTCCCCCAATTCTTATAAGCTTTGATATTAAACTTCCTGTCCTATGGGTTGTATGAAAGTTATAATCTAAGTTCAATAGATGATCAAAGAACTTTCTTTTCATATCAACTATCATTCCAGCATCTAATCTGTTTATCAGATGAATGTGCAACGACTTGAATATCATTCTTCCGACACTGATTATAACATAAACAATGGCAATGACTGCAAGAATCTGGAGAAACGCCTGTGCAGACACTGTTTTATCAACAAAATAAGTTCCATTATCAACTATTATCTTAAATAAATATCTCTCAAGGATGTATGATGATTCAAGTATAAGTATTATAATCAAAAGAAGAACAAAGATGGCTTTATACCTCATCAAAAACTTAAAATAAAGTTTGAGATTATACTTAAAATCTATTTTTCCTTCGTCTTTCTTCCCGTCTCTTTTCATAATCTCTAAACAGCGAGATACTGTATAGTTAACGTCAGATAGATTTATATAGTTTCATCTCCTGTTTTTATAACAGGAGGTGAGATGTATGAAATGTCCTTTTTGTAAAAGCTCGAAATTGCTAAAACAAGGATATCGTTTTAATTCTACTGGTA
>JAPLYB010000039.1 GCA_026395795.1 Candidatus Pacearchaeota archaeon
AAAATATCATCCACAAAAAATCCTTACAGATAACAATCCCTTCAAAGAAAATTGGAAAAACTGGTGTTCAGAGAATAAAATTGAAGCAGTTTTTGCTCATCCTTACTATCCTCAAGATAAAGGAAAAGTAGAAAGAACAAACAGGAATATTGCTGAAGAGCTTGTGAATATAATCACAATCTTTCACAAGCTTTTGAAAAATGAAGAAGTTGAGAAATGGACAAAGTGGTTCAATGAAAAGAGATTTAACAATGGGATTAAAGATTTTCCTGCAAATCTTTATGTTAAGTATTAAGGTTTACTTAACACTCATAAGTAAATTTCATTCAGCAAGAACTAATTTCTTTATTTCTTCAATATGTTTTTCTGTTTCTTTTTCTCCAATCTCAATCGCTTCTTTTGCTTTATGAAAATCAACAGTGTCCATATTGACTTCTATTCTTATAATCACGAGGTTTTTCTTATGTTTTTTTAATGCATTTTCAACAATCTCCCCCTGAAGTATTGTTAATGCTCTCTCAGCAATATCTGAAAAACCGTATTTTTCTTTTTTAGGCATTTTTTCTAAAGAGCGCTCTATGCTTATGGCAATAACCTTATTTGCTAATTTAAAGCCAGCATCTACTGCTAGAGGATTTTGTAAGCCCCCGTCTACAAGAAGCATGCCGTCTTTTTTGACAGGTGGAAGTAAAAGAGGAATCGAACTGCTTGCTAAAATAGCTTGACACAAATCTCCTTTATCTATCCAAACTTCTTTTCCACTCAGTAAATCAACAGCTGTTGAAAAATATCTTTTATCTAATTCCTCTATTTTTTTGTTTCCGATTAATTTTCTTATTTCTTTTTCAAATCTATCCGGGTTAATTAATCCACCTTCATGAGGACGAAATGCCGCAATCTTTTTTATTTCTCTTTGGTTTTTGCTAGTTAACATCTTTTCAAACTCAGCTAATTTGCCTGCAGCGTACATCCCCCCAACCATTGAACCTGCAGAAGTCCCAATAATTACATTTGGCACAATATTATTTTTTCCCAGGACTTTTAGAACACCGATATGTGCCATTCCTCTTGCTCCTCCTCCTGAGAGAACAAGGGCAAGATTTTCTTTTACTTTTTTCTTTGCTCCTTTTTTTATCTCTTTTTTCTCTTCTACCATATTTATCTAAAGAAAAACAAACTATTTAAAGATTTTTAGGATTTGAACTAAATCAGAAAGCCTCTAGAGGGACTTGAACCCCCGACCCCCTCATTACAAGTGAGGTGCTCTAATCCGCTGAGCTATAGAGGCGAGTAATACAACTAAAAAACCATATATTAAAAAGGTTTTGTATGATTATTTTTAGTCTTTATAGCAGAGTGACATAACATTTAAATAGTTTGGCGTATTTTTTTATCATGGGCAATCGAATCTTTTTTAATTCAAAAAAAATGAGGGATTTATTTTTCAAAAAATGTCTGAATTCTCTAAATTTAGAAACGTGGAATCAATTAGCCAATTTTTTAAGGATTCGTAGATGTATGTTAAGCAATTACCGAAATGGCAAACTAACCTTGCCTGAAGCGTTTTATATAAAATTGTCTACTAAACTTAATAAAAAAGATAGGGAATTTTTATCAAAAAATATTTCTTACCTAAGTGATAATTGGGGTAGAATTAAAGCTGGGAAAATAACATATTCCAGATATAAACATATTTTTGAGGAAGGCCGAAAAAAGGCTATTGAATCCATTCATAAAAGATCATGCAAATTTGACATAAATCTCCCTTTAAATAAAGAACTCGCTTATTTTATTGGTTTATTTATTGGAGATGGGTTCACAAACAAATATCAAAGATATTATTTAACTCAATTTACTGGAGATAAAAAAGAAAAACAATTTTACGAGACGCTAATCTCAGATTATTGCAAAAAACTCTTTAATGTTGCCCCCAAAATCAGATACGATAGATCATGTAATGCCATAAGAGTAAACCTTTATTCTGTTGATATATTCAATTTGATAACTAAAAGATTTCAGATTTCTGCTGGCAGAAAATCAAGAACTGTTCTCATCCCCAAGGAGATTCTAGATTCTGATTCCACAATTATTAAATCTTGTATCCGTGGATTGTATGATGCTGAGGGCTGTGTTTTCTTTGATAAAAGAAAGTCTTATGCCGCCCCTTATCCAAGAATAGATCTGCATATGAATAATCTCGAATTACTAAAACAAGTTTATAATATCTTAAACAAATTTGAGATTAAATGTACTCTCGGAACGATAGAGGAGAACTTGAGAGTTACAATCTATGGTGAAGAACAAGTTAAAAAGTTTGTTAAAGAAATTGGATTTTTCAATCCAAAACATCTTGAAAGATTAGGGGCTTTTAATTTAAAAAATTAGTGGTTAAAGTTTATTATTGTACCATCCCAAATCTCTTATTTTTTGCAGTCTTTCTTATAAAATTCTGCAGTCTTTTTTGAAACATTTTATTGCTGTAATCTCTAGTGTCTTCGATATAACCAATTCTTACTTTTTTGTAACCTTCTGAAAAGTTTTTAAAGTTTTTCCACGTTTGCTTGTTAGCTTTTAATGCTTTAAGAATATCTGGGGCAACCACTAACTTTTCGGTCTTATTTTTATCAAAGAATTTTGAAACTGCATTAAGCCCGATTACAGTCATTCTCTTTTGTTTGATTAATCTACGAATACGTTCCTTATTCATTTCAGAAACAGGACTCGTTGGCCTTCGAGGGGTAAACCTTTGTGCAAACCTATTATTATCTACCCCTTTGATAATGCTATCAATCCATCCATAGCAGAGTGCTTCTTCAACAGCATAGTTGTATGGTATTCTTGGTTTATTTGATAACTTTTTATAATAGATCAGCCAAATCTCTTTTTCTTTATCCCAATTTTTAGCAAGCCATGAACGCCATTGTTTTCTGTTAGTTACATACAATGTTTTTCCTAAATTCATATCTGTTTACCTCATTTTAGAATTTAAATCTTTTTCTCCAGAAATGGACCGTTTTGTGATTTTTGATCAGGATTTTCAAGAAAAAGATTCAATTTTTTAGAAGATTATAGGAGCATAATCTTTTTAACAAGTAACTACTCTTTTGGCTTTTCCACCTTAAGAACTCTAATCTCACAGACAGCTAAAGGATATATCTTCTTCAGTCTTTTTGAAAGAACTCTTTGTAATGTTCCAGCAATAACTGCTTGAAAAATCTTTTCTCTTTCTTTTTCTTGTGCGGTCTTTAATATAAAATATTTTGCGCTCTCTCTCAATGCTTTTCTCACATTCCTGTGAACTTTTTTTCTGGTTATGAAAAATGGTTTAAATCTTAATGTTACATCTTTGCATTTAACTGAAAAAGAATCTTCTACAATACTTATATTCCTTCCAATCATTTTCCTGATAAAGGAAGGATAAAGTGCAAATGAAAAAATTTCGCCTACTAATACTTCGCCTTTTTTCTTTACAAGAAACTTAGCTTCTGCATTCTTTCCTTTGAGAATCTTTGTCAAATCAAATTTTATGACCTTTCCACACAATGTCTCTGGATTGAATGCTAAAATAGGGATGATTGAGTCTAATACTTCCAATGTGATGTCATGATATTTTTTCTTTACTGCCATTTTTGAATTTTTTGGTATTTATCCTGTTTTATTTTTTATTCTATTCTTTAACTATGTTCTTTAGGCTGTCCTTTGACTTTTTCGCCTTCTCTTAACATAACTCTTGAGGTTCTTGTCCCTTTCTTTTGTAACCAGACTTTATTGCAAGTTAAACATTTGTATTGTATGTTTGTCTTTTTTGTACTTTTAGTTTTTCTTTTCCATTTAGTTATTGCGGGTTTACTCCCCCATTTTCCAACATTCCCATATCCTCTCCCTCTTCCTCTAAGCCTCGCTCTTTCAATTGATCCTTTTTTGAGAGAACTTCTTTTATGTCCGGAACTAGCAATAATTACTTTATGGGTGGTATGTTTCTTGCAATATTTGCAATATCTTTTCATTTCTTTAGGTAATTTCATTTTGATTATTACAGGTTATATTTAATAATTATTGTTCAGGGTTTTTAAACCTTAAGGATTGTGCTTTTTTTGAGTATAAAATAGTTTGTTTAAAGAAGAGCTTTAATTTTCGGCATCAATTTCAACTGCTTTTCCATCTGCAATCAAAATTTCTGCAGCTTCTTTTGGAAGATTTGCTATGTCTCCTGCTCTGAAGGGTCCAATCTCCCCGCTTTCTGGCAATAGGAATGATGGAACCTCTTGTTTGAATCTTATAAACAAGTTTTTCAGATCTTTTTTCTTTTCAAAATTTCCATCCAGATAATGCATCATCTTTTTATTGTTCTCTTCAAGCTGCGCAACAGTCAGTTCAAAGAGTTTTTTTTCATAATCCAATAGGCTGTCTGTGTCCCTCTTACTAACACCAGTAAGTGCTGCCGTGAATGCTAAATTTAATATTTTTTTATTTCTTATAGAAAAGATCTCTTTTATTATTGAGATAGTATTATCCAGCTGTTTTCTGGTAGCTTTTATCGTATCTGAAAATAGATTATTGCCCTGTTTATCTAAAACCTGCTTTTTTTCTTCTAGATAAGATGCTAATTCAGGTAAGAAATTTTCAGGTAGTTCTTGCAAAGCTTCATTATACTTCTCCTTTCTCAAAATATCATAAACTTCTTGATATGTTATCATTTTCTGAATATTAAACTCCCTCAGCACAATCCAGAGACATCTAGAATTTAAAAAGGTTTATGCAAAAAAGTAGACAAGTCAACGTAGGAAGATAGGTCATCTCTATTAGGATTATGCCTTTATACCGTACTCAAAATAATCATCAAAGGGCATTTCCCAGGTCATCATTGTTGATTTTGAAACGTGTTCAAAATATCTCCTGAATGGCCTCATTGAATTTCCATGAGCAGAAACAGCAACATTTACCTTATTTTTCTTAATGAAAACTAAAAGATCTTTTATGAATTTCCTGACTCTTTTCTCAACCATCTTCACAGATTCTCCGCCAATTGGTTTCGCAAAATAACTCCTCCTCACTATCTTCAATTCTGCTTGTCCAACAGTTTCCTCAAACTTTTTGAGCTCAATTCCATGTAAGTTATCAATTTTATGCCAATGTAACAAAACCTGATAATCTTCTTTTCCTTCTCTTTCAATAAAAGCACTATGGTGCATCCCCTCCAGTTTCCCATACGATCTTTCTAACATTCTATCATCTTCAATAGTAATTCTGCATTCTGGATGATATTTGATTACTTCTTTAAGAGTGTCTATTGATCTTGATAAATGGGTGTGGAAAGCGGCATCAATCTTTTTATTTTTTAATTTTTTTGCGATTGTTTTTGATTGTTTCTTTCCTAACGAAGTCAACTTAGAGTCTTTCCAACCAGTAAATATTTGATCTTTGTTAAAAAAAGTCTGCCCATGTCTGAACAAATAGATTTTGTACACCTTTTTTTTCATAACCTACACAAGAAGACAAGATTTATTAATCTTTTTGAACTGACTAGTTCTGTTAAAAAATGTTCGGATTTTTAAAGAAAAAGATTCAGGGGTTAATCGAGAAAACTAAAGAAGAAGTAATAGAAAAACAAGTAGTGGAGATTCTGGAAAAGAGTGAAGAAACAAAAAAAGGAAAGCCCCAAGAAAAAGTTAAAGAGAAGAAACCTGAAGAAAAAGACGAAGAAGCAGAATCAAAAAAAGAGAGGATAGAAGAAAACCTAAAAAAATTAGATGAAGAAGAAAAAGAGCAAAAGATAGAAGAAAAAGAAAAAGGGTTCTTTTCAAGACTGGCTAAGGGCTTTACTAATATGAAATTGAGTGAAGATGCTTTCAATGAATTTTTTACAGAATTAGAAGAAATCTTAATAGAAAATAATGTTGCTTTAGGAGCAGTTGATGCCTTGAAGATTAAATTGAAAAAAGACCTAATAGGAAAAGATATGAAAAAAAGTGAAGTTGAAGAAAAAATAAAAGAAGCGCTAAAAGAAGCAGTTTCATCTTTAATGTCCGATCCTTTTGATCTGGAAGAAAAAATCAAATCAAGTCTTAAATCCAAAAGGCCCTTTGTCATGGTTTTTTTTGGAATAAACGGAAGTGGAAAAACAACAACAATTTCAAAGCTCGCTTGGAAACTGAAGAAAAAGTTTTCAGTTATTTTAGCTGCAGCTGATACTTTCAGAGCCGCCAGTATAGAACAGCTTGAGAAACATGGGAGTAACTTAAAACTAGAAGTTGTCAAATCGAGGTATGGTGCAGATCCGGCATCAATAATATTTGATGCAATTGTACATGCAAAAGTAAAAGGAACAGATATTGTTCTTGCAGACACGGCAGGAAGAATGCACACAAAAACAGATTTATTAAGAGAAATGGAAAAGATTGTTAGAGTTGCAAAACCAGATCTAAAGATTTTTGTTGCAGAAAGCATTACTGGAAATGATGCAATTGAGCAAGCAAAAGCATTTGACGATGCTGTTGGAATAGATGCAATAATCTTAACAAAAGCAGATGTTGACGAAAGAGGGGGGGCTTGTTTATCTGTTTCTTATATAACCGGAAAACCCATCCTTTTTTTGGGAATGGGTCAAGAATATGAAAGCCTTGAAGTTTTTGACAAAAAGAAGATTCTTGATAAATTATTTGGATAATATAGTACAATAAAACTTAAATATTTCTTATGCTTCTGATTTAGATGAGAAACTTGCTATTATCTGTAATAGCCGGACTAATTTTTTTAAGTTGTGCAAGCCATGATAGTGGAGTAATTATAAGAAGAGGTGAAAGTTTGGATTATTGTGGTTTAAATTTTAAATTAATGAAAACAGAAGGAGATAGTGCACATTTTGTTGTAACCTCTCCCAAAGAAACTTATGGTTATTGTTTCGCACATGCTGTTAATCATTACCTCCCTCATGACCCGTCAATACAAACAGTAGTTGATGTTTTTGAAGACTCTGTAAAATTTTACCCTAAATCCGGGCAATCTCTCTTTTTACCATACTAATCTTCTAAATCTTTATAAAACCTAACTGATTGGGATTTTTATGTTAGACAAATTAGGCGCTAGTTTAAAGAATGCAATTTCAAAGATAGCTGGAGCGATATTCCTAGATACTAAAACAATTGATACTGTTTGTTTAGAGCTTAAACGTTCCTTGCTTGAAGCAGATGTTGACCTTAAGAGAACAAATGAGCTTATTGAAAGCATCAAGAAACAAGCAACTAAAGACATAAAAGGTCTTGATAAAAGAGAACAACTCATAAAATTCATTCATGATGAGCTAACAAACATTCTTGGAAAAGAAGAAAAGCAAATAAAAATCGATAAAAAAGCTAAACCTTTCAAAATCATGCTCCTTGGTTTATACGGAAGTGGAAAATGCGTTCATGGAGAGAGCAATATTCCATTATGCAACGGAGAAGTCTTAAAAATAAAAGACTTGTATGACAGATATAAGGAAAAATTTTCTGAAAATGCTGTTGAAGAAGGCAATATTATAGACATCTCTAATGAAAATTTATTAGTTCCATCTTTTAATCCGAAAACATGCAAAATTGAAAACAAAAAGGCAACACATTTATGGAAGCTCAATAAAAAAGAATTAATTGAAATAAGTCTTTCAAATGGTAATGATTTTTTAGTTAAAGTAACTCCCGAACATCCCTTTTTTATATTAAGAGAACAAGGGGTCTCACAGGTTAGAGCTGATGAATTGAGTGAAAGCGACTATATCGCTATACCTCGCCAATTAAATATTTCGGGAAAAACACAAAATATTTTTGATGAAATCAGAAAGCTTAATCTTTTTGTTTATCTGTCACATGATGAAATTAATGAGATAATATCAAATAGATCAATAAAAGAGATACATAAAATTTTGAAATTTAAACATAATTATTGCTGTTTAACCGCAAATCTAAAAAGGGGCATAATTCCGATTGAAGTAATAGAAAATCACAATCAAAATTTCAACCAAAATTTTCTAAAAATTAAAAAACAAGGTTCACAAAAAACAATAAATTTACCTCTTTTTTTAACTTCTGAATTTGCAGAATTCTTAGGTTATCTGATGGGAGACGGGCATATTGAAAAAAACTATGCTGAAATTGCAAATGAAGATTCCGAAATAATCGAACGATTTAGCGAATTATCCAAGATTTTATTTAATATAACCCCCGTAATCAAGAAGGATTCTAGAACAAAAAAAATGTGCAATATACAATTATACTCAAAGACTCTTGTTGAAATCTTAAAGATTTTTGACCTCAAACCAGGCAAAAAAGGAAAAAATCTTCAGATTCCAAAACAAATTCTCAAATCGGACAACGAAGTGATTCGTTCCTTTATCAGGGCATACTTTGATTGTGATTCTTCCCCATCTCAAAAGCGTTCAATTGAGCTTATTTCAGAAAGTCAAATTCTTGTTCAGCAAATGTCATTACTTTTAGAAAGATTTGGGATTTTATCCTCAATTTTTAAAAAATTCATAAATGATATTCCCTATTGGAGACTCGTAATTAAAGCAAAATATGCTGAAAAATATGCCGATAAAATAGGATATTTAATTGAACGAAAACAAAAAAGGGTGCTTGAATATCAAAAAATAGGTTTAATCCAAGGATATGGAAATCAGGACATGATCCCTTTGGGAAAAACACTGAAAAAATTAAGATTGATGCTCGGTTTTTCTATAGGAGAAATACAATCTAACGCAGCATATAGTTACGGAAGATATGAAGAAATTGGTCTGATCTCCAGAGGAAAACTGGCAAAATTAATTTATTATTATAAAACAAAAAAAACAGGGGCATTTTTAGAGTTATTGAACAGTATTCTCAATAATGACCCTTTAAAAGATAACTATTCTAACGCCTTTCTAAATGGCATAATTAGAAACTTAGAAAATAGGGGTTTAGCAAGATATTGCAATAAAAAATTTATTATTCTGGACGGAGGAAAACAGTATCTACAAAGTATTCAAATAAACAAGGATGAATCTAAAAAATTACTTAATTTATTTGAATTTCTTGCAGATTCAGATGTTTGCTGGTCACAGGTTAGAGACATAAAATCCATAAAAAATGATGATGCGCATGTTTACGACTTAACTGTTGAGGACAATCATAGTTTTATTGCGAATGGGATTGTTGTACATAATACAACAACAGCTTCCAAACTCGCATTTTATTACAGCAAGAGAGGTTTCAAAACTTGTTTGCTGGGCCTTGATGTTCACAGGCCCGCGGCCCCAGAACAATTAGAACAAATGGGGAAAAAGGCGAACATCCCAGCGTTTATAGATAAAGATGAAAAAAATGTTCTTGCAATATATGATAAATACAAAGAAAAAATCAAGAAGTTTGATCTTTGCATTGTTGATACTGCCGGTAGGGATGTCTTAAGTGGAGATCTTACAGAAGAAATAAAACTTCTTTATAATGAGATTAAACCGCATGAAGTTTTTCTTGTTGTTCCAGCAGATATTGGAAAAGCAGCGAAAGAGCAAGCCCAAGGGTTCTCGAAAGCATGCAATGTTTCGGGGGTTATTATTACAAGAATTGATGGAACTGCAAAAGGGGGAGGTGCACTCGTTTCTTGCGCAGAAACAAAATCAAATGTCATTTTTATAGGAACAGGAGAAAAATTACAAGATATAGAAACCTTTGATCCTTCGGGATTCGTTTCAAGACTTCTGGGAATGGGGGATTTAAAGACATTAATTGAGAAAACAAGAACTCTGGTTGATGAAGAACAGCAGAAAAAGTTTGAATCCAGAGTTAAAGAAGGAAAGTTCACTTTAGTTGATTTTTGTGATCAAATAAAAAATTTACAAAAAATGGGGCCTTTAGACAAAGTTGCAGAACTCATTCCCGGACTTGGGGGATTAGGTGGAAATTTAGGAAAGAAACTTCCAGACATGTTCAATGTTCAAGAAGAAAAGATGAAGAGATGGAGATTTGCTATAGACAGCATGACTCAGTTAGAGAGAGAAGATCCAGAGACTTTAGATTCAAATAGAATTGCAAGAATTTCAAAAGGGAGCAATGTTTCTGCAAATGAAATTCGTGAGCTCATAAAACAATACAAACTAATCAAATCCTTCATGGATCCAGGGCAAATGAAAGATATGGAAAGCATGGGACAAGGAAAGATGGATCAAAAAACTCTGCAAAAACTAGCGAAGAAGTTCGGCAGAAAAATGTTTTGATTTTTCTAGATGACTATATAATTTTAAAACCCAATTTTTCAATTAACAACTAGTAAAACAATAATCAATAGATAATAAAATCTTATTTGCTATATAAATAATAAAAGACAAAATTACTTACTTCCTCTAGTCAATAACCAAGCAGTAAATGCGGTCAATCCGACAAGGATTATTACTCCAAGAATCTGTGGTTGTAATAAAAACTGTTTTGGACCTGCCATATACTGGTTAATTATCGGTGCGAATACGAATAATGCTGCAAACACAAAGATTATAATTAGAATTATTACAACAAACCAGGTGAACCCCTTTGTTTTAAAAAATTCCCCTATATCCCCTTTTATTAAGCCAATAATAAGCAATATGAACAATAGACTAACAATAAATGCTGCAAAAAAAGGAGTTATAACTTTGACATATTCAATAGCATTCGCTGATATTACAAAAACAATTGAAATACAAAAACTGACAAAGATATGAACGAACTTCTGCTCCCCCAAAACCTTGGTCTTAGCAAGCAAAGCATATGTAATAGTAAAAACTAGAAGAAATGCGAATATTGGCATAAATGTGCCAAGTCCTGTTAAATCAATTGCTAGTGCCATTTTTTATTTTTAATCTTCAATAATTCTCGTTTCTTTCTTTTTCTTTGAATCGCTCCCAAACATCAAAACTGCACCAATCATTAATGCAACAAAAACAAATATTACAATCCATGCTGCATTTTGACTAATCCAAATTTCAAATCCACCCCCAAACAAGGCAGTGAATATTCCCGCTTTTCCTATTACGAACAGGAATAATATCCCTGCTAATATCCCGAAGATGGTATAAAATGTTCCTCTTTTCTTCTCATCCTGTGGGATAATAAATCCAAGTAACACAATGAATACTAATAAAATTGCTATTCCTAGTCCTAGATTTGAGAATAAAGGTAAAAAATATGATGAGATAAATGGATTTGAAACTGTGAAGAATGCAACTGCCAAAGCGATTATCATGTGCACTCCACGATTTTTGAAAAGATCTGCTTTTTCAAGTATAGCATAAATAACTGCAAATATAAGAATTAATGGCATGACGACGGTGAAAACACCAAATTGTTGCCACTGATTCAACAAAGAACTTAATACGGTAAAGCTTGGATAATACGTTGCCATTTTCTCTTTTTTCTGATACAATTAGGAACAAATGCTTTTTATACCTTTCGATTTTTTCCACTAGCATAAAAGTCTCAAGACATAAATCTGTAATCTAATTGAGAATCACCCTTTATTTGACGTTTAATTTATCCGCTGCCGCCCCTTTTTGGAGATTGACTGACAACTAAGACAATAACCCCAATAAGGATAACAAAGAATGCAACATACATAATAATTGGAGAAGAAAAATCAATATTTATTTTTTCAAAAATTCCCGTTGCCCAAATAACAGTTACGATCAGGGCCAATCCGAGAATTATACCAAGAGCAATTTTTAATCCCTTATTCAATTCTATATTTACAAAACCAAATAATAAAAGAAAACATAATAATATGACTAATATCAGAGTTACAATCGGGATTATCTTTAGTGTTACACCAACAACTGCTGGAACTCCAACAAATATGAATGCGATAACCATCGCGATTATAATATTAGCATATCTTTTGTTCTCACCCAAAATCTGGGCTTTTTCCATTATGGCGTATATTAGAACAAATACAAGTAAGAATGGCAATAAGATATAACTAAAAAAAGGACTTGCGAATATTCCCAATGCTGGTGATGCTGCAGTTGTAGCCATTTTTATTTCTCTTTTTTATTAGATCTACTATCCTTTAGTACGCTCAAAAATGGTTAACATCTTTGGCGTACCGAAAAAGAAAATTTCTTTTTCGGGCATTATATACAATATAATCTGTGCTAATCAATTTTTTTTAAGCTGCTGTTTCTTCCATATCGCCTACTGGTACAGAACTTTTGCTGACTATCACAACTTCACCAAATGCTTTTATGTATTGGTGGGGTATGATAAGACCTCTTGCACCACTAAGCATAGGAGCTAATGAAGAATCTCTGCTTACTCTAACTCTCCAACTTTCTAATTTGTTGTCTACAAGATTTGCCTCTTCAACTACACCTAAAAAGTCTCCGGAGTCTGTAAAGATTTTCATTCCAACTACATCGCTTATGTTTAATATTTTCAACATTTTTCCACTTTTTAATTAAATTTATTATGAGATGTTTAGAAAGATAAGCTTTATATATTTTTTGGAGGCAAAATAGGCATATTCTATAATACATCTCTTAAATATTGAATTATGTAGGAAACTTTTTATAATGGCTTTTACTATTAAATGTGAAAAAAGAGGCAAGTATGGTCCCTACACCTAGTTCGACAAATCCTGGCAATAGAATAGATAATACTAATAGTGCTGATCTTATTCGAAGATATGAAAGCAGATTTCAGCAAGATGCTCTAAACACTAGAAATGATTATTCTAAAGAATATGAAAAATTCAGGCGAGAAACACTAAAAAATTATAATTGGTATGAAAAAGCCTGCAAAAATATAGGGAAATCTTTTAGTGTTAAGTTGAATGCTAAAGAAGAAACAAAGCTTCAAAGAGATTTATCAACTGCCCACCTTGAAATTAAACCAAGAGAAGCATCTGGATTTGCATGGTTTGTTCTGTTGATGGCATTTTTCTTATCTTTTTTGATTTGTGCAGCAATATACCTTTTAACAGATAAGATGTCCAGTGAATTATTATTATTCTTTATGCTTCTTGTTTTCGTATCTATATTCTTGTATTATAACTTTAGCAGTATGCCTTCAAGGATTGCTCAAAAATGGAGATTAAAAGCTTCAAGTCAGATGGTTCCATGCATCCTTTATATTGTAGTATATATGAGGCATACAAGTAATCTCGAAAGAGCAATAGGATTTGCAGCAGATCATCTTCAACCTCCGCTTTCTCTTGATCTAAAAAAGATATTCTGGGATGTTCAGACAGCAAAATTTTCAACAATAAAAGATGCATTAGATGGTTATTTAGACACATGGAGAGACTTTTCTCCGGAATTTATTGAAGCATTTCACATGGTTGAAAGCTCATTATATGAACCAGAAGAAGAAAGAAGAATTTCAATTCTAGAAAAAGCACTTCAAATAATCCTTGATGGAGTTTATGAGAAAATGTTGCATTTTTCTCACGATATAAGAACACCAATCACAAATATCTACATGTTAGGAATCGTCTTGCCGACTCTTGCTCTTGCACTTCTTCCACTTGCTTCGACATTATTAGGGGGGTTAATCAGATGGTACCATGTCATACTCTTGTTTAATATAATTCTGCCTTTCATGATATTTTACATGACAAATAATATCTTGGCAAAACGTCCTGGAGGTTTTGGTGAGACAGAATTACTTGAGAGAAATCCTAATTATCATTATTACACAGATAATAGTGCATACAGCAAAGCATTTCTGATAGCTTTTCCATT
The DNA here is from genome assembly GCA_026395795.1 of Candidatus Pacearchaeota archaeon. Classification (GTDB taxonomy): domain Archaea; phylum Nanobdellota; class Nanobdellia; order Pacearchaeales; family UBA284; genus JAPLYB01. The sequence continues at coordinate 13,721 of JAPLYB010000039.1, forward strand.
TTTTATTTTAGGAATTTTGCCGTTGTTATTCCAGTTTCTTGCAATTCCCCTAGGCCTGCAGCAAGATTACACATTCTCTCAAATTGGTTTAGGATTTATTGGTAATCAGACGATTTTTGGTTTTGTGACAGACCCGCAAACGCAACAGACAGTAGGTCCATTCGGTCTTGGTGCATTATTGCTCTCTCTTTGCATCCCTCTTTCCATAGCTCTCTTCTTTATTATTTCGTATAAACTCAAAACAGAAAAATTAGTCAAGACTAGAGAACAAACAAAGAAATTAGAAAAAGAATTTTCAGGATCAATATTTCAAATAGGGAACAGATTAGCTGATGGTGTTCCAGCTGAGATGGTATTTGGAAAAGTTGCTTACAGTACAACTGGGACAAGCACAGCAGGCTTTTTCTCGATGGTTAATAGTAATATACAAAGAGCAGGCATGTCTGTAGAAGACGCCATATTCAGTCCATCAAGAGGCGCTGCTAACTTTTATCCTTCTGATTTATTAAAGACATCAATGCAAATTCTTGTTGAAGCAGTCAAGAAAGGATTGGGCGTTGCTGCAAAAGCTCTTATGTCCATTAGCGAGTATGTAAAAAATATCCATAAGGTAGATGAGAGATTAAGAGATTTACTTGCAGACATCTTGAGTGAAATGAAGAGTAATATGACTTTCCTCGCACCTTTACTCGCAGCTATCGTTATCGGATTATCCTCAATGATTACACTTATTCTCGGAAGACTAAAAGATATGCTGTCTGCCGGATTAATCACTGCAGATCAATCTGTTGGGGGGATGGGATCGATATCTACTATCACAGAGATGTTTGACGTTGTAAAGATGATTCCGCCATACTGGTTGCAAGTGAGTATAGGTCTATACATCATCGAAGTGATATTCATCTTGACTATGACCTTAGTGACAATACAAGAAGGAGAAGATAGGTTAGGGGAGAAATACGAAATATCAAAAACCCTATCTACGGGAATCACTCTTTATTTGATAACGGCGCTTATTTCAATAATTGCACTTGCTGCGCTTGCATCTGTAGCAATAAGCGGGTTGGCTGGTTGATTGCAATGTAAATCTGTCCAAGAAAGATATTTAAATTTAGAAACTATGTTTTTACTATGTTAAACAAAAAAGGGGATGTGTTCTGGCCGATTATACTGGCAGTAATCCTGCTTTTAGCATTTCTTATAATATACTTATTTGTCTTGCCTTCTGGAAAAGATTTTTTAGTAAGAACTGGAGATTGGATAAGAGAAGTAATGCGAATAGGGGGATAAGAAATGAGAAAGCTTTTGAAAAATAAAAAAGGAGTAAGTGCTATTGTTACAACTTTGATTATAGGGGTTATTATACTCATTTTAATGGTAATTCTCTGGCCAAGAATCATTGGTCCAGTATTGGATAAAATATTCAAAACCTCAGGCCCTACAGGTGAAGAGGTATATCGAGACCATGACAATATTTTCAATGCACTAAAATCAAACATTCAAGCATGCACTACCGTAGATGATGAAAACTGTGTGTGCAAAGGATGGCCTGATTTCCCACTAATCTTTGGTTCAAATGCAATTTTACATGTTGATAATCCGAAAAAAAACATCTCCCTAACTATTCCAACGAGAGATATCTGGGCGTGGGCGTATACAAATGTTTTTGAATACTTCTCTTTAGGATTGACAAAGAAAGACCAGACAATTTATGTTTACACTCCTGGATCTGGAAATTATCAGACAAACAGTTTTGATACAATCGATATCACTTCCTCAAAATTCCCAGAAATAGATGCAAAAGACGGAACTGCAGGAAAGTTTGGCGTGATCACTTCAGAGTATTTTTTCAAAACAAACCTAAAACAAAATGGGGCGCCGATACTCGAGATAATAACAAGAGCTGGAAGAGCTGACTTTGCTTCTTTGAACAGCGAAATTTCAGGGCTTCCATTGTGTTCTGAAAAAAGAACAACAGCGATAGCATCATTTACAAAAGTTGTTAGTGCTGTTTCTTCTGCTGCATCTGGGCAAGAATACACCATAGCAGATCTTCCAGATGGTTATTCTATACTCGTAAGAAAAGCAGACAAAACTCTTTTACTCGTCTATAATAATCAAGTTGTAAAAGAAATTTCTTTTGTTGATGATAGTGTTCCAGCACAAAACCTCTTTGGCGGGATGAGAATTGCCAAGATGAGCGTCATAAGATTTGAAGTGAAAGATGTTTCCTCTATTCTTAGTTCATCGGTCTCATTATGCTCCGACCTGCAAAAAACAGAACTAACAAACGGAGCAAAAATTCAGTTTAAATCAGAAGGAGGGAACACCTGTCTTTTTGCTGCTTAATCCTTTAAACCCCTTTAAGTCAAATACGAAAGTTTTAAAAATAAATAATACTTATCTATAAATAGAAAATGAAAAATAAAAGAGGCGTAGAGATGACTATTGGAACGATGGTTATAATCGTGTTGGTCCTTCTTCTCTTGGTTATTGTTACGATCGGTTTTTCAGGAGGAATGGGAAACTTCTGGAAAACAATTTTCGGACATCAACAAGAGTTTAACCAGGACGACATCAATGCAAAGAAAGTGGATTGTGAAGCAAGAGACGTAGTCTCTTACTGTACACAGACAGTGTCGATAGCTAACCAAAAGACAGGCAATGTTACCCAAGCCTATTGTTATGCAAATCCGATAAATGCAGATTTGAGATACGCAGAAAACCAATCGGTTTGGATAGCCCACGGAAGTGCACAATCTTATTGTGATAGTCATTATAACACCGCGTAAGGAAATGCTTTTAAAAAAGTTTTTTCGAAGCAGAAGAGCGCAAGAGATAAATCTTACAACGCTCATAATTGTTATACTTGGTGTTTTACTTCTCGCTTTTGCAATACTTCTGATAACCGGCGTTTTAAAACCAGCACAGAACAGCGTCTTCGCAAAACTAGCTGAGGCATTAGGTCTGTGGAAAACCAACACCGCCCCCTAATAAAAAATCTGATTCTTTAAATTTTTCATAACATTTAAATATTGTTTAAGCACTGTCTAATATTAGAAGACAAAAAGGTGATTTTCAATGTTTTTAAAAGGTTTTTACAAATCAAAAAAAGGAGCTCAATTACTTCCAGAACAAATTGTCAAGATTGTTTTATCTTTAATTGCGGTTGTTTTAATTCTTTATTTAGGGGTGAGTCTGGGGATGTTGTTGTTTGGTACAAACCAACGGCAATTACAGGCAAAGGGAACAACAGCCTACATTTATCAGCAACTTTTGAGTTTAAATGAAAATGTAAAAGGTAAAGACATCGCACTATATGTTCCAATAGGCTGGACTGTTGTTGCTTTCAATAATGGAAATATGGATAGTAATGGTTTATTTTTTAAACCCTTAGCAGGCAATGGAAAGTATTATGTTTGTGTTTGTGAAAAAGATTGCATATCTGAGAAAATAACAACGCAAGGTTGCAGACAGATTTCCAAGCCTTTGATGATGGAAGTCGGAGAAGGTGAGAACAAACAAACAAAATTCTTTTTATGGAAAATCAATGGAGTGAAGCATTTTTACTTGAGCGATCAAGGGGCATATTACCTTCTGAGTGAAAGATCACTTGAACTTTCAACAACAGGAGCGTATTCTAGTCCTGTCAGTTCTTCTGTTGTGCAAAACCTCTTGGTCGATAACACTTGGACAAGAATCGAAGGGATGAGAGTAAGTGCGTATTACACAGTTTTTGAAGGAGATTTCGCTCTCTGGAAAAACCCCGACTCGGAAACAGGTAGAGATAGTATGTATTATTGCACATTTGTAGAACACAATACACCTGGATTTTATGAGACAGTCAAATGTGAAGGAACAGGGATAGGATCTAATGGAGAAATGTACAGTTATGATACGATAAAAGAAACAAAAGAGCTAAGTCCATCTGAGGCAAACCCCAAATGTAAATATGGTCAGTTGACAGATACTTGCCTGGAACCTGGCAGGTCAATAGCTGTAAAACGAGCCTTTATACCCTATCTAAGTGCAGTTTATTTGCAATTCAAATGCATGGACAAAACAGAATGCAAGCAGTTTTGTCAGGACTTTAATAATCATTATTATGTTGCAGAGGACACAGGCAGTGGGTTAGAAGAAAAACAGATTGATCTTTTTGTTGGTGCAGGAAAAACACAATATCAGCTAGCCATGTCTTGCATCGATAACACTTTAGATTCATCAGCTGGGCTTCCAGTATTTCCAGGCATAGCAACTGTAAGTCCTACTCCAGTAGAGCTTGCAGAGATAACAGCAGAAGACAAAGGACTAAATCAAGGGACCGCTTAATTTAAAAATAAACTGAAAAATAAAGTCAAAAATATAAAAATGGCGTCTGACACAGAAACCTTAACAAGAGAACCAATAGACATTATATATTGGCTAATTGGAGGAGCGGTTGTCATTTTTGCTGTTTTGGGAATACTCAAGTTACTAAAAATAATTTGATAGATATACTAAAAATTAAAACACAAGATTAATAAGTTTCACGTTATCAAATACTTAAGACAGAAATAAGATGAAAAGATTTAATAAAAGAGGAGATGGGGGAGTGTCCTTTGGATTTATCATACTTTTGATAATTCTCGTTTTAGTTGCAGCACTCTTGGGATGGTGGTTAAGTAATGCATTTAAACCAGAAGATTTCGATTATACAAGTTGTCAAACGAGTGTTAACCTTCGAGCTGCGGAACTTCTTGGGGTGCATCCAGAAAAAGCATTTCAGTTTCCATTGATGTGCAAAACTCAGAATATTGTTGTTAAGACATCAAATGAAGAAGAAATCCAGAAGACTATTGCAAAACAGATGTACTATTGCTGGGAGATGTTAGGGAGAGGAGAAAAAGACTTTTTTGATGAAAGTAGAATGTTAGGTGTTGGCGTTGAAAAAGCATCCTGTGTTATCTGTTCAACAATTAAGTTTGATGAAAAAGTTCAGCAAAAAATTTCACAAGTTGATATCTTCCCTTACTTAAATGAGCAATACATTCCAAATCCAAATCACGATCCAACACGAAACCTCACTTATATAATGTACTTTACAGACAATCCCCAAGCTAAATTAACAACAGAATTACAAGGCGCGTATGATCCCATTTCAACGTCAGAACAATTAGCAATAGTTTTCATGGGAATAAAAGGGGATAGTATAGGAAATGCTGTTAAAGAGTGGGGAGCAACTAGTATTGGACTTTGGGTAGGTGGAGGGGTAGCGGCTAGCCAATTAGGGATTCTAGGAAAAGTATTATCTGCAGCCGCAAAAAATCCAGAAACGGCGCTGTTGGTAATTGGAATTACAGAGGCGGTTTTAGGAGGGACAAGAGCAGTTTTTTATGGAATAAATACTCATGCAGCAAATATTCATTGCTCAACAACAGCAGGCAAGGGCCCAGGATGCTACGCTCTAATCCTCGCTCCGCTTGAACAAGAGAATCTTACTAAAATATGTCAGAATATAGAGAGCATTCCATAGATGTGTTCTTTCAATAAGATATAAAACTCTGAGATGTAGATTTTGCAGATTAATATCATTATAAGATTTAAACACGTGATATCATCTTCGTCTCTTTTTCATTTTTTAGTCATCATTAATAAATTCTCTTTCTTCACAAAATTTATTAACCATTATCACATAAATAAAACATGAATAAAAGAGGGGAACCTTTGCTAATGCAAAGTCTGATTACATGGACAATAGTAGGTATACTGCTCGTTTCTTTCTTGCTACTGTTAAATAATTCATCTAAAGATCCATATAACAAAAAACAGATTCTTGCAAAAGAAGTTTGTATTATAATTACTGCTGCACCAAACAATTCGGTTATCAGCGTGACATCTAATCTCCTTATTGAAAAAAAGGATAATAATATTGTTACAAAACGTTATCCTCAAGATCCAGGGTATTCTTATCCTTGTTATTCTAATAATTTTACTGTAACCAATGAAAACGGCAAAGCTACAATAAAAATAACTTCCTAAAACTGGAAAAATGTCAAACAAAATATTAAAAAATAAAAAAGCAGCAGCAAGCTATACAATAATCTCTTTTTATAGGATCATGATGATTATTATCGTTTGTCTAGTTTTTGTTGCAGTCCTGTGGATGCAATACTCTAAACCCTATGATATAAGAAAACTTGAGAATGCACAAATCGCCAAGAAAGTTGTTCTTTGCATGACAAATGAAAGCCTTGTTTTAACTCAAGAAAACTTTAATGAAAAAACCTTGAATGAGTGCATAAAAACCACTTCTGACGTATTCCTTAATCTGACATTCCAAGGAAAAAGCATCACTTCTGGAAGACGAGAACTCGAGGTTTATTGTCAAGTTCAAACAAGGGTTACTGGGCCGTATCTTCCTTCTTGTTTAGATTATAATTACTCTGTTTTAAACTCAAGTCATCAAACAGACCAGCTTAATGTTTTCATCGCATTAGACAAAAACAGCAAAAATGTTCAGGTGATTATGAATAAATAATCCCTGAAGAAATAATAAATAATAAATTGATATAAATAATTAAGAAAGATAATAAAAACAACGTCAATAAGAACGAAAATTATAATTTATAAATCATTGATAAAAACGAAAGAAAATAACAACCAAAAAATGTTAAAAAATAAAAAAGCTCAAACAGAAGTAATTTCAGATGTTGCAGCATTCATCTTGATTTTAATCTTATCAATAGCTTTGATTGCCATAACACAGCTTTCAGTTATATCAAAATTAATTCAAGGTCCAACTGATCTGGTTTCTGAAAAAGGGACTTTTTCCATAATGAATGATAGATTAACTTTTTACTTAAATTCTAAACTTCAAGAGAAGCGAGGAGTAAATTCATTTTCTGATTTAATAAGAGCTAATGATGAAACAGCTAAGAAAGAACTGACAGAGGGCGTGCAGAAAATTTGTAAAGAACATAATGAAGACTGCAGTTTAGTCATTGATGAACAGATTAGTGGTTGTTCTTATGCATTAAAACCAGAAACAGAGAAAACAATAAACCTTTGTGTTATTCTCCCTGGAGATAGACTTACTTTCGTAAAAGTTTATAATTCCAATATTGAAGGAGGGTTACCATGAATAAAAAAGCAATAGGGTTTGGCGTATGGCTGGTTTTCATAACCTTTGTTTTATTTGCCTTGATAATAGCTGTCTCTTTTAAAACTTATAATGAAACACAACGCAGTCTTGGAACTTGGGGGTCAGATTATATTACAGATTATCCTTTAGAGATAAACAGAATATTTGTTGATACAATGAATCTTGGAGTAGACAAATCAATGAGAGATCTGGCGAAAGACTCATTTGTCGATAAGACAAATCCTGCTTGTGCATCTAATTCAGAAGGAATAATCATCCTAGATGAGAACTGTAAACCAGACAAAGGATACATCAAAGAAAAGATTGCTCAAGATGTCCTGAGTTATTTCAAAGATTCTTTTGAAAACTATGCTATAAAATATCATTTTGAAATGTATCAAATGGACATGGATTCACCGACATGTTCTTTCAATGGAGATATTCTTACTTGTATAAGCGGACAACAGAATATTTCATACGAGAAAGAAACACCTTATTTCACATACAACATTTCTCGCAGCTTTATAATAAATCAATCAATAAACTTGAGTGAAAAATTGAATCTGGATGAAATAGAAAAACTAAACGTGCAAGATCCAACACAACTTCCTTCATTTGATAAATGGAATGTAGTTGAAACCAGAGAAGACCAAACTCATTACACCATCTCCCTAGAATCAAAAAATAAGTTTTTTAATCAAGAAACATACGCCCTAGATCCTGTTTCATTTAAGTTTTCTTTAAGAAAACTAACACCAGAGCATTAATCATTCAAAGTGTATTAGATAGTTTGTTACGAGAAAATTTAAAAAGTAAAACCAGATTCTATGGAGCATAAGGAACTAAAGATGTTAAAAGCACCATTTGATCAACTTGTTGAAAAAATAAAAAAGAATTCTGGTTTAGAAAAAGAAGAGGTTTTGAGAAGAATAGAAGCCAAAAAAGCTAAACTTTCTGGATTAATCAGTAATGAGGGAGCAGCACAGATAGTTGCAGCTGAACTGGGGATATCATTTGAAAAACAAAAGATGAAAATTCAGGATCTTATGATTGGAATGAAAAAAGTTTCAATAATAGGAAAAATAATTGATGATCCTTCAATAAAAAAATTTAAAAAACAAGAGAGAGAGGGCGAATTATGTTCATTTTCAATTGCAGATGAAACCTCAAACATCCGCATTGTTCTATGGGATACAAAGCATATTGAGATGATTAAAAACGGAACACTAAAGAAAGACGCAGTTATTGATATAAAAAATGCAGATGTTCGTGGAACAACAAATAGGGAAGTACATTTAAATTCTTTCTCAGAGCTTGCTCAAAGTACAGAAACTATCGAAAGTACTGTGCTAACAAAAGACACACCAATAATAAGGAAGATTTCAGAAATAAAAAATAATGAAAGAGCAAACATTCGTGCAAATGTTCTGCAATTTTTTAACATATCCTTTTTTTATGTCTGTCCAGAATGCGGAATGAAGGTGACATTAGAAGGAGATAAAGCAACATGTGTCAGGCATGGAAGTGTTCTACCCAAAAAAAGAGCAATCCTTAACGTTTTGGTAGATGATGGTTCTGAAAATCTTCGAGCCACCGCATTTAATGAAGCAATATTCAAACTTCTTGAAATCAAAGAAGACATGTCAAAATTAGAAGACCCTTCATTTATGCTGGAAAAAAAACAAGAGATAGTTGGAAGTGAATTCTTATTTATGGGAAAAACAAGGAAGAATGTTTTATTCAATAGGGATGAATTCATAATAAATGATTGTGAACGCGTTGATCCAGATATGGTGATTAAACAGTATACTTAAATATTAAAATGAATGATTTGATATCAAATATAAAATATGCAGCAATGACTGCTGGTTTTGCTTATGGTTTTCTTGTTATTACTGCAAATCTCATATCTTTGGTGGTGACTAGTGATAATCTGAGAAAAGAGAGTTTGTCTAGAAAAGAAGAGAGAAATTTTTTTCAATATTTTAGAGATTATATGAGGAGGACAGATTTAATAAAACCCGAAGTGAACAAGTTAGAAAGAACTCTGGTACAAGCAGTTTTAGGCAGTTTTTTTGTTCCAGGACAATATCTAGCCCATGCGCTGCCTCTGGAAAATACAAATAAATAATCAAAATTATTTCAACTACACTAATTAAGCAATAATTTATTAAGTTATTTCTTTCTTTTTAATTATGAATGAAATAGATCTGCTAGGATATGCTGCAGGAGTTCTTGTTGTTATTTCTCTGTTTCCTCAAGCAATAAAAAGTTGGAAAACAAAATTAACTAAGGACATTTCTTTGTGGAGATACATTATTTACACAACAGGTTTAATCTTATGGGTGATTTACGCAGTAATTGTAAAGAGCGGACCTGTTGCGATAATGAACTCTGTAGGTTTAATCTTAGCAATTTTCATTTTATCATTAAAAATAAGATATGGATAAGAGGTGTTTAAAATGCTTTTAAGAACGCATCTTGTTTTCAATCTGTTCCTTTTTTTGCTTCTTTCTAAACTCAATATTGTTGAGTTAAACATAATCACTTTTTTGATTGTATTTTTCGCAACTGCCCTTCCAGATATTGACGTTATAGGTTCCTGGATAAGCAAGATAACAAAACCAGCAAGCAATCTAGTTCATATTTTTATCTCACATAGAGAACTTTTGCATAGCCTTACTTTTTGCCTAATCCTATTTGTTTTAGGGATTTTGCTCAGAATCAACCCGCTTTATGTTTTTTTGTTTTCTGGATTCTACTTTCTCCACCTTTTAGTAGATTCCTTAACAAAATCAGGGATCAGGTGGTTTTGGCCTTCTAAATTTAAAACAAAGGGTTTTTTTAAGACTGGTAGCATTCTTGAAGCAATCTTGTTTGTATTACTCACTTTAGGAATGGTGGTCTTGGTCTTGAGTATGGTATAATCTATATTATACACAAAAATAATACTTATAAAGTCCCGGATTATAACACTTCCATGGCTAAGGAAAAAGAGAAAGAGGAAAAAGAAATTAAGAAAGAAGGGGAATTTGAACTCACTGACTTACCTGGAATTGGTGCGACAACAGCAGGCAAGCTAGACGAAGCAGGTTATGGAGACTTAATGAGCGTTGCAGTCATGACCCCATCTGATCTTTCTACGTTAGCTGATTTAAGTGAAACAGTAGCAAGAAAAGCAATATCTGCTGCAAGAAAGATGTTACATCTTGAGTTTGAAGACGCAACAGAATATTTAAAGAAAAGAGCAGAGGTTATTAAGATTAATACTGGTTCTAAAAATTTAAATAATCTGCTTGGTGGTGGGATAGAAACAAGAGCGATGACTGAAACATATGGTGCGTTTGGTTCTGGAAAATCTCAATTAGCACATCAACTTGCAGTCAATGTTCAACTTCCTTTAGAAAAAGGCGGAGCAAATGCAAAAGCAGTTTGGATTGATACAGAAGGGACATTCAGACCAGAAAGGATAAAACAAATGTGCGAAGCTCAAGGTTTAGACTTCATGAAAACACTAAAAAACATTTTTGTAGCACGTGCTTTTAATAGCGATCATCAAATACTTCTCGTCGATAAAGTAGGAGAATTAATCAAAAACGGCGAACCAATCAAACTTTTAATTGTTGATTCATTAACAGCTCATTTTAGAGCAGAATTCGCAGGCCGAGGGCAGTTAGCAGACAGACAGCAAAGATTGAACAAGCACTTGCATAATCTGATAAGGCTCGCTGAAGCTTATAACATTGCAATTTACATAACAAATCAAGTTATGTCAGATCCCGCAATGATGTTTGGTGATCCAACAAGAGCAATTGGTGGAAACATTGTTGGCCATGCATCTACGTATAGAATATATTTAAGAAAAGGAAAGAAGAGTTCAAGAATCGCAAAGATGATCGACTCCCCTAACTTGCCAGATTCAGAAACAGTTTTCTTTGTTAATGAGCAAGGGTTGACAGACGAAGAACAGTAAATCTTCTAATCTGTTAATTTATAACTTTGAGTTATTGATATTATAGTCAACGACTTAGATATTTCCCCATTTTGTCGTTGAGTATTTAGGGAAAGACTTACGTCTTTCACTATAGTTTCTGCAGAGATTCAGAATCGCGAGATAATATATCATAAACATTATAAGAATTATCTCTTGAAATGATCTTCTAATCCAGGTTTTTCTTTTTTTTCCTTTTTTGGTTTCTGAGGTTTCTTTGTTTTTGTCTCTGTTTTCGTTTCTGTTATAACCTTTATTTCGTCCGAAAATCCGTCTGATTTTCGACGCCCCGAAAATCCCTGATTTTCTAGGGCTTCTTCTGGACTTTCTTCTAGTTCTTCATCATACCCTTTATCTTTCTTATTCAGGTCCAGCATCCCAGTTTTTATCTTAACACCATGCACTAAAGGCTCAAGAATTTTTGAAAAAGACTGTTGTAATGCATTAACCTGGCTGGAAAGACTGTTCATTGTTGTGGAGTTTTCTTGAAACTTCGCAGCAAGTCTTTTTTGTAAATTTTCTAGATAAACACCAAGATTTCTTGTTTTATTTTCTATCTCCTTAATCCTGACTTGTAAATGTTTGATTTCTTCAGAATAATCTCCTGCTGGTTCTGCTTCTGTTTCTTCAGCGTATTGCGGAGCAGATTCCGCATACTGCGCTTGTGACTGCCCATATCCTTGAGGATTCTGTTGTGCTTGCGGAACAGGAGTTGCTTCTTGATCTGTTTGTGCTCTTGACAGCTCCATCTTTATCTTGGCAGCATTAAAAGCATCATTCATTTCAATAGGGGTGAATCCTTGTTGTTTGAGGTATCTTATAATATCAACATCATTGTATCCTCGCTTATTCATCTCAATCACAATATTTGTTGGAATTGGTTTCTTTGACATTTTTTGTTTTTAATCTTCAGATTTATTCTTCAACAGGAATGATCTTATCTTTTGAAGAGGCTTTTTTATTTTTCACAGCATCATTTACCATTCTCCTGACATCTTCAATTGTTGCAAATTTCATTGGTTCCCAAATCTTCATATATTTTTCAACAACCTGTAATTCTTGTTTCCTAGCAAATTCTCCTGATTGTTCTAAAAGGATTTGAACACTTTCTTTCAATTTGTCCATTTCGTTTTTAATTTCCGACATTTCATCCGAAACAATAGTCATCTCTTTCGCAATTCTTTCAGAATTCTTCAAAAGCGTCTGACTGATTAAAGAAAGTTTTTCAGTAATCATATTTTGCTTTTCTTCTGTATCGTTTATTCTAGTGCTAAAGTTAGATAGCATAGCACTTAGAGAGCTCATTTCTTTTGGATCCATTTTCTCTTTTTTCTAAACTTTAAGGAAAGCCAGATTTAAATATTTAACCAAGAAAGACTTCATTCTTTTTGTGAGGATATGTTAAGTAAACCTTAATACTTAACATAAAGATTTGCAGGAAAATCTTTAATCCCATTGTTAAATCTCTTTTCATTGAACCACTTCGTCCATTTCTCAACTTCTTCATTTTTCAAGAGCTTGTGAAAGATTGTGATTATATTCACAAGCTCTTCAGCAATATTCCTGTTTGTTCTTTCTACTTTTCCTTTATCTTGAGGATAGTAAGGATGAGCAAAAACTGCTTCAATTTTATTCTCTGA
>JAPLYB010000017.1 GCA_026395795.1 Candidatus Pacearchaeota archaeon
TTTTTTACCGATGAATTCCTTTGGAAAATCTATTCTCGCACTTGTTCCAAAGGGTTTGACTTCTCTTTCAAGAAAGCATCTTATTCCTTTCAGAATAAGTGTTGTTTTTGTTATAATCTTCACTCTTTTCATACCTATCTAATAGATAGGTTAAGTATTTAAACTTTTCGGAGTAACTTTATAGTATTAAACTTCATTCGGAGATACTGACCTTCAACGAATTATAAAAGATTTTACAGTTTCCAGATGCCTTTATCTTGGATAATCTTTCCATTAAGAATGATCTTTGCTTGATGCATGTCTTTTACAATATCCCAATGTATGGCTGAATCATTTCCCCCGCCGTTTTCTTTGTAAGCCATCCCTAAAGCTAAATGGATTGTTCCATCTATTTTTTCATCGAAAAGAAGATTTTTTGTAAACTTGTTGACTTTTGGGTTTAATCCAATTCCCAGTTCTCCGACAAAACTTGAGTTTTCATCTGTTTTTAGCATTTCAATTAAAAAATCTTGATTTTTGCTGGCTTTTGCTTCAACAACTTTTCCATCTCGAAATGTCAACTCAATATCTGTAACTTCTTTTCCATCTCTGATAGCTGGAAAATCAAATTTAATCCATCCATTTAAAGATTCACGAACAGGAGCCATGAAAATTTCTCCGCCAGGCATATTCTCCTCTCCTTTATCTGCAACAGCCTTGCTTCCATGAATATCAAATTGAAGATCAACATTCTTTCCGATAAGGTGAACATGCTTTCCTTTTTTGAACCTATTCAATATTTTGTCCATTTTCTTTCCTATTTTTTGCCAGTCCTGTAGACATGCATTAAAAACAAAAGATTCATAATCTGTTAAAGACATGTCTGCATCTTGAGCGAGAGCAAGACATGGGAAACCTACTGTGCATCTTCTTATCTTATCTTTTCTATTAACAATATAATCTGAGATTGGATGAGTTACTTTTTGTCTTGCAGTTATCTTCTTCGGATCACAATTTGTCAGCTCGCGGGTGTTATTCTCTGTATCAATGCCGATATATTTTTGCGCTGTTTTGACAGTATAATCAAAATGATCTGGAAATTTGTTTATTTGATGTTCTTTAGCATATTTGTAAAAGAATGGATTTAATCCGGGCAAGTTTACTCGAAGGATAGGGTGTCCCCCAGCGAGTAATACTTCTTTGTATAAAGCAATCATGAAGTCCTGTGCTTCGGTTGATCCAGAAATCACAACATTCTCATTTGGTTTTACAAATACAGAATATCTTACTACAAGTTTTGCAAGTTTTTGTGTTCTTAAGTCAAGTGGCATTTTTTTATTATTTAGTTTTAATGAGTTTCTTTTCTCGTTTAATTCTAAATCTTGCTATTTTTACAGTTCCCTCTCCTTGCAGTTTTTGTCTGGCAACTTCTCCAGCAACATGAAATGCATTATCATACGCGCTTTTAACTAACATCTTCTTGTCTACTACAGTCTGTTTATATTTTGTATTATGGAATGTTGAAGAATTATAAAAACCAGTGTATGCCAAAGAAGCACAAGGCAATGGACGATCTGCTCTTTTTCCTTCTTTTATCCTGCCATAAATACAATTTTCTAGAGGTAATTCTTTATCTGTTGCTATCACGACTAAGCCAGAAGATTTTTTAAGTTCTTTTTCTGCTTCATCAAGATTCCCGGCTATGTCTAATTTTATTTCACATAAAAATAATTCTTCTAAAGGGCCAGCCTTAAATGATTTTGCTCCTTCTAATGCCCCCCCTCTTGTTTCGTAAGGAATCAGTCCATTAGATTGAAAATTTTCATATCTTTTATTATGTATTGGTTTGCCAAAAAGAAATTCTGATGTACCCATAGCTCCTTTCATTCTTGCTATGAAACAATATCCTTCAATGTGTTTCATGTTTATATTTCTCAGAAATCGTTCTGAGGTACGATCACCTCGCTTAATTGAATTGAAAGGAGTTTAAAAAACTAACTTTTTAGTTAGATTTTTATCTTTGATCTCCGCCATCAACAATAAGAGTTATCCCATTAACATAACTGGCATCATCCGAAGCTAAAAAAAGAACTGCTTTTGCAATTTCTTCGGGTTTGGCAATTCTTTTAAGATAAATTCTTTGAAGTTCTTTCTTTAAGTAATTTTCTGGAAGTTCTTTGTTCATGTCAGTATCAACCCAACCAGGGGCAACAGAGTTAACACGAATATTTGGACCGAGTTCCATAGCTAAGCTTTTAGTTAGATTAATAACTCCTGCTTTGGAAGCACTATAATCTATAGAATCTGGATGATATGTATGTTCTCCATTTGTAGAAGAGATGTTTATAATGCTGCCCGATTTTTGTTTTCTCATAAATTTTGCAACAATTCTCGAGCAAATAAATGTCCCTATAAGATTAACTTCTAAGGTTCTTTTCCATTGTTCAATTGTTCTTTCATTAAAAGGAACATCAAAAACAATACCTGCATTATTTACCAAAATGTCTATTTTTCCAAATTTCTTGACCGCTTGCTCCACCATCTCTTTAACTTGTTTCTCATCAGAACAGTATCTCCGAAACAACAAACAAAATAGGATAGGCAGACCTATCCCATTATTCAAGACCTGAATAATGCATGCCCTCCCTATAGACCCCAATATCCCTATAGAAAGATTATTTCTTGTCCTGAACATTTACCCACTT
>JAPLYB010000041.1 GCA_026395795.1 Candidatus Pacearchaeota archaeon
TTTGTAAATCCACACCAAGAATTAAAAGACAAAACTCCGGCAGAAATGGCAGACATCTTTCTGCCACTAGGCAGAAACAAGATTTTGGGATTGGCGAGATATTTGGCTAACGAGAGAACTGATGATTAGTATACAGTATCGTCCTTATAATATGTTTAATAGGTTTAATCTTACTTCCTTTTCCATATAATAATTTTTTTAGTAAACTGGCGGATGATATGTTAAATATAACATCTAATTTGTCTTATTTGGATTTTATAATATTTATGGTTGGATTATTTGTAGGAATAATTATTGCTCAACTTAAAAAACCGGTTCCTTGTCCTAAATGAAGGAATGGGAAGAAAAAGATTTAAATTGCTGAGTTTCCTTCATAAACTATGAAATTTAAAATAAGTGTTTGGACTATATTGTTAATCTTGTTATCCATATATCTGATTGGATTGGCTTGTCTCGAGTATAGTGCCAGTATAAAAGCAGAGAAGTTCTATAATGAGCAGTTTGAAAAGCACCTTAATGAAACCCCTGCCCTTCCTTCAAATATTATAAATATGTCTCAGGCAGAATTTGAAGTTTGGAATAAGGAAAATACAATAAAACAAATCCAAAATGAAATTGATGATAACTGGTGGATGGATACCTATATTAGCTGGGATATAAGAGCTAAAATGCATTTCCTTATGGCATTACTTGCTATTCTTATGACTATCCTTTCTTGGAGAATTGATTTAAAGAAAAAGGTTTAAATTATTGAGTTTCTTATATAAACTATGAATAAAAGAGGGACGATAGTAACGTTCATGCCATTGAAATGGTATTTGATAGGGCTGGGTGTTCTTATTTTGGGCGGTGTTATCTATTGGTACTTGGTGGGTTTTATAAGTCTACCAAGGTTACCAACAAATTGCCCAACAGGAATACCCAAATATGTTACACTAGACTGCCCACCAGCATTTCTAGGGGTAAACGAATATGACACTTCTCCTTGCAGGTGGACAACGTATCAAGGAGATAACAATTATTTTTATTGTGAGAATCCTAACAGCCGAGCAATTGGGGTTATTCTAAATTTATCAGACAACTCGACTGTAGGGGGTGGGGAACCCAACACTGACGCAGTACTCTCTGATATTATTTTCTACAGCCCAGATAATCTCACGGTGGCGTGTGGTAGTAATTATAGGAACCGAGATATCATATTTTATAAAGTAGTTTCAGTTAAATGCAGTCGGGCTATTTTTTAGAGAAAAAGGCAAAATAGTGTCTCGTGTCAACCTTTTATGATTAGAGTTCGAATACTCTCAATTTTAAAAAAATTGGGAGGTCAAAAAATTATTAATTTTTTAGACTCGTTGGGAGCATCTTTCTATTTACAGTAGAAACTATCTTCTATTGATAATATGCTCGAAAATGAAAAGCATTTTCGGCATGCAGAAAAAGTTATCTTTTTCTAGCAGAAAGATTAAAAGAATTCTTAAGAAGATAATTTATCATTGATCTTCTTTAAATTAAAAAGAATTATTTTCTGCAAAGTTTGATAGAGTTTGGTATCATCTCTTTTCATTGAACCTTTTGTATAACTAAGATATTCATCAAGCAACCCGAAAGGAATATCTACTATTGGAATATCTTCAAATTGCAATAAATGGAAAGTAATTAACCTTGTTGTCCTGCTATTTCCATCTTCAAATGGGTGGATATGCTGAAATTCATTATGAAAATAAACTGCAAAATTTAAAATTTCCTTGAGATTAGATTTTTTCTTGATAAATTTATTATAATCCTCTAATAGTTTATTCAATTCATCTTCTATTTTTTCTACTTTAGCAATTCTAAAATTTGGATTGCCTTTAATATGGACTTGTATCTTCCTTGTTCTTCCAGCAATTTCTGAATTGTGCTGCATGGCTAGAGTATGATAATTAAGAATTGTCTGTATCGTAAGTGGCTTTTTATTTTGGCTGTCCAATAACATCTGGGTAAGCGCTTTCTGATAATTTTTTACCTCATCAACATCTTCGCTTCTTAAGTTTGAAGGGATTATCTTATCCCTAAGAATCCTTCTAGTTTGTGGCAAAGTTATGGGATTGCCTTCCAATGCAAGGCTATGGTGAATGAATGATATTTCAAAATCTTCTAAAATTTGTTTATACTTCACTTCTTTTCCTTTTCTTAATTTTCTAAATTTAGCTAACTCTTTTTCTATACTCATCAAGTAATTAGAATGGTATTCTGCTATGACCTCTTTTTTATATCCAAAATAAACAAAAATATTATTTAATAGGGTATTATAGAAGATTTTTGCCCTAAGTGGTTTTTCTGCAATTATCAAAATTAATCCATTCTTGCTTAAAATTTCTACATATTTTTTAACGGTTCTTGGATTTAATTTTATGCTTTTTGAATTAATTTCTCCTATTTGTAATGCTTGATTAATAAATTCTGCAATGTTTTTGTCCAGAATCTCGTTATAATTTAAGTCATTGCTTAAGCAATGATAAATTATATCATAAAGAATTTTTGCTTTATCTGTCCTGCTTGCTTGAAATCCATAACCGGTTTTTACCAAGAGTTTTTCATTAGCAAGTTCTGTTAGAATTCGGAGAATGTTGTCATACTCTCTTTCATCTTTGTTTAACAGCTTTAATATTTCAATAGGTTTTATGGGATGTTTATATTTATAAACAAGTTCAAAAATATCGTACTTTGTAACCATAAGATTCGTACGTTAAAGAGCTTTATAAATCTTACTATTTTGTATCATTTATCGGTAAAAAACCTATAAATGATGCTATTTGGCACTATTTATAGAGATTTATTAAGGGTTGAAGACGTAGAAGGAAAAGCAGATAATTTTATGTTTTTGTATTCTCAAGAAAAAGGAAGACTTTTTTATATAGACTTGGGATGCAGTTTAGGGATTAGAGCTAAAGAAGGGGTTGTTTTGGTAAAAGGAAATGTTATTGGAGATTTAGACAGATCCAAACTAAAAGAATTGGGGAAAAAATTAGCAAGTACTCCATAAAGACAAACAATGGTAAAAGACTCGTAAAGATGGATTGGTTAGTTGACACGTTGGGGGAATTGAACATTCCAACTTTAAATCCAAAACCAGAATACGCACCCCTTAATTCTTTGTTGGAAGAAGGAGAAATAGAAACTCTAAAAAAGTTTTTAATTGTATGTTTCGGAGAGCAGATTAATAAATACAAAGACTCTGACAAAGTAGTTAGATGTTTCTAATAATCAAAAATAACTCGTAGGCCATATTTACAAAAATTTATAAGTTTAGAAAGAATGTTTCTTGCATGATAGATTATCAAAAAATTGGGTTGAAGTCTGGACTTGAGATTCATCAGCAGCTTGATACGCATAAATTATTCTGCTTGTGCCCTTCTGTGTTGAAACAAAGCGAGCCAGATATGATTGTTAAGAGAAAGATAAAAGCAGTTACAGGAGAAACAGGAAAAATTGATGAAGCAGCTGCTTTTGAGCAAGCTCGTGAGAGAGAGTTTGAATATGAATTTTATAAAGATGCTAATTGCCTTGTTGAACTAGATGAAAGCCCACCACATACAATCAACCATGAAGCACTAAAGATTGCATTGCAAATTGCTTTATTGCTTAACTGTGAAATGTATCCTATTGTTCAGGTTATGAGGAAAACTGTGATAGATGGTTCTAACACTTCTGGATTTCAAAGAACTGTTTTGATTGCTCATAATGGTTTTATTGAAACATCTCAGGGAAAAGTGGGGATTGATTATGTTATGCTTGAAGAAGATGCTGCTAGACCTGCACAAGCTGCTGTTTCAAGTGAAGGAGTTGATGAACCTGGATTTGAGAGCTCTAAGAGATACAAACTTGACAGACTTGGGATTCCTCTTGTTGAAATCGCAACTGCTGCTGATCTGCATTCTGCAGAACAAATCAAAGAAGCTGCAATGAAGATTGGAGAGATATTAAGAGCTTGTAAAGTTAAAAGGGGGATAGGAACAATAAGACAAGATGTTAATGTTTCCATTAAAGGGAGTGAAAGAGTTGAGATAAAAGGGTTTCAGGATCCTAAGATGATGATAAGAACAATTGATCTTGAAATAGAGAGACAGCAAAAATGCATCAAAGAAAAATCATGCAAGAAAGAAGTCAGAAAAGCGAATCCTGATGGAACAACAATATTCTTAAGACCTATGCCTGGAGCAGCTAGAATGTATCCTGAAACAGACTTGTCTCTAATCGAGATATCAAATGAATTTATCAAAGAAATTAAAAAAGAACTTCCAAGATTAAAAGAAGAAATCTCTTTAGAATTAAAAGAACAGGGTCTTAATCCAGAACTCACAAAACTAATTCTTGCTGAAAACAAACTGGAGGAGTTTAAAGCATTACTACAAACTGCAGACAAACCAAATTTAGCAGCAAAATTATTAGTTTTGCTTCCAAAAGAAATCTCAAGCCACGAAAAAATTCCCATGGAAGAAGTGAATGAGAAGATTAATATTGATGTTATTGAAACAGTTTTCCAGGAGATTGTTAAGGGAAAGGTTCCTGAAAGTGCTGCGAAGCAGATTATGATTGACATTATCCATGGGAAAAATCTTAATAATATAATAAAAGAAATGGTATCACAATCATCATCTTCTGAAAACATTGAGAATGATGTTCAAGATATAATCAAGAGTAAATCTGGATTGACATTAAATGCTTACATGGGCCTAGTTATGGCAAAGTTTAGAGGAAAAGTAGACGCTGGGAAAGTGATGGAGATACTGAAGAAGTATGTCAAATCCTAAAAATTAGGAATTTATCTGACTTCAAATTCCTTTAATAATTCCCAAATATATTTTCCTTTTTTCTCTCCCTTTAATCCAACTGTGATGGTCTTGCATTTATATTCTTTTGAAAAAAGGTTTAAATTCTTATTATCCAAATTTGAAAAGTTGTATTTTGCCTCGATTGCATAAAACTCTTTGTCTTTTACTATAAAATCTATCTCTTGTTTGTTCTTAGTTCTCCAAAAATTAATTTTCTTGTTCGCTTTCATTAATTCTAAAAAAACAAAGGTTTCAAATGAGCTTCCTAGAATAACCTTCGGAAATTCCTTTAACCACAAAAGGTGCATCATTCCAGTATCTAAAAAAAAGACCTTTGGATTCTTTGACAGTTCACTTCTCAAATTTTTATGAAAGGGAGTTATTCTTTTTATTATAAAAGTATTTTCTAATAAATCAAGATACTCTAAAACAGTCTCTCTATTGATTTTTAACGTATCAGAAACTTCTAAAACATTAAGGAGCTGTCCAGACTGAGAAGCGAGTAGTTCAAGAAGTTTATTAAAAGAAGATATATTTCTAATATTTCCCAAGTCTCTTATGTCTTTTCTGACATACGTGCTAATTATTTGACCCAAATAAGCTTGTTTTTTCTCCTCAGATTTTTCCAAAACAATTTTAGGGTAACCTCCAAATCGGATGTATTCTTCAGCGAACTCTACTAATTCATCATTTATTAGTTTTGTATTTTCCTTACCCAGTTTATACCCCTTCCCCTTAAATATTAAAAACTCCTCGAAACTTAATGGATAAATCTCAAAATTTATGGTTCTGCCAACAAGAGATTCTTTGAATTTCTTTTTTATTTCAAAGGTAGAAGAACCAGAAACTAATACTTTTATACTTGGATAGTGGTCGTGTATGATTTTTAAAAATTTAGTCGGATTATCCATATATTGAATCTCATCGATTATCAAAAAAATTTTTTGCTTTTCATCAGCTCCTTTCTGAATCAGATACTTAAAAATACCTTCAGCTCCTTGATTACATAGTTCCAAGAGATTTGGCAATTCCAAGTCAAAATAAAAAACATTTTTCTTTAGATAATTTTCGATTAGATACTTTAAAAGAAAGGTTTTTCCCACTTGCCTTGCCCCATAGATTACTATTACTTCCTTTGAGTCTAGATATTTTACTATTTCGTCAACAATTCTTCTTTTGTAGATAATCTCTCCCATTTTTATTCTCCATCTTCTAACTTCATTTAAATTAGTTATACTTTTTGTATAGCATAGTATACAAAAAGTCAGAGTTTATAAACCTTTCTTTTTCAGGATACTGTAAACTTACAGGGATATCCCCTATTTTATGAATAATTTGAAAATATTATCGAACATTCTATAAAATTTGTTTTAGTCGATTATGATAATAGATATCGACGATAACCTGATTTATTGATAACACCAAAACATAACTTCAGACGCCTAAGTAGATACGTTAAAACATAAATATTATAAAGTAAGTTTTTCTTAATATAACATGGCAAAAGACGAAGAGGAATATAAACAAACTGCAGAGCAAGCGAATGAACTGATTGGTAAGGCAGACAAATTGAAGAATAAAATAAAGGTAGACAGATATCTTAAAACAGCAGACAAACTTCGAGCAACAAATCCTGCAGAGGCGGGAGCAATGTACGCTCGTGTTGGGAGAGTTGGAGGGGAAGAATATTCTGAGTATACTGGTAAGGCAAGAGCAATTGCTACAAATCTGGCATTAAAACATGATAGAGACGGGGCAATGTATGTAAGATCAGAAATCAGCAGAAAAGATAATTCAGTATATGCTAAAAAATTAGAAACTAATGAAGAATATGCAGAAGCTGGAATGGCTTATTTTATGGCCGGAAATTATGCTAAGTCTGAAGAAATGATGGATTCAGCAAAAAAGACAGGAAATGTTTTAGGCGCATATAAGATAATGGGTTCATTTCTCCTAAAAGAACTAGCTTCTCTGAAAAAGATGGGCTTGCTTGGAAATCAATATGAAGAAAAGCAACAGCAAGGTGAAGAGCAAAAAGCTCAAGAATAGTAATTTAATTGATAGTTAGTTATCAAAAAAAGAAAAGGGGTAAAAAAGAGGAATATGTTTCAAATTCAATTTGGGGCGGCAGAAGTAGAAATTCTTATTAAGCTTGTGCTAGCGGCTTTATTTGGTTTAATAATCGGATTCGAGAGAAGAGCAAGGAATTATGGTCTTGGATCTAGAACTTCAATGCTCGTATGTATTGGAGCTTGTTTGTTTACTATTGGGGCAACTTATGGGGGAGATGTAACAGGTTTAGGAAGAGTTGCTCAGGGACTTGCAACTGGTGTAGGATTTATCGGAGCAGCTATAATCTGGAGACAACCTCAAAATCCCGTAGTAGTTCATGGTTTAACAAGTGCCGTAGCTGTTTGGGTGTTGACTGCAATTGGCTTCGCTCTTGGAGCAGGAGCATATGCTGCAGCAGTTCTTGTTACTTTTGGTGTTCTTATCATCCTCTTAGTCAGGCATTTTAAGTATAAATATGGTTAATATGCTGATTCTAGAATAATTTTCTAAATGACAATATTTAAAAATTAATTTCTCTATGATAATAGGTAAGAAAAAGAGGCAAGATGAAGAAATCTAGAAAAGCTGCAAAGATTGTAAAATCTAAAGTTCGTCTTATTGAAGACAAGAAGAGTATGAAAGGAAAAGAGAATGCTTCTGCTCTTGGAAAGATTCATGTAAAAATCAACGCTTCTCTTGGAAAAATGATTAAGGCTTCTTGGATTCACAAAGATATGCTCTATGTCATCTGTGTAAACAAACAGATTCTTTATCTGACAAAATACTTTTCAGAAACTTATGATATTCCCCATGAAAAAGTCAGAGTCGGAAGCATGGAGGATTTGATAAAAGAGATATCAAATCACAACACTCGGGTTTTGATAAGCATCAGAGAAGGAAAGATTATCTATGATCCTTTTAAGTTTTTGGGGTCTTTGAAAATTAATATAGAAAAAGGCATGATGATTGGAACTAAAGAAGTTATATTAAAAAAATTCTTGTTGATAAAAGATTATCTAAAAGAAATAGAAAATCTAAAGAGAGATATATTCGATAACATTTATACTTCCACTATTGAGGCTAGTCAAACAGCACTCATTCTTGGAGGACATTCAGTTCTTATTCCTAGATTAATACCTGAAATTTTGAAAAAGAAAATTGGGGGAAGAAAGATGGAAAGAACATATATCAGTTATGCTTCAGAAATCATAAAGATGTACAAAGCTTATGAACACAAAAAAATTGATCTCCCTAATGGGAAGAAATTAGATGATCTAACAATAAAAGCAATGTTGTTCAGAGAAGCTGTAAAAAAGTTGGTGTAGATAAAGAATGTAATAAAAAGAGTTAGACAACAAAGCAATCATCAAAAATAAACTATAAATTGATATGAATATCATAAAGATAAATTCGAGAAAGATAACGTTGTTGACAAAGCAAAAACACGAGATAATTTATGAATTATTATTAAAGAGCTTGTATAAAAACAATGTCACCAGCAATAAAAAATAAAATCAATGTTATAAAGATAAGTTAAATTAACTATCAATTCGGAAGATCATATCAAAAAACAATGTTGTAATCATTAAACAGAATAAATTAAATTTATATTATCCTAAAAATGGAAGAAAAAATAGAAAAGAAAGGAGTGAAAGTAAGTCCGCAGCTCTTGAAAAAGAATTTGAATCCTTTGTTGAAATATAAAAGATGTATAGAAGCAATCTATGTTTATGGCAGTGCTGTAACTAAAAAAGCAGCAAATGATATTGATGTGCTAATTGTGATAAATGATTCAATGATTCCTCCTAGCCAGTATGCTTTAGACGGGATTGAAAGAAAATGCGGCATGATTGAACAAGAAGGTAGAGACAAAGGATTGATTTTTCATTTTCAACCATTAAGGATGCTAAGCAGATGGTGGCACTTGCTTCTTGATGGAGAGCCTTGGATAACCAGTTCATTGAAAAATATTATTGTTATCTACGATAAAAAGGGATTATTAACAGAGGTCTCAGAACTCGTTAGGGAAGAGATACTTTACAGAAAAGAAGAAAGAGCTGAAAAATTAATTGAAAGAAGCGATGTGTATCTCTTGAAAAACAGGCATTTGCTGTTGAATAGCCTGAAAACATTGTCAGATGCTGCTACAGAAGCTGCACAAATTCTCTTGTTGTTTGATAATAAACTAATTCTAAACAAGAAAAAAATTGTTGAAGAACTTGAAAATCATTACATGAGTAAGATTGGCGGAGATATTGTTGGAAATTATAGAGAGATTGTGGACTTAGAAGAAAAAATGGAAAAAGGGGCGCTAAGTGAATTCTCAGCTGAAAACTTAGATTATTATCTTGAAAAGATGGCAAGGTTCATCGAAAAGGTCGAGGTAATGCTTGGTGGAAAGTAAAATCTAATCTAAAAATCAATCATTACTGGTAAGATCCATTATTTTTTGTTCTATATCAAGCAGTTTCTCTTCATTTTTATTTTTTAATTCAAAATAACTATCTTTTGATATTATCCCTTCTCTGTACTCTCTTTCCAAAAGTGCAAGCATCCTTCTTATCTTAGCTTTTTCATTTTCAGCTTTTTGTACTAATAGCTGCTCCACAACAAGTTTTCTCAAGAACACCGGAGTGATGCTTAATTTTTTATTGAAAACCTTATTGAAAATCTTTAAAAATAAGATTATGAAAACAAGCGCTGCCAAAAAGATTATTATACTGATCACCCACCATTGTTGGAAAAAGGACTTCACTATCATTTTTGCAATCTGAAGTTCATATTCTGCTTTGTCAAGGTAATCACTGGCCATGCTGATTGCATTAGCAGCCTCATTATAGTCTCTGTTGTAAAGATTCGTCCCAGCAGTTCTGATTTCTTCTCTTGCATTGTCCAATAAAAGCCTTACAGTTGAAACATCTCTGCCTTCTAACTGTGATTGAAGGGTCTTGTTTTCAATGAAGATTACTCTACTTTTCAACTCCTGAATCTTATACAAATAGAGCTCTACTTTTGAAGCAAATATCTTTAAAACAAACTCGCTCTGCTCGTTTGTTTCCAGATTGCCGATGATTACTATTCCGTCATAAGAACCTATTTGAGCATTTTCCGGGATAAGAAACTGGATACTAATCAGTTTGGTCTCATTTACACCTAAATCAAATGTTTTAGGCAACGTAAGCCAATCCTCGTTTATTCCACTTATTGCAGCAGAAACATTAAGCACTTTAGCATCTCCCAAATTTCTAACTAAAAAACTTAAAAACCCTATTCCTCCTCTGTCAACATCAACTTCTTTTGTAAAATTTATTATCTCTAATTTTTTTAATGCTGCACCTCCGCCTCCACCGCCTCCTCCACCGATTTGTGGCGGAGTTGGTCCTCCTTCAACAGTATTAAAAATAGAATAAGCTCCTGCTTTCTCTGTTCCCGAATAATGAGCAACAAAAGTTATTTTGACTTCACCAACATAAGGTGTAGAAGGATAGGCAGTATACACTGTTGAAGAAGCTCCTGCAACATAAAAAGTATCTGCTCCAGAATCAAGCGTCTCACCAGTGTCTGTTCTTGTTAAGTTCCATTCTACTGTAACATCCTGTCCAGCTCCTTTATTCTCTACTATAACTGATATCTCAAGATCTTGAACTTGATTATCTATGATTGCTATGTTCCTTACATCAAAAGGCCCCCCAACAAAATGAGAAAAAATTTGCTTTGCCAAAGCATTCGAACCTCTTGTTGCTCTTACAACCCATTTCCAGTTCCCCTGCGTCGAAGAAGAAGAAGTTGTATAATTCATACTATACATCCCAGTTTCAACCAGGGTCATCGAAACATTGTCTATTATCAAATTATTTAATGGATCGTATAATGTAGCCCTGATAGAATCTGCATTGACATTCTTGCCATCAAACAAAGTAGCAGAAACTTGTAGTGGACCTACTCCAGAAACATCCGGTGAAGACTCCAAATCTAGTGTCAAAAAACTAGTTGATGAAGCATATACATAGAAAGAATAGTTATCTGTCCTGTTAACAAGAGACTGAGACACACCATCCCAGTATGTTGTGTATGAGAAAAGAGTATAATTTCCCACTGGATCAGATGAAACTATTTCAAAAGAAGGCTGTGGTTCAATATTGCCATTTTGATTTGTTATTTCAGTTTGATTTTCATTATCCCAGATGCTTATCCCACTTGGATTTTCTATTCTGAATCTCACACTGGCATTGCTGACAGAAGCATTTCCTGTATCCTTAAGAGAATATTCTACTCTTCCCTTGCTGCCCTGCGAATAAAATGCAGCTTGTGTTTTCAGGCTGGCATTTAATCTTATATGGCTCCTAAGAGTGACGTTTGATTCCCCGACTTTTCCATAATTATCTCTTGCATATACAACAACCAAATATATCCCTCTTGTTGAAGTGTTTGTATAATCAATTGTCCAGACACCAGAAACATTTGACATATTCCCCTGATATGTTTCATTATCTGGCCGAGTTATATTCACTCCCACCCAATCTATTCCTGTTCCTGACTGATCTTCTACAGAAGCATTTATTTGAACAGACGAGCCTTGCTCTATTTCATTTTCCATAGTGATACTAATTAACGGAGGCCCAGATTCTAAAGTAAATCTGTCTGAAAAAAGTGTTGAATTTGAATTAAAGAATTCCTTTGAAGAATTCATAAGGATAGAATAATTTCCAGTTGGAATTCCAGAAGAGTTCCAATAGCATTCATATTTCCCTGTTCCATTCTCAGATGCTGAACAAAGATATTCTGCAGTGTCATTTTTAATAACAAAAAGAACAGACACCCCAGTTACGAGATTTGAGTTTTCATCAGTAACATTTCCTCTTAGGGTTATTATATCCTCTTGCTCAAAAAAAGAGCTCGGTGGAGGGAGTTCAAGATAATTGTGCAGATTCTGAATTTCAAGGCTTCCTAGGCTTATGCTTAAAGAAGGAATGGTATAATTTGTTACAGAATAGAATTTTATTGAATCTATCGCACATCCATAAGTCCCGTATCCATCTGTCAATGAATCTATAGTAGAACTATCTGAAGTAAATCCTCCAAGAATTCTGCTTCCCAAAAAACTTGTGTTTTCAGAACCAACACCACTTATCGTTCTAACTCCCAAACCAGAAACATTTAAATATGCAAAATCATAGCTTTCTTCAGTCGACCATTTCCATGAGACCTCAATCATCTTTGCCCATGTTCTGTTCCACTCGTAGCCTATTCCAGGAGGCGTAGATTGATTTGACCAAACATCCATATTGTTTGTATATCCTGATCTCCAATGAGGGTTTTCAGATATGATTTCTCCTTCTTGTTTTGCTCCATTCTCAACCACATCAAAATAGACCCAAAAAGTTCTGTTTGTATTTGCCGGAGTTGTTCCGTTTGCTACCCATGTCAGATTTCCGCTTACATTGCTTTCATTTTCCCAGTCATGAGGCTGTTCAGAAGAATATTCCATAACCCTGATTGAGTCTGCACTAAAGCTTCCATTCATACTGAGCTCAGAAAGCAATTCTGAAAAATTCAAATATACTTGTGTTTTAGCGTCTGATATTGAACCTGAAGAACTTATGTTAACTGAGACTCTAAAATGCCATGTTGAATTCCACCAAAGTTCTGCAGAACATAGAGAAGGCAGACATAAAAGAGAGCACAACAGCAAAGGTATCATCAAAAATAATATTTTGTTTTTCATCTTTTCCTCTTTTTTGTTTTTTAGTATAACATCAGTCCTTTAATTTTATTAACAAAACTTATTGTTTTTTCTTTAATTTGAGTAGTTAATTTTTGTTCAAATGATTCATGAACATCGTAACAAGCTTTTTCTCTTAATTCTTTTGACATTCCAACAGTTTCAATATCTTCTCTGCTTAATGAATTAGCCACAAGTGCAACATCTTCTTCATCAAGTGCTTTCTTTGTATGATAATTATGATAAATTAAGAAACATAAAGTCGCTGAATGGTTTTTTGAGATATGCCCTTGTTTGCTTATTAATGCTAAAGAAGCATGGTAAATTGCATAATAATACATGTCAATCACCCAATCATAAAAAGTATCATCAGAAAAAATATCAGTTTTACTCTTATGTTTTTCTAATAACCAGTTAGCAAGATTCAAGTTATGGTCTGTCCTTCTAAGATGAAGTTTAGATTCATCTTTACTTTTTTTCAGAATTCCTT
This sequence comes from Candidatus Pacearchaeota archaeon, assembly GCA_026395795.1. Taxonomy (GTDB): domain Archaea; phylum Nanobdellota; class Nanobdellia; order Pacearchaeales; family UBA284; genus JAPLYB01. The sequence continues at coordinate 13,079 of JAPLYB010000041.1, forward strand.
TTTTCATGTAAAGGTCTAACCAAAATTCACATTCTTCCCTATTTTTTATCCAAATTTTCCAATTAGGTTTCTTCATCTTCAAGTTGCCTCCACCATTCAATTCCCGTTAAAATTATCTTATTCTTTTTTAAATTCCTAAAAAATTCTTTCGTTGAGTCATGAAAAGATTTTTTAAAAACATCATAATCCAGATATATGGGATTTATTTTTGTGTTGGTTCTCATGCTAACTTTTTTTGCCATATTTTCTATATGTTTCTCATTTGTTACTCTTTGAAAAACCAATAGAATATCTATATCTGACTTATCAGTATAATCCCCTCTAGCATATGAACCAAAAACAATAACAAGAAGAGGTTTTTCTTTTAATTCTTTTAGAAATTCTCTTACAGATAGTTTTATCTTCAAAGGAAGTTCATTTAATCGAGAATATTCAACAGCATATAACATCGGGGTTAAATCTCCTTTTGAATAATTAATGAAATATCTTAATTGATTTCCAGACTTTTGTTTTTTCAGCAAACTTTTTATTTTTTCTAAAGCATACTCCACAGAGGGCATGCCAATTTTAATTTGTTTTGACAGCTCTCTTTTATGGATACCTGATTTTAGGTATATCTGTTCAAGCACTTTTAATTCGGTATTGTCATACATTTTATATCAATTGTCATATATTATATGACATTTATAAACTTTATTATTCATTTGCCTCTTTTTTTAGGGTCTTTTCTCTTTTAGTTTTTGCTTAAATAATTTCTAATACTTTCCAAATAACCTATTTCATTTATTAAAACGATTCCCTCTTTTAATATATTAGCATGCAAGGGTTTGCCCAAATTTTCCAAAAATTGTTTTTTTGTTTCTATCTTCAAGCTGACTTCTGGAAAAGTTATTAAAACTTCTTTAATTCTATTTTTATCCACTTTGTCACTTATAACAATAAAATCAATATCGCTTTCTTTGTCAGAAGATAGTCTGGCATAACTGCCATAAATCAAAGCAAAACCATTAATAAATGAAAGTTGTTCTGAAAGCTGCCTTAATCTTCTATATTTAACAAAAAGGGCTTCTCTTCTATCAAACTCAACTAAAGATAAAAAGAGCATAGCCAAACAAGATGCATAATCTATTGCTAAATTCCTAACAGGGGCTTTTTTATCAGAAATTTTTGTTGAAATTAACACCCCCATCTGCTCCAGTTTATTAACATAATCTGAAACACTATTGGGAGAAGATTTAACTTTCTTGATTAAACTGGTCAAATTTATCCCCTTATTTTGATAAATTACTCTTAAAATCTTCAATTTATTTTTTGTCCCGGGAATTATCTTTTCTATTACCATTTTTGATAATACATATTACTATTATTAGTAATATTTAAACTTTTCTTTTTTATTGCTCCCAACTTTTTTCAGGTTTTGATGTTTCTGATGTATGATATTATAAATCTTCTAAAATTTTATTGACATTTTTTAATGTGTCTAAGAATACAAATTATCCTTAAGAGTACTTTAGTATCTCAGTTCTGGCAGGGGTCTGACATTGCGCTCTTCTTCCGTATTGTATTCTCGACCAGCTCTCCTTTTTTTATGTGTTTTTTTTGCAGTTTTATTCATTCTTCTGTTGGTTTTTCTTAAATTTCTCTTCAACTTCTTAATTTTTATGTTTCTTCTTCTATGTATTCGGTGAGATTCTCCCAGCCTCTCTATTTTTTCAAGATTTCTCTTCCTTACTTCATTATAAGTCTTCTCAGATATGATCCCCCTTTTATGCTGCTGCTCAATAGTATTCAGAAGTTCTTTGATTTCTTTTATTTCTTGATCAAATGGATTCGGTTCTGACAGACTTTCTTTTTCAGATTCATCTCTAGTTTTTCCACGTTCAGGTTTAGATGAATTTTGCATTTCTGCTTCAAGCTGCTCTATTTTCTTTTTGTTTATGTCAGTATTCATTTTCAGACCATCCACAGCACTCTCAATATATTTAGACCAGTCATTTATGCTGTTCATTTCCTTTTCTGTCCCGATGTTTTCAATCTCCTTATCAATATTTTTCAAGATTATTGCATTTTTCTCTGTTATTTCCCTATATGCCCCTTCAGAAATCATCTTTTTATTAAATTGATCATCCAAATTCTTTATTAAAATTTCTATCTCTTCTTTTTTCTTTGTTTTTTCAGCTACTCTTTCTTCTTTTTTAATTCCCATCTTTAACTGCTCTGCAAGAGATTTGCTAAAATCCTCTTTTGTTATGAAATCATCCATTTTTATTTTAGTGCTGTCAAAATCTTTTAACATTTCCTTTGTAAGCTCTTCTGTCTGTTCTACTTTTGCTTGCATAGATTGAATTTCTTTTACTCTTTTCTCGCTTTCTAGGAAGAATCTTTCAGATTTAGCAGAATCTCTTTCAACAGCCCATTTTAATTCTTTAATTTTCTCGAAGGTATCATTCACCTCTTTGTTCAAATCTTCTATATTCTCGATGCTTCTCACTTTTTCAAGAATTTTTTCGCTTTTAGTTGTTCTCTTGCCTAAATCCTCACAAAAGGTGGTTATCTTCTCAATATTTGCATTGAGCTTACCTACATCCTGGTCCCTTAATTCTATCATCTTCTTGAATTTTTCAGGCTTGAATTCTTTCACGACATCAACAAGCTCTTCAACTTGTTTTTCTGTTTCTTTTATTGTTGAGTCTCTCTGGAAAAACAAAGACCTTATTTCTCCAATAGACTCTGCAAGCTCTTTTATTCTTTCATCAGCTTCAAATTTAATTGTCTTCAGAGTATTGACAACTTCACGGAGTTTTTCAACTTCCATGAGAACCCTAGTGATGCTGATCTTCTCTCCCTGCCCAGGATCTTCTCTGTATCTTTCTTCATCATCCTTGATTATCCCTTCATCTCTCAAAATGTCTCCAACAGCCCTCTCTACATTTTTCTCTTTGGGCAGCTGCTTGAAAGTATCACTATTCTCTTCAGAATCATTCTCTTCAGGGATATCTTCGGGGATATTTTCTGGGGTGTCCTCTTCCTGCGCTTCCTCTTTTTTTCTTCTAGCCATGTTTACAGTTTCTTAAGTTTTTCTCTAAGAGATTCTAAATAGGTCTCAGCCATTCTAAATTGAGCCTGCTTCACCTTTTCTTTTGTCAATTTAACCTCAAGCTCAAGATCATAAGTATCTTTACCTCCTTTTTTGATTTCTTCTACCTTTTTCTCAATTTCTGATAATTCTTGTTGATATTTGTTATATATAAATAATTCTTTTTCTGAGATTCTTGAGGTATCGTGCAATAGAGGCCTAAATTCAACAAGCCATGGTTTTCCATCGTTATACTCTGGATTCTGCACAATGCCCGTGCCTGTTTTCAATTTCGGCAAAGCCACTGCAAAATTGTTCCCATAGCTCTTTCTGACTCTGTCTATATCTGCGCTGTACTTGGTTCTCATCTGTATTTCGCTTGCTATTACAGCCTTCATTGTTCCCTTGAAATCAGCAATTACCTGAGATACCATCACTAGACCAATACCCCATTTTCTGAATTCTCTTACTCCCCTTTCAAGTGCAAGATATCCATTCTTTCCGCCGTATTTTGGAAGCAGTCTGTGAACTTCATCGTAAACAATCAAGAGCTTTAACTTTCTAGACTCTTCCCACGGCACTGCAAATATTGTGTTAACTGTTTTTGTAACAAATGCATCAAGCTGACTTGGAGTCATTTTTGTTAAAGAGAATACAGTTATCTCTCCCTTATTTGTATAATTCTCTATTTTGATATCCATTGCTGGATCGATAACATCGACTATATTTCCTTTAAATGATCTGGTATCTCTTTCAGAAAGTCCAAACTTCTTGTAGATCTCAAGCATATGTTCATCTCTGCACGCTCTTACAAATCCAGTCCATTGAGCAGTTGGGTCGAAGACAATGCATGGGATTCCTTTTTTAAGAGCCTCCTCAACAAGAACCATGGCAGAGATTGTTTTTCCAGCGCCTGTCCCTCCGGCAACTATCAGATGCTGTGTTAATTTATCCAAATCAAAGTAGGCCTTATTAGCAGTCTCTGCTATTTTTCCGACTGTTACTCCTTTTGGCAACTTTTGCTGTTCAGCAGAGAAATCATATCTCTTCTTAGCTTTTCTTCTTAAACCTAATTTCCTTAGGATCTTCGGCAGGAAGAAAAGGAAAATAATAAATAAGATGATTAAATAGAACCACCAGTTCATATAGTTATTCTTCAAGAAAGTTATCAAAAAGAATTCATTTACAACTTCAAAACTCACTAGAGTAGATGCTGTTTTGTTGTTATAATGAGCAACTGCAGATACTAAATACAATCCTGGCTTGATATCATTTGGTAGTTTTATTGCTTTTGTATATTCTAATTTTCTGTCTACAGCAACCGTCTCTCCAGTACTCAAGATTTCCTCTTTTACTTCTGCTTTTTCTATTGTGTAATTAACAGTAACATCAACTTTTTCCACCTCTCCAAAAGTAAACAAGCTCACTCTTAGAGTCAATGTATTCCCAGGTCTTACTTTAGGTGTCAAAGCATTAATATTCACATCCATCAATGCTTGAGGCGGGTTTTCTACTGTAAGTATAACAGATATCTTATTGGTTTTATCGTCGAATTTAGCTAGAATAGCTCCTAGATAAGTGCCCAGAACAGTAGTTTCAGATGCATAAAATTTCAATTGTATGTATTCTGTACTGCCGGCTTCTATATCAATTGAAGTTTTTTCAAACTGGACAAACTCCCATATTTTTCCTTCTGCTGAAAGTTGGGCAGTCACCTTATGATTAAGGTTGTTCGTTATTCCTACTGAAACAATCTTATATTCTCCAGGTGCGAGAGACACAGTTAAAGAGTCTGTTGAAAAGTCTAATGAACTTCCTTGAGTACTTGCTGTAGTGCTTGCTCCGCCTCCGCCGCCTCCACCGCCTCCGCCACCGCCAGGAGGAGTCGTAGAGCATGAACTCTGAGAGCATGAACTACTGCAACAGTAAGGACAAGAGCTTAAAAGATAACAAGCATTGCCGCAGCAAGTTGAGTCAGAACAGCACGAAATTCCAGAGCAGGACTCGCCAGCATTTGCGCATATTGCAGATTCAGCTGCAAAAAATGCAGAGAAGCCGGTAATATTCGTCGAGACGATATGAGTAAATTTATTGACAGTGCTATTTAATTTTGACCAGCCAGAGCTGCAAGACCATTGAATAATACTCCAGTTAGAACATTTGTAAAGATGTATATTATCTTCGACATCAACCCCGCCAAGCAACGATGAATAATTAATAACTATGGTGGCATTTGTAAAATTAAAACTCATATTTGTTCCTATGCCTCTTAATTTTGTCTCGACATCTGGCATTTCACCTACCTGTGTCGAAGTAATCTCACCTATTGTAAAGTTCTGTGTAATATTGGATTTTACTTCAAAATTTTTCAGGTCCATTTCATCATTAAAGAAATTCATATACAAATCATACGTTCTATTCCTGATTGTTTGGCTGAAATACCCTGTTGTTTCATCTGAAGAGAAATTATGTATCAGATATGTGCTATTTTTGCTTTCGTTTTGTTTGTAAAATTCAAAATTAACTTTCAAGCCAGCGTTGTTTGAATCTTTTACAAAACCCTTAAATAAAATTTCTGAATAAATTTCAAACCATCCACCGTAAATATTCGTATTATTTCTTGCATCAGAAGCATATATCTTAAAATTATAATCTCCTTCTGTACTCGTATTTGTAAAATTGTACTTATAAATTGTTGGAGCAGTATTGACCATTGTAAAATTAATTTTTGTTGAATTTGGATACTCAATTTCTAATTTCACCAAGCTAACCCCAACATTATCTGTAATTTTTGCCTCTGCTGAAACATTTGCTCCGCTCTTGGCAGAACTCACGCTGGCATTAATAAAAGATGGCGGTGTAACATCAAAATAGTATATTGCATTTGTTTCAGAATCTGCTGCAGTTGCGTCAATTGTTGTATATGTTCCATACAAGCTCAAGTCATAATAACTTGCATCAGTAATATTTGGAGCTGTACAATTTATTATCCATCCAGCTGAATAAGAAGCGCTTGAAACAGGACATTCAAAACTGTCAAAATAAACTAACCAGGACATATTCTCTGTTAAATTCTCACTTCCATATACTGCATTTGCAAGAATAGTTACATTCTCTCCAGCTGTAACATTCGCAGGATTTGTCTGAGTTGGAGAAGTCAAATTAATTCTTAGTCTTACAATTTCTAAAAAAACTTCTGTGTTTTGCTGCGCAGGCACAGCTGATGAATTTGTTATAGATATATTAGCATAGTAATCTCCGTAATCTTCTGTTGTATTAAACCTGACTTCAATATAGCCTTGCGAGAGTCTGTTCACTGTTATGTTAGTGACATTTAAAATAAGATAACCAGAAGCATTTCCTTCTTTAGTTATATCAAAGTATAACGGCACATTTCCAAGGTTCTGCACTTCTATATTTCCTAAAACACCTATTGAATTTGTTCCAACAGTTGCTGTAAAATTTATAGGCGTTCTTTGCCATCTCCAATCTTCTCCGACAATAACCGTCAAATTAATTATGTCAGAAGTTCTGTTCGAAGACCCCGATGCATTTATAATCATTTCATAAACTCCTGGTTCATAGCTAGAAGGAATGCTGATATTCACTGTTATATTCTGTAAATATAAAGGAACAAGACTTGAAACAGAAGAAGGCGCAAAGATTATATTAAAATCAGTGCATTGCTGCCCTGAACAAATAAAAGTTATATTGCTTACATTAGCATTTCCAGTAGAATTCAATGTGAAATAAGTGGAATTGCCTTCTTCAGGCTTTGCACTAAGACTTAAAGAATCCTGGATTATATTTAAAACAGGATTGCCTGTGACATTTACGCTAACTGTCTGAGAAGCCATGCTTGCAGTATTATTTGGATTTGTCCACCTTGCGGTTAAATTAACATTGTATAAAGCAGGAGAGGTTCCAGATGGAATATTGATTGCTGTTGAATTATATCCTTTTGCTCCATTTGTTATGTTATAATACTCTAATATTAAAGGCGACGCACTCCATCCGCTTGGAAGCTGCATACTTAAATTCGAGAAATATGCTCCTCCCTGCCCAGTATTATTTAAAGTAATATTCAAAGGAAGATTCTCTCCTGAATCTTGAGTTATGCCCTCTATAATCGCTGAAGTGGTATTTGAATAAACTCCAATTGTCGTTGAGGATATTGATGTAAAGTTAATAACGCTGTCTGAGCAGTCTATAGCTCCTACTGGAGTCTGCGTGTCATTTGCACAGATTATTATATGATAAACTCCGCTGCGAACAGGAGTATAAATTTCAGATAAATTGTAATCTTTTGTATATGGCGGAAGATCAGTATAACTTATTTCTATTGTTCCATTTGGCAGAGTTTTATTTGTCCAAACATAATCTAGTTCTATGTTATCATTTATATTTGCTGATATGGTGACATTCCCATAGTTTTGATCAGTCATATTTGGAAGGACAGAAGGATTGTTTACTGTTGGAGGAACATCAGTTACATTCATGTTAATAGTCGCTATTCTAGATTCTGGAGAAGCATAGCTTGCATTTGAAAAAGTCAAGTAAAGAGTATAAAGACCTCCCGCAATGCCGCTAGAATTAAAATCGCAAGTTACATTGACATCGCTGCTGCCTGAGCCTGCTTTTGGAACAAGTATATCTGCTGGACAAGTTGTCATGGCCTGCGCAGCAGCATCTCCTGATTCAGATATGGAATAAGTAACATTTTTATTTCCAAGATTTTCAACACTCATATTAAAGTTTCCTGTTGTATCTACAGGAACAATAATATTCTGATAGCTTGGCGCAATACTCCACTCTTTGCTCCATGGAACAGTTATATTTAACAGCAAATAATCCATGCAATTTGAAGAAGGGCTGCATGAAGAGCTTGTTGCATTCACAGTTATATTCGCTGTGTAAAAATCAGGATCCTGCCCGAGTGGAATGCTCACATTTATATTGACTGTCTGTGAATTTTTCTTTGCAATATAAAAGTTATCTGGTGAAAATGACAGCCATGAGCTGTTGAGATTTCCTCCCGAAGCAGAGCTTCTAATTCCCTCGATGATATAATTTCCTGATGCTCCAACAATATAACTTGCAGTTTTCGAGCTTCCGTGAGAAATAGAGTCATTAATGCTTTCTTTATCAAGAGTCAAAACAGGATTGTAAGAAACATAGATATTTGTTTTGTTGCTTGTAATTGATTGCGTATTATTTGGGTTTATCCATCTTGCTGTAATATTTGCATAAATTGTATGCCCTGCAGTGGCATCAACTGTAACAGTTATTCTGAAAATTCTTGTGCAATTTTCCCCTGCAGAAATATTTCCGCAATTTTCAAAGCTGGAGTTTGAATATGCTCCTGATTCTGAAAGATTCATTGTCAAGTTTGAAAAACGTATTGTTCCCTCTGATCCTGTATTTTTAAATACGGCAGTTATATCAAAAGTGTAATTTGTAGTGTTAGTTATTCCTGAAGCTGTTTCAGACTGATTTTGATATATTATTCCAGTTGCAGAGCCAGTGGCGACAAACGTCCCAGTCCATGTTGAATTTATATTTCCTGAAGTGTCATTCGCATAAACTGTAACATTATATGTTCCTGCTAAAACAGGAGTATAGTTTACTCTATAAGTTCCATTTGATGAATTTCCTGAAATCAAGTTCATGAACAATGGAATCTTGGTGCTGTTTGGCAAAGTTATGTTTGCCCAGACTTTATCGACCTGGACGTTATCATTTACATTTGCGCTTATATTCAGTGATTCATAATTGACATCCAAGATTGTTCTGCTCAAAGAAGAATTTGTTATGTTTGGACTTATATTATCTGTTACATTAAGAGTAATTGTCAGATTACGCTGGACAGGAGCAGCAGAAGAATTTGATATTGTCACATTGCAAGTATAAATGCCTGGTTGCTTGTTTAATGGAACAGAGTAATTTATTATTAAATTTCCCGTATTGTTTGGATACGGAGAAACTAACATTGATGCTGGAATAGAAAGCATTGAAGATGCATTCCCAGAATCATTTGCAATATCAAAGGTTATATTCAAATTTCCTTGATTAGTGATTGTTACATTTGATAATTGCCCAGAACTTGAGGTGTTAATTGCCTGGCTTAAAGATGAAGGGGCAATTTTCCAGCTCGTATCACTTGTAACATTAATAGTAATATTTAAAAATTTCCAGCAATTTTCAGAAGGCGAGCAATATTGTGTGGAATTTGTAGCATTTATTATAAAACTAGATTGATAAATTCCAGGCGCTTGCCCCATAGGAATTGTCACATTTATTGTCATTAATTTATTTGAACCAGCTTGGATGTTTGGCAGATAATTAATATAAGGAGAAGAAATAAACTCCACCCAATCCTGGGATAGATTTCCTGAACTTGCATTAAAAAATATTTCGCTTAATAAATAATTTCCAGTTGAGTTTACATAAAATGTTCCGATTGTTTTTTCAGTAGACTGATTCACTGAATCTGAAAATGTGTCTGATGTGATATTCAAGATAGGATTATTCAAGATAATTGCCCGCGTTGTGTTAGTTACTGAAGCTGTGGAATTATCTGGATTTTTCCATTTTCCCTCGCAAGTGATATTATAATTTCCAGGAACTTCTGCTACTGGTATACTAACATTCCATCTTGCAGTATAATTGCTTTGAATTGGAATATCAATATTTTCCCATGCAGTCAAGTTAGTGAAATTCCAGTTAGAAGGAGCATCTATTTCTTGTAATTTGATGCTTCTCATTGTTGTATTTCCGGTGTTATATAAAGTTAAATTTATGATAAAACTTGCTCCTGAATTCTGGGATGTTCTTAGTGATGTAGAAGTTGGATCTTCCTGCAAATATCCTGTTGTCTGATTAAAAGCAATAAAGCTCCCTACATAAGTTGAATTTATATTTCCAAAAGTGTCATTTGCATAAACACTGACATTATAGGTTCCTGCTAGAATAGGAGTATAGTTTACTCTGTAAGTTCCATTTGATGAATTTCCAGAAATTAAACTCATGAAAGATGGTGTACGAGTGCTGTTTGGCAAAGTTATGTTTGCCCAGACCTTATCAATTTGAATATCATCGCTTGCATTGGTTGTTATTGTAATATTTTCATAGAAAACTTCTGCATGTGAAGGATTCAAAGAATAATTTGAGAAAGATGGATAAATAACATCCTTTACTTGAAGAAGCTGTGTTGCTTGAGCTATTGCTACATCATAATATACAGAAGCATCATCAATTATATTACATTTAAGCAAAAACCATCCTGTCTGATTAGTTGTCCAATTTACAGATGAGTATCCTGAAGAATTGCTTAAGCTTGAATTAATAAAACTAGTATTGTAAAAAAAGCTTGTGTTATAATTTTCTATTCCTATGCTTGAATTAGAATCTTTGACCTTGCACACAAGTGCATAAGTCTGGCTGTAGTTCAAGTTGCTTGTTGGGGAAATCCATTGTGGCTCAGACCATCCATAAATTTCAATGCTGATTGAAGATAAAGAATAATCATAATATGTTTTGCTTGCATTTGCGCTGATTTGCTGGCTATCTCCTCTTGAGTGATTAGCAGGAATCTGCCAAAAAACATCTTCGCCACTTCCAATCAAACTTGTTGAATTATACCACAGAACAGTTGCGCTAACTGCTACGCTATTTTCATCTAAGATTGTTGATGCCAAAGACAGATTGTCTAATTTGTGGTATTTTCCCCCAGAATCTGGCGAGTCAATTGTGGTATATAATTTTCCCTTGTCAACAATCCATGTCTGGTTTGTAGTTGATGGAGAAAATCCTGTTTTGGTTGCATTTATATAAATAGTATAATTATCAGGAGTGATTGTATCTGCTGGATTATAAGTTATATTGCAAGAGCCAGATGAGTTAGTTATGCAGGAAGTAAATTCTGCTGTTGAATTATAGAAATGCACTGTAGCATTGCTTGAATTTCCAAGCAAACCCTGAAGAATATGGACTGTTATTAAAGAACTGTGCGGTGTGAAAACATCTTTTCTGTATATTTCAGTATACTGTCGACTTATAACATCTATTCTTAAATTTCTTATAATTGCTATGTAGGTTTGATTTTCCTTTGAAGCTAGGTTTGCAGTATAATTTAAATTAGAATCATCTGTGATGTTGCATTTAATTGTATAAATTCCTTCATCTTCTGCGGATGTATCCCAGTACCAGACCGCATATCCACTCGAGTTTGTGTAATTCACTGTTTGTAATGAATCATTTTTCCAGAAACTTACAGTATAATTCTCAAGAATTATGCTTGTGTTTGCATCTAAAACTTTGCATTTAACAGGAACAACAGATCCTGCAGAATAAGTGCTGTTTCCAGGAGAAATTTCAGTAATATTTGCAAAGGCCTGAATTATTATGGTTGTATTTGCTTGTGAATCATCAAAATATATTTTGCTTGTGTTTATTTTTAAGACAAGATTTCCATAAGAATGATTTATAGGGATAAGCCAGGTTGCATCTTCTAAATTGTTTATAATTTCTGCTCCAAGACTCCATGTTGCACTTACTGCCTGAACTACATTATTCTCATCTTTAGTTGTTGAATTTAAAGTTATTGTCTGATTTTTAAAATATATTGTTCCATTGCTTGGCAAGTCTAAAATTGTGCTCAAAAATCCTTTTATTGTCTGATTTTTTATGTCGCTTATTGCCCATGAATAATCAGATGAGGTGTTTGCTTTCATTTCATAAACACCAACTGCAATGCTGTCAGGCGGATTATGAATTAAAGATGCATTGCCGTCTATTGTTGACTGGCTTCCTAATTTCGTTGCTGCACGCCAGAAATCAACTATAAAATCATTCACATTTCCGTTTTCATCTCTAACATTTACAGCAAGTGTTGAATTATACGGCTTTCCCTGCTGTATTGCTTTTGTATTATTTCTGTAGATTTCATCAGGGTTAAGAGTTAATGTTAAATTTATTTTTCTCCAAACCTCAAGACTTGTATTTATCTCATTAGATGAACTTGAGTTATAATACAATGATGAATTGTCAGTTATATTGCATTTTATATTATATGGACCCAAATCATTATAAGAATCCCAATACCAGACAGCATATCCACTCGAGTTTGTGTAATTTGTTGCTTGCAACACATCATCTTTCCAGAAACTCACAGGATAATTAGATATTGGACTTGAAAAATTTGCATCCCACACTCTGCAAAGAACAGAAGTTACAGACCTATTTAATCTGCCTCCTGATAAATTTGAAATGCTCATCTCACTTAGATTTGCCCATCCCCATACATAAAAACTGCTGCTTGAAGAATTCCAGGCATTAGCAGAATCATTGACATAAAACTTGTATGAAACAAAAGTGCCTGCCAAGCTGTTGTTTGGAATTTGCAAAGTTGTGTTTATCCATGCGCTTGTGCCATTTAAAGTTCCATTGGTTATATTAACAGAAACACCTGTAATATTCCATTCAAAAAAGTAAAAGCTTAAATTAGTATTATCCTGCCATAGAGAATAAAACTTGACATATTCGCCTGCTTTAGGGTCTGATTTATTTATGTTTGCTGTTACATTAGCCTGAGGAGCCTGCTTGTCAATATAAAATACCGCGCTTGTTTTTAGTGTTTCAGCATTTCCAGCACTGTCGTTGCTTTTGTAGCACACTTTTTTCTGGCAATCCACAGAGCATGATACTATGCTAGAATTTCCTGATGTCATATTAGATTCATTGCAAGTTGCATTTGAATCAATAATCTGATATAATGTTGTGTTGCATCCAGAATAATCATCAGAGCATGTTAAATTAAAAGGAACATCTGAACTTGTGTAATTTGTTCCATTTGGAGAGATTGTTGTTGTTGGAACAAGCCAGTCTGCACCAAGTATCACTCTTGTTTCTGAAACTCCTATTGCTAAAGAAGAGTCATTTGCAGTTACATTGTAATAATAAGGTCCAACTGATAATGAAGTTTTATTATAATAGCAGGAAACATTTGTTCCTGAGCCGACTTTTGTCATTGCTATGCTTGTTCCATTCCAGTTCAAAGTGCATACATCAATAGGATATGCGCCTGAAACAGTCACATTAATATAATAGTAGCTTTTATTCAGCCACGTATTACTTAATTGGCTTGGAGAAGCAAAATATACATACGGCGGAGTTGTAAATGTCATTACAAGCATGTTTGGAATAAGATAGTTTCCAGTAAGATTAACAGGCAAATTAGAATTTGCATATCCATCTTTGGTTCCATTAAAAGAGTAGTTTGTATCATAATACATCGCAGTAGCGTTTTGCATATATTCTCTTAAAGTTAACCTTGGAGTATACCCTGAACTGTTTGTCAAACTCCAATTCATCAGCACATTATTCACAGTATAAGCTGAAATATTTGCTCCTGATATTACTTCCCCGTCTGTGTTGTTTGCATAAACATCTGCGTACCAGAAAATGTTTATTGAACCTGTAGAAGAAATGCTTGTGTCTGATTTGTTGAAAGTACAATTTGTGAAATTATTGATACCTGTCGTTACGCTTCTAATATCTGGGGCGCCAGAATAAGATGCGTTAATTAAAGAATCTTTAATTGAATTGTTAATTGAACTTGATTCAAAATCAATTCCATAAGTATTAACAGAACCATAAGTCGTCTTAATGTTGCTAGTCGAAATGATATTGTTTGAGCTTGTACCCTCAAATTCGATTGCATAAACAAAATTACCAGAAACTAAAATATTCTTGCTTATTAAATTATTGCTTGAACTTGAGCTAACATCAATCCCATTACTCGATTGTGCAGAAGTCACGATATTATCCCCGATTAAATTATTATAATTCGAACTCGTTAAAAGATAAATCCCATGACTAGAACTTCCACTTGTGCTCACATTACAATTAGTCACATTATTCCTACTCGCAGTTAAAAGATAAATTCCATATAAATTTGCATTCGTTGTCGTAGTGATATTCAATAAATTAAAAGTATTATTCTCTAAGAAAGCTGAACTTGAACCATAAGCAAAAACTCCATATCCATTATTAGTTGTGACTTTTGAATTGTTTATTGTTGATAAACTTGTATTATAAAAGCTAAAGCCATCATTCCCCATTGTAACATTATCATAAGTAACATTAGAACACCATGCACAAACTAATTGTCCGATTGAATTTGAAACGTCTATGTTAGATAAAATTGTTGTGTTGCTCACAGAATAATTATACCAGATAGGCAAACCTTCTGCTAAATTTGATGTATCGATTGAATGATTGTAATGGCTGGATGTTGTTCCTGTGACATAAACTCCGACGCTGGAGGAAGTGTTGAAACGGTTTCCTGTTAAAGTGGAGTTTGTTGAAGAATCTTGATAAAAGCCGTAAGCTCCGCTTCCTGTTGTTGTAATGTTGTTGCTTAAGATGGTGTTGTTTGCTGAACTTGAAGCAACGTAAATTCCATACTTGTCTGAAGGACCAGTTAAACTTATTATATTGCTTGAAAGAGTGTTGTTCGAACTTGAAACAATATCTATCCCCCCACTAAGGGGATTAAAATATGTAGGAGAAATAGCTATTTGATTGTTTTGAATTAAATTATTATTAGAAGAAAGAAGGTATAAACCCAGACAATTGTTAGCCCCATTACCAATTGTATTATTGCTAATCACGTTATTATTGCTTGAAGAAAAGACGAATAGCTTTTGATGAGCATTGTCATTAATACCAATGCCAGTATTATTTGAGACAGTGTTATAACTTGAAGAAGACACCTTGATTGAACCAGCAGTCTGGCTGTTTACAGTAGTGCTTAACATGTTCACTGTAAGATTATTATAACTCCCGCCATTAAGATAAATCGCGTAACCATCACCAATCACAATAGTGTTATTAAATATCGTTCCATTTCCTGCAGATGCCCCATTGTAATAAATTCCATATGCACTTGCCGTTGTTGTAGTTTCTTTTATAACACAGTTCTTCACCGTCGTGAAACTCGAATTAGAATAAACTCCATATCCAACAGCAGAAGAAGAATAGTTGATTGTAAAGCCGTTGCAATCTAAAGTGACGTTATTTGCCCAGACATTAAAGCAAGTTCCTACTGAGGAAACATTCTGTGTTAATTGATAGTATCTGTCTGCTGTAGAAAGGTTCGCACAACCAGTTACATTATTGATTAAAGTCAAAACAATAGGATTTCCTGTGTCTGTTATGTAATTAGTTGTAAGATTTACTTGTCTTGAACCACTTCCCCAGTAAAAATTAGATACATTAAATGAATAATTCGTTGCAAAATATTGTGCAGTAGCGTTTTGCATATATTCTCTTAGTGTAACTCTTGGCGTGAACCCAGTTGCATTTGTTAAAGACCAATTAGATAAACTTCCAGTTACATTATAAACAGAAACATTCGCTCCGCTCACGTTATTCCCCGCCGTGTCATTTACAAAAGTGTCCGCGTACCAGAAAACATTCAAATTTCCTGAACCAAGAACACTCGTGTCTGACTTGTCAAATGTTACATTTGTCAAATTCCATAAGCCTCCTGTGACAGTATTCTCAACATAGAAATCAGCAACTCCTGAGTAAGATGCATTTAGAACTGAGTTGGTAATTGTAAAATTATGATTTGCATCATGAATATAAACAGCATTTGCATTAGAATTGTTTGTCTGGATGTTTGTTCTGTCAAATAAATTATTTGTTGAACTTGATGAAAAATAAATGCCGTATCCATTGTTTCCTGTTGTTTGAATCTTATTGTTTGACAAGTTATTTGATGAGCTTGATGAAAAATAAATTCCATTCCCACTCTCCCCCGTTGTGCTCACATTACTCCCCGTAACATTATTCCCTGACGCAGTCAAAAGATAAATTCCATAAAGATAGCTATTCGTTGTCGTAGTTATATTCAATAAATTAAAAGTATTATTCTGCAAGAATGAAGAATTACTTCCGTAAGCAAACACCCCATATCCATTATTTGTACTTACAACTGAATTATTTATCTTCGAGTTGCTCGTATTATAAAATCCAAAACCATCAGCAGTCATGTTAAAGTTATTATAAGTCATATTATCGCACCATGCGCAGATAACTTGCCCGTAAGTTCCGCTAGCTATATCCTGATAGAGCAAATTCTGCCCATTAAACGTATAATTAATAGGCAATCCCTCTGCTAAATTTGATGTATCTATTGATTGATTGTAGTGAGCTTGAGTTGTTCCTGTGACATAGACTCCAACTGCACTTGTTGTATTGAAACGATTGTTTGTAAGGGCGGAGTTTGTTGAAGAGGAAGAGGAAAAACCATGGGCACCTGAACCAGTTATTGTGACGTTGTTGCTTGTTACAATGTTATTATTTGAAGATGAATTTAAATAAATCCCCGAGCCCCAAATTTGATTAATATTTGTTTTTATTGTAACATTAAACAAATAAGGAGTATAGTTCTGGTCTTCTGTAAAGAATGTTGCTTTATACTTAAAATAAGGACTATTAGTTAAATTTGCAAGAGAAGTATAATCCGCATTGGTGAAAAATGGAGACCATACTGCATCAGAGCAATCTGGAAGAGAACAAGTCCCGATTTGCAAACTCAAGTTCAAAGCACCAGTTGCATTGGTGTTTCCAGTGTCCGCGAATACGCCAAATAAATCAGAAACAGAAGAGTAAGTATCGCCAAGAACAAAGCCGATATTCAACATGGAAAAAATTAAGAAGAACAACGCCAAGGCTACTAAGAAAATCTTTCTTTCGTTTGAAGATTCGTTAGTCTTGTGGAAAATTTTCATGTTTTCTATCATTTTGATATATCCCAATACCCTCCTTTGTCAGGACCGACTCTTTTCAGAACACCCTTTTCTTTAAGTTTAGCCAATTGCATTTCAATAGCTCTAGAACCGACACCCAATTCTTTACTTAACTTTTCTGCACTAATCCCTGAATCCCGTCTTATTAAAGCAATAATTTTCTCCGAAGTTTTCTCCGAAGTTTTCTCCGAAGTTTCGCTCTCTCTTTTAGAAGTTGCCCTGCTTTCTGCATCAAAGAAGAACTCAATTCTATAATAATCCAGCCCAAGTGAAACAACAGGCTTTCTTGAATAGTGATAAGTCCATCCCTTAAACATTTTATCAAACCCGTATCCCGCGTTTTCTGCTAAATCAATTACTCTAAACATTTTTGTTATCAGGGGATTTCTTGGCAAGGAAATATCTCCTTTCTGTAGTTCTTCATATGGCTTGGGCAATGCTCCCGGATTAAGAAACTCAATTCTATTCAAGAAAACTCTTATTCTCGGCTTCATTGGGGAAAAATAGTCTGAATGAATGAGCAAATTAACGAGGGCTTCTCTTATTGCTTTAACTTGGGGCTGATTTTCATCTCTAAAAGCGCCATTTAGCTTGAATGGAATGTCTATCTTTTTTATAATTCGTTCATAAATTGCAAAGAAATATTCATACAAATTAGGATAATCTGATATTCTAAACTCATATCTTCTTTCAGCATCAGAATAGCTTGTCCCAAATACTTCTAAATAGTCTATCTTAAAATCAGGGAAGTATTTTGCCATGCAATCTTCATTTCCAAAAACCAATAATCCCGCAATAGTAACATGTCCTTTTTCAAGAGCTCGTATCTTGGTCAGAAATTCTTCATCAGAAAGAGAGTTATAGGGATGTTCAGGTTTTATATTCTTTAAATAAAGCCTATACCTCTTTATAGTTTCCTTATTCAAGTCATTCATCCTTAGTTCAGTAATTTCGCTATCCTTTGTTCCAAAAACAGAATCTCTAAACAGGGAATTCAACTCTTCTCGGGTAACTCTCTGGTCACCGCTTCCAGACCTGATAAAAGTATTTTTAGGGTTATTATAAAATACTGGCTTGCTTTTAGAAACAGGGATATAAAAAGCAAGAACAATTTTTCCATCAAAATTATACTTTTTGCATTTAACATCAATTTTTTTATTAAATTTCTCCCCTCTTAGAACTCCAATAAAATCATGCTCAATCTTTTCAGGGCTAGACACGCCAAGAATAGTATATGATTTTCCTTCTTTTTTAACTCCAAACACTAGCCATCCACCTGCACTATTTGAAAAAGCAGAAACAGTTTCCCAGCTATTTTTAGGGATTTCTGATTTCGCTTCTTTGACTTCAAAGTCTTCCCATTCAATATCCCCTAATTTTTGAACCAATTCTTGCTTATTCATTTTTCCTCTCTTTTTTTTGTTTTTTCTTCAAATTTACATAACATTTTTAAAATACCTCTCATGCAGACTTTTTTGTAGATTGTAAGAGTCGCCATAATCCATATAAGCTTCCCATGAATTAAATGACTCCATTAATTTATCAAAACTAATAATTTCCGTGTCATATTTTTTGAGCTTTATTTTTACACCTTTCAAAAATCTTTTGATCGTGCTTTTTCTGACTAATCTATAATTGCTGAAAGTCCTATAGCCAAGAAAATCAATCCCTAATGAAACAGGAAAGATGTCTACTTTTTTTGGATGCATTATCAATCTCATAGAAACTAGGAACAAGATGACTTTTTCTTTTAGTTCGTGCAAAGACGCCTTAGATTTATGCATTATAACAAAGTCATCCATGTAACGGATATAGTATTTTATCCCTAATATGTATTTGACATATTTATCCAACTTATCAAGATACATGTTCGCAAAAAGCTGTGAAGTCAGGTTGCCAATTGGAAGCCCTTTATGCTCAAAATTTTGTGCTTCTTGCATTTCATCAGAATTCTCTTGGTTTGGGCTGTCTACTATTTGGTCCAATAATTGCAACAGCTCATTGTCTGAGATTTTTTCCCTTATGATTTGCTTTAGAATTTCGTGATTCACGCTTGGGAAATATTTTGAGATGTCGCATTTAAGGACATAGGAATTACTATTGGCTTTTCTTATGAACTTTTGAATTCTGTCTGCTCCAGCATGTGTCCCCTTTCCTTTTCTGCAAGCGTAAGAATCATAGATAAACGTCTTGTCAAAAAGGGATTCAATAACATTGCAAATAGCATGATGAACAATTCTGTCTCTAAAAGGCAAAGCGGAAATTCTTCTTTCTTTCGGCTCAAAGATAGTAAAATGCCTGTATTTCCCGGTTTTATAGGTCTGGCTTCTTAATTCATGCTGCAGTTTAAGCAGTTCATCTTCCAAGTTATAGGTAAATTTGATAACTTCTGCGGTATTATTCTTGCCTTTTCTTGCTTTTAAATAAGCGTTATAAAGATTTTCAAATTTACAAACTTTCTGAAATAAATTTTTGTGTGTTTTCATTTTGTTATTTTTATGCCTATGAAAACCAGCGGGGTTCAATCAGCATTTGGCTTCATCTTACTAACCGTTGGTTTTGGTTTTTTATATTCAGCTTGTCAAAAACCTTTTGGTGTTTGAGCACTGTCAGGAATCTTTTGATTCCTGAAGTTTCAGCTTGGATTTGGATTGATGTAGTTCTCTTGCACTGTTCATCGTCTCCGTAAAGACCACGAATCTGGCATTGAGGACTATTGCAACAGCGAAAGCCGATATTGTTGTTCACATTCGACGGGTCATTATTCAAATTCGCATAAAAGGGACCCGCATTAGCCCAATTATTCCAATTGCCGCCACGGATCACCGCCCGCTGTCTATCACAATCCAGCCCATTCCTATTTAGGAACATTAACATATTTTGTACCAACCTCCCAGCATTCTGCCTATTTCATTTATTAGACTAGAGCCATATTCATACTGCTCAAAGCTGATAAATTGCAGGTCTTTGGAAAGCCTGAAAAAAATTCTTAATTTATCCAGCTCAATAATCGCTTTCTGCAAAGATTGTTTTTTATCAAAATCATTGTTTGATTGTATGATGCTTTCTAAAAAGTTTAATGAAGTGTTTTCTATTTTTTGCGCCATTGTGTATTTTTCTGATTTCGGAAACTTATTCAGCAGAGTATGGATCCATTTGAGGAATTCATAGGTCTTGTGGAAAATTTTCATATCTTCTATCATTTTTTATTTCCTCTTTTTGTTTACACATTTTTAATCTATCTGTTCTATTTTTTAGAACATCTACTCCTGCTCTTTTTTATATTCTTTCAAGCATTTAGCTAAATCTTCTCTCTCAAATATAAAATAATCAAACTTCTGCCTCAGTTCATTTGAATATCCTCTTGGAATAAATGCACTTAGGACTTCTTTTTCAGCATCCTTTATTAATGCAAATGCCGGAACAAAATCAGCATCGCCTGAAATCAGAATGCAACAATCAAGATTATTTCTTATCGCTTCTTTAACCATATCTATAGCTATCCATACATCAATACCCTTTTCTTTTTGATTTGAATCTTTAATATCCAAAAGGCTGGGTTCGACTATTTTCTTGCATACAGAGCATAAATCCCATGATTCTAACAGTTCCTGCCTTTTTTTCTTTAATTCTTTATTGGATAATTTTTGGAGCTTCCTTGTAATGATTTTCACACCCTGTTTTTGCAAATGCCCTAAAAAGGATCTCTGCCTTTTGTATATTAATTCATTATCTTCTATATTCGGCATAGAAACATACCAGCGAATTTCTTTTATATCTAATTTCTTTTCTTTAGATATTAGCTCTGCAACCTTTGTTATGTCTATATCACTTGGTTTAAACCAATGCTTGATATTATGATACCAATTATTTGCATCAATAAAGATCATCGCTTTTTTCATACAAACCTCCCAGAAAAAGTGAAAATAAAACCCGGCATGTCCCGAAGGAGATACCGGGGACTTAAAGCATGAAATGAATCATCTAGCGACCCTGTAGGATCACTAGGGCGAATGATATTATAATTAGCTGAAAAGTCTTTATAAACTTTATGGCATTGAGCCCTCTCATTTGTTTTTGCAAGCCATCTTTTGAATGGTTCTGCTTTCTTAGATGGAATTGATTGAATTATCCTAAATATGCCTTCTGTATCTGCACAATTCATTGATTGTTTTCCCCCTTCTGTATCAACCAAAAGGGTATGTACAATTTGTACCCACCCTTCATTTAGTATCTCGTCTCTTTGCTTTAATTTTTGAATATATTGTTTAGGGTCACTAGAATCAGTTAATGCGGGGATAATATCCTCTACAACAAACCACCATCTTTCTGCATACCAAACTCTTCTTATTCCTTTTCCGTGAAAAACAGCAATATGCGTTTCACTTTCTTTCTCTTCTTTTTCTCGTTTTTTCTTCATTTTTTATCTATTCTGTTCTATTTTTTAGAACAAATGTCCTATTTTTAGAACATCCGCCATTGCTCTTTTTTGCAAAATTTATAATTTTTTTCATTTTCCTTTTTTGGTTTTTATGTTTTACACTTCCAGGCAAAATCTCCACGCTGGAATAAATTGAATTGTGATTTTTTTCTCATTCTCCCTAAATTCTTTTTTCCCATCTTGATTCTTGGTTATCATAATTGCTTCTTTAATGTCAAATTTTTCACAAAATCTTAATAAATTTTTTAAATCTTTGTCAATTACATGCTCTTTGTATTTTACTTCAATAGGCAAAATTTTATGGTCTTTGTCTAGGATAATATCTACTTCATATTTTTGGGGTGTTCTCCAAAAAAATTTGGCCCCGCTCGTTATGACAATAAGATTTTCAATCAACTTTGTTTCATCTATATTATCATTTAAAAAAGGGAAAAAAGAAGTTGTATTCAGATATAACTTTTTCATTTTCTTTTCTGATGTTAATCTGTTTTTTGAAAAATTATAGACTTTTTTAGTTAAAAAAGACTCTTCTAGGTAATAAAAATAATTAGATAACGTAACCCTGTTTGTGCCAAGTTCATTAGAGAGCGAATCATAATCAGACAACATCCCGGGATTTGATGCTATTACTTTTAATATTTTTAACAATAACTCTTTATTTTCTGCGGGAAAAATCTTCGGAATATCCTGATAAACAATTTTTTCAATCATTGTTTTCACATATTGCCCGATTTTTTCTTCACTTTCATTTATTGTTTCAATAAATTGCCTCTTTTGATACACTAAGAATTCCTTCCTTATTGACTCTCGAAACAGATTCGGTTTTTTTATCATTTCTTCTTTATTTCTGAATATCAAAAATTCTCTAAAACCTAACGGCTTTAAAGTAAATTCATAAATTCTTCCGGCTAACGATTCTTGAGCATATTTTTTAATAAAAAGGGATGCAGAACCAGAAATGAAAAATTTTATATTTGCATAATTATCATAATAATATTTAATCTGGTTCTGCCAGTTTTCAAGTTTTTGAATTTCATCCAAGAAAATATATATTTTATCTTTAATCTTTGAAACTTCTTCACCAAGTTTTGTTTCATACTCATGTATTATCTCTTCTATTTTTGGCTGTTCTTCATCAAAAGAATAAAAAAGGACATGCTCCCTTTTAATTTTCTCTGATTTTATCAAGTGGTCTATTAATTGTTTCAGAATCGTGGTTTTTCCAGTTCTTCTTAGCCCAGTCAATGAAATAATCTGCCTTGTCTTTATTTCACTAGTAAGAGTATTCAAAAGCTCTCTCTTTTTTGGAAAATCATAAAAAAAACCTTCTTGCCAATGGAAATTATGTTTTTCTATCATTTTTGTATACTGATAATACGCAAACTATGGTTTGCATGTTGTTTAATAATATGCAAAGTATAATTTAAATACTTTTCTTTCATTTTTTCTCTCTTTTCTTTAGTTTTTTCTCCATTTTTCTCCTCTTTTTTTTGCGTCGCCCTTCGGGCGCCGACTTCTGCCAGATTCCAGGTGCCAGATTAACTACTGCAACAGCGAAAGCCGAGATTGTAGTACACAAACGACGGGTCAAAATCCAAAATCGCATAAAAGGGACCCGCAATAGCCCCATAATTCCAATAGCCACCACGGATCACCGCCCGCCCTGTCGTAGTAGTTGGAAAATAAACTGTATCTTTCCCATATTTGCCATTATCTGCAGATGAAAGATTGCTCCAATTTCCGCTTGTTGTATTTACATAATAATAATTAGCAATTCCTGTTCCTGCTGTTGCATTTCCTAATGGATTTATCACATCGACAGTTTTATTTGTCCACTCCCAAACATTTCCAGTCATATCATAAACACCCTCTGAAGAATAACAGCCCGAAGCTCCATTCTTGTACATACTTGTATTGCACGCATTATTTGAGTTTCCTGCATAATTGCAATAAGTGCCTGAATCAACAACGCAATAATTAGGAGAAGCAGACAGTGTAGCAGGCAAATTATAAAACTGCCCATGTATATTCGCAGCACCAAGCCATTCTGCATCTGTGCATAAATGCTTTCCTGCATTAGCACACATCTGCCTTGCCTGTTTTTGCGAAACTCCCACAAAAGGAGCAACATTCACTCTTGAATATGCTTTTGCAGTAGTTCCTGTATCTGAATTTACTCCACCAAGTACGCCGTCTGTTGGAACGCATATAGTAGAACAATAATTTACATCAGTATAATTCCCGCAATTATGACCAACATTTTCACAACCAAGTGCTGATGCTTCATATTTGTCAATGCAATAGCCATTTAGCTTATTAATATAAGACATGTTTGCAGGACACTGAATCCTTTGATAAGTCCAGCTTAAACTATTCAGAAAAACATTAGAGTCAGGATAAGAAAAAATCTGGCTGGCATAAGTTCCGCCATTAAAAGAAAGATTGAGTTTAGTAGCATTAATAGTATTATCATAAAAAGTTTGATTATAAGTTCCACCAGTAGTACAGTTGTCATAAAAATAGTTCAGATAATTATTGATATTCATTGCAATAATATTGTTTGTAATATTATTATTTGAACTTGAAGAAAAAACAACTGCAGTAGCACCCGAAGAAGAACCAACAGAAGTCATACTATTATTGTAAACTGTTCCATTGCCAGATGATGCTCCATTAAAATAAACATTGTAAGCATTTGCTTGTGATGATGCCTCGTTAATCACGCACCCCTTCACCGTCGTATAACTTGAATTAGTATAAACTCCATATCCAACAGCAGAAGAAGAATAGTTGATTGTAAAGCCGTTGCAGTCAAGGGTGACGTTTGAAGCAGAGATGTTAAAACATGTACCTGCTGAGCTTACGTTGGAAGTTAAAGTATAAATTCCTAAAGAAGTTATGTTCTGACAAGCAGACACACTCACGCCAAGTGCAAGAACAACTGGATTTGATGTGTCAGTTATTCGGTTTGTTGTTAAATTAATTGATGATGTAGCATTTCCATATGATACGTGGCCGGCATTAAATGTGTAATTTGTCTGATAATAACTTCCTGTTGCATTCTGCATATATTCTTGAAGAGTTAATCTCGGAGTATAACCTGAACTGTTAGTTAAAAACCAATTAATCAAAGTTCCTGTAACATTCTGGACAGTTACATTTGCTCCATTAACAGCGCTCCCAGCAGCACTTACATAAACATCAGCAAACCAGAAAACACTCAAGCTTCCAGTTGCAGTTTCATCAATAAAAGTATCAGCTTTATTAAAAGTAACATTTGTCAAATTCCATGTTCCGCCTATAACACTGTCTCTGGCATAAAAATCAGCAGCGCCTGAATAACTTGCATTCAAAATAGAATTGGAAATAATTAAATCGGGGCTTGAATCATAAAGATAAACCGCATTTGCACCTGAATTATTTGTCTGGATATTTACTCTATTGAATAAATTATTTGTTGAACTTGCTTTTAGATAAATTCCATGTCCAGTTGTTCCAATGGTGGTTATATTATTATTTGAAAAATTATTTGAATTTGCTCCATTATAAAGATAAACCCCATAACCAGTTGCTCCAGAAGTTGTAATATTATTATCAGAAAAATTATTGAAAGAGCTTGTAACAAGAGAAATTCCATAGCTTGTTGCTCCAAGAGTCTTTATTGTGTTGTTAAAAACAGTTCCATTTCCTGATGATGCTCCATTAAAATAAATTCCATATGAACTTGCACTTGTTGATGTCTGGTTTATGTTGCAATTCTTGATAGTTGTCCAACTTGAATTGCTATAAACCCCATGTCCAGTTGAGCTTGAAGAATAATTTATCCAAAAACCATTGCAATTTAAAGTAACATTTGAAGCAGAAATATTAATGCAAGTTCCTTCTGAAGAAACATTTCCAGTTAAAATATAATATGCTCCTGCTATATCTAAAGTTGCACATCCAGTTGGAACCATAACATTTAAAGTTCTATTCTGAGTTATGTTTGTATTTCCAGCACTATCATTGCACCAGACAGCCCACTTGTAATTGTAATTCAAGCCAGAAGGAATTCCAGCCACAGTTATATTGAGCCAGGTATTATTTGCATAAGAAGAATTAGAATAATTAGCAGACCAATTCCCTGTTGTGTTTGTCCATAATTGGATTGTTGAAACGCCGATATTATCTGAGCATTGTATGTCAAATGTAACGCTTGAAGAGCTTGAATTGTAATTATCAATAGGATTTGTTCCTTGAACTGCAACAGGAGCAACCGTATCATATAATGTGAGAACAATTGGATTTATTCCCAATAATCTATTTGTAGTCAGATTAACCAGCTGGCTTGAAATATTATAGTCTGTCTTGCTTCCATTAAATGTATAATTTGTTTGATAATATTTCGCAGTTGCATTCTGCATATATTCTTTTAAAATCAATCTCGGAGTATAACCTGAAGAATCTGTCAATGACCAATTCAACAAAATTCCTGTAACATTATATGCAGAAACATTAACATCACTTACACTATTGCCTGCTGTGTCATTTACATAAGCATCAGCATACCAAAAAACACTTAATTTTCCAGATGCACTAGGATCAATGTATGTGTCAGCTTTATTAAAAGATACATTTGTCAAATTCCATGTTCCGCCTAAAACAGAGTTCTTGGCATAAAAGTCAGCAACACCTGAATAACTTGCATTTAAAACAGAATTTGAAATAATTAAATCAGGGCTTGAATCATAAAGATAAACAGCATTTGCACCTGAATTGTTTGTCTGGACATTCACATTTGAAAAATTATTGTTTGTCGAACTTGCCCTTAGATAAATTCCATAGCCAGTTGCTCCAATAGTTGTGATATTATTGTTTGTTATGTTATTATTCGAGCTTGTATCAAAACGAATTCCATAGCTATTTGTTCCGGAAGTTGTGATATTATTCCCAGTTATATTTTCATTTGAGCTTGTATCAAAACGAATTCCATAACCCGTTGCTCCAAGTGTATTCACAGTATTGTTAAAAACAATTCCATTATCTGAGCTGGAAAAATAAATTCCATACGAGCTTGAACTTGTTGATGTCTGATTTATATTGCAATTTTTGATTGTTGTGCTTGGAGAACTGCTTGTAACACCATATCCAGTTGAGCTTGAAGAATAATTTATCCAAAAGCCGTTGCAGTCTAAAGTAATATTTGAAGCTGTAATGCTAAAACATGTATCAGAAGAAGTTACAGATTGATTTAGCGTATACACTGTGTCTTGCGCATTAAGTTCTTGGCACTGGCTTATCTCTGTTGGATCAACAATATAGTCAAATTCAAGATAACTTGAAACATTATCATTATTTTTTATCTTCAAATCAAAAGTATCATAACTTCCACTCATATTTGTAAGATAAACTTTGTAATATCTTTCATTAGTTATAACTGGAAATTCAGTTATCTTCTCAGAACTATTAAAATAATAAACATCTATACTTGTATTCAAACTCTGATTATTCCTTGCATAAACAGTTATATCATTGAATGAAGTTAAATTTCTCTTGAAAGTCACCCTTACATATTCATCATGATAAATTGGCTCACTCCAAACACCATCTAAAGCTTTTGTTTCATTATAGATGTCTGAAATAAAAGTATAATTTTCATCTAAATGTTCTGCCCCTATAATCTCAATTATAATTTCGTATTTCTGCTCGCTTAAATAAGGAACTATCCATTCAACTCTATCTATCAAAGAATCATTGTCAGAATCAACAAGCGTGAAATCAACAGGAATCCTGGCACTTGAACCATTAGATTCATTATCAATCCAATAGAGTCTGATTCTCTGCCTTGAATCCTCAGTTAAATTAACATAAGCTAAAACATTTTGATAGTGAACTTGGTCTGAACCAGTTATTGTAACTCTTTTTATATATTTGGAGATAATCTGCTCTTGTATTTGAGGAGCAGGAGTTTCATACTTGATTTTATAGTTTATAGCTGTGATATTATCTTTAGATTTAATTTTAATTTTAACCTTTTTTGTGTCATTCTTTATATTGCCATTATCTTTATTGTCGCTATCATCTATTGTAAAATCCTCATTGCTCTCTTGATTACCAGGTTCAAAACTTGAATTTATAGAGATGTTATTGGCTTCTTGAGGTATTTTGACACTAATCTCTTTGGGAAGATTATTAAGATTTCCCTGAATCTTTATTTTCTTTAGCCAACCAACTGGTTTCCCTATCTCAGCAGGCATCTGAGTTGTTTCTTCTGTGAAATTTGAAATATTTTCAACAACATTAATATAAAATGGATTGCTTTTTAGCGTTGAATTTCCATCTGATGCAGAAACAGAAACTTTCTCCACGCCCGTTTCATTGTAAGAATTAATTATCAAAGAATTATTCTCAATAGACAATTCAACAAGCCCTTCATTTTCAAGAACAGAGAAATTAAAAGAAAGATTTTCACCTGAAAAAAATTCATCTAAATCTAAAACAAGACTGGAATTCATTAAAAGGGTCTGATTAGGAATATCTCCCAAAGGCACAACTGAAGAAAGATTCTCAGTTTCATTTGTTTGATTTTCTTGATAAACACAGACATTATTTAAACATAAATCAATTGTTGATAAATTATTGTCAAAACAATCTGAATCATTTAAACATTCAACTGTCAAATTATGGCTTATTTCAAAAGTTCTTGATTCATTCCAGATTATATTGTTTGTGTCTTTTATTGCATTGCCTGTTATATTTAATGCTGATGCTATGAAAATAGTTGAAAGCGCAACTAGCACAATCAAGAATAATACTCTTTTTAATTCGCCTCTTTTATAATTATTCATTTTTCTCTTTTATTGTTTAACTTGTGGTTTATCCATTCTGTTCTATTTTTTAGAACAAATGTTCTATTTTTTAGAACATTCATCCTTGCTCTTTTTTACAAAATTTATAATTTTCTTAACAAACTCTTCTGCGTAAATTATCATTTTTTCTGCCTCTTCTCTAGTTATGCTTTCCATATCCCTATAAACAAAATCGTTTCTCTTTTTTCTGATATTATCAAAATATTGCACTAAATCCTGATCGATGCCAATTTCTCTTAAAAATTCAAATGTATTTTTATGATGCTCCCTTCCAATAGCCCTGTAACCTAAAAAATTCATTAATCTATTGGTAATCTTGAATATTCCATTATAGATTACAGACATAATTTCATCATAATTCTCAGTTTCAAACCCCCTTCTAGCAAATACGAGACTTTTCTCAGCAGATTCTGAAGAAAAATCTGTTTTCTTGACCTTCTCTATTTTTCCTTCATTTAACAATCTTTCGAAGTTCATTTTCATCTCCTTTAAGCATAATTATTTTTTTAGCAAAGATATCTTTTACAAATCCCGTATTCTTTTTTCCAATTAAATCTTTTAACTTCCAAGCAACAGGATTAATCTCCCTTTTTATTTTATCTTCAAGTGGTCTTAATAGTTTTGTTAAATCAAACAGGTCCATATTTCCAACCATCATTAAATCGATATCACTTTCTTCTTTGTAATCTCCTGAAGCAAAACTGCCAAAAATAAAGGCGTATTCAATGTGTTTATTGACTAGTAATTTTGTTAGAGGATAAACAATAAAATCGGTTTTAACAAAAATATTTTTTAAGTCTTTTAAAAAGTTGCAATTTTTGTTTAAGATTATCCTGTTCTTTTTTATTTCAATGATTCCTAATAAAGCAAGATTATCAATCTCTCTTTTAACTGCACCAGACGATAATTTTAAATCTCTCGAAATTTCTCTTATATGCGTTTCTTTATTTCTAAAGAACAAGTATTCTAAAACTTTTACTCTTATTTTGGATGTAAATAATTTTTCAATCATTTTGTTTTGTTTTTAATTTTTAATAACGCAATTTTCATAATAATCGCCCTCTAACCATGAGCTTGTGTTTATATAATCTATAAAACTCGAATCATTGGTGAATTGTTTAGTTAACTGCTGCATGATTTCTGAATTTGGATTATAAATTTTGCATTCTAAAGTTAAAGGAACAGCTATTGAATTATTGCAGCTTACCTGCAATTCATGTTCAAATCCTTTATCAAAAATATCTTTATTTTTTGGGCTTTCCCATTTAATACTCATAAAAATACAAGCATTATTCACGCAAAAATCATTTGTACTTTCATTGTCATCATTGCAATCTTCATTTGTTAAACAAGTTGAATTTGTTTGATTTTCTTCTGAAATATTTTCTATTTCTTTTATCTCATAAGTTATAGAATCAATAAAGATAGTTGCATTATCCAGCTCAAACCTTAGCTCATAGCTTTCATTTGTTAAATTTAATTCTTCTAAATCGCAAGTATCAGTACAAATCTCTGAAAAGTCTATTTCATAAGTAGTTAGATTTTCTTGGCTCGCGTTTTCTTCACTAACATTCTCCTGGGTTGTGTTCTCCTGTGTTATATTCTCTTGAATTATATCCTCTTGAGTTATGTTTGTTGTATTTTCTCCTGAAGAAGATTCTGTTGTATTCTCTGAAGTTACATTTTCTTCTGGACTAGGCTCTTGAGTTGGCTCTGTAGTATTTTCTTCAGGAATTGGTTCTGGCAAAGGCTGTGTTGTGTCTTCTGAAGTTGAGATTTCTGGAGCAGAAGCATCTCCTTCACTTGTCTCTCCTTCAATATCTCCTTGTCCAGAATTTGCTTCATTTCCTGTGTTCTCAACTGAGCTTGTTGTTTCTGTGTTTTCATTGCCTGACTGTCCTCCCACAGCCAATCCAGTTATCAATGAGTTGCTTGATGAAGTTGATGAAGCCCCGCTTAATGAAATATTTTTTTCAAGTTTGGAGCTGTCTAAAAGAAGCTTATCTCCAAGATATACTTTTACAGAACCTTTTTCAGAGTCTTTTTTATTTAATAGTAATTTTCCAGAAATCTTTGCATTGATCAACTGCCCATAATTTTCAGGCTTCCAAGTGTACAAATTAGAATTGTTTAGTTCTAGATTCACAATATCTTCATAAATCGGGTTCTGAGAAATGTTAAATTGATAATGACAAACTCCATCTGCACACAAATCAGTGGTTGTATCATTACTATCATCACAATCCCCATTTATTAAACAGCTTTTTTCAAGAACACTGAACCCTGTTAACCCTAATCTGCTTGCGCTTACAAAAAGTAAAGTAAGCAAAACCACAAAAACAAGGATTATTAGTGCTCTTTTCAGTTCACCTTTTTTCTCTTTTTTGTAATTCATCTTCCCTCTTTTTTTCTGGTTTTTTTAGTTTTCTTTATATCCCCAAGCAAAATTTCCACGCTGGAATAAATTTAATTGTGATTTTTCCTTCATTCTTTTTAAATTCTTTTTTCTCATCCTTGTTCTTAGTGATTATAACTGCTTCTTTAGCATTAAATTTTTCACAAAATCTCAATAAATTTTTCAGGTCTTTGCCGGTTACATGCTCTTTGTATTTTGCTTCAATAGGCAAAATTTTATTATTTTTATCTAGGATAATATCCACTTCATACTTTTGGGGTGTTCTCCAAAAAAATTTGGCTCCGCTCGTTATAACAATAAGATTTTCAATCAACTTTGCTTCGTCTATATTATCATTTAAAAAAGGGAAAAAGGAGGTTGTGTTCAGATACAACTTTTTCATTTTCTTTTCTGAGGTTAATCTGTTTTTTGAAAAGTTATAGATTTTTTTGATTAAAAAAGATTCCTCTAGATAATAAAAATAGTTAGATAGTGTAACCCTGTTCGTGCCAAGTTCGTTAGAGAGGGAATCGTAATCAGATAACATCCCGGGATTTGATGCTATTACTTTTAATATTTTTAACAGCAGTTCTTGATTTTCTACAGGAAAGATCTTCGGAATATCTTGATAAACAATTTTTTCAATCATTGTTTTCACATACTGCCCGGTTTTTTCTTCACTTTCATTTATTGTTTCGATGAACTGCCTCTTTTGATAGGCTAAGAATTCTTTCTTTATCGACTCTTGGAACAGTCCAGGTTTTTTTATCATCTCTTCTTTGTCTTTGAATATTAAAAACTCTCTAAAACTTAGTGGCTTTAAAGTAAATTCATAAATCCTCCCCGCTAATGATTCGAGAGTATGCTTTTTGATAAATAAAGACGCAGAACCAGAAATGAAAAATTTTATATTTGCATAGTTGTCATAATAATATTTAATTTGATTTTGCCAATTTTCCAGTTTTTGGATTTCATCCAAGAAGACGTATATCTTGTCTTTGATTTTTAAAACTTCTTTGCCAAGTTTTGTTTCATACTCATGTATTATCTCTTCTATTTTTGGCTGTTCTTCATCAAAAGAATAAAAAAGGATATGCTCCCTTTTAATTTTCTCTGATTTTATCAAGTGGTCTATTAGCTGTTTCAGAATCGTGGTCTTTCCAGTTCTTCTTAATCCAATCAACGAAATAATTTGCTTGGTTTTTATTTCATTAATCAGATCATTCAAAAGATTTCTTTTCTTTGGAAAATCATAAAAAAAACCTTCTCGCCAATGGAAATTATGTTTTTCTATCATTTTTGTATACTGATAATACGCAAACTATGGTTTGCATGTTGTTTAATAATATGCAAAGTATAATTTAAATACTTTTCTATTTTTATCATTGCCTTCTTTTTTCTAGTTTATTCATCTTGCTTCTTTTGTTATCTTATCTTTTTATTGTTTTTTATTTTTTATTTTATTTAATTATAATTTTCCAATAGCCACCTTTATCAGGACCGATTCTTTTTATCTTTTTATCTTCCTTAAGTTTATTGATATTCCACTCTATTCCTCTCCTAGTTAGTCCTGTTTTTTTAGCTAATTCTTCTTGAGTTATTTTTGGATTTTCTTCTATTAATTGCAAGATTTTCTCCACAGTTTTCTCCACAGTTTTCTCCACAGTTTTCTGGGTAGTTTCTATCATTCTTTTTTCAGGGACATTCTTTTCACCTTTGCCTTTAGTTTCATCAAATAAGGTAGTAGAAAAAGAGGAATTATACTCAAACACGGGCGCTGGCAAATTTTCATCCTTCATGGAACTTCTAATTCTATTTATCCCAGAACCAACTTTTTCAACATATTCTGTTTTAGATAAAAGTTCTGCAACCAACTGATTTCTGGCTCTACTATACTTTCCAAAATCTTCTGGTTTAAGCCACTTGACCAATCCCCCTGGATTTGAAGCAATAATTTTGTTCTTAAAAATTTCAACTAAAACATCTCCTGATTTATCAACATAATCTCTATGCATAACCGCATTGACAATTGATTCCCTATATGCTTCTTCTGGAAATTGGGGAATCTCTTTTCTTTTAGCAGTCTTAATCACATACCTTACATCAATATGCTTTTTAATATAGGATATAATGTCTTGGATATTGTTAATTATTCCATTATCAAAAATTTTCTTGTCTAAGATATCTACTTTTTCATTAGTTCTATAATTAACACAAACAACCTTGGAACTAATAAAAAATTTGCTGGGATTTTTTGAAAAAAATAAAACACCTGCATTATTAAATTTCAATTCATTTTTGATTAACTTAGCAACTTTTAGAGTCACTAAAATGTCTTCTGTAGGTATGTTTTTAGTTAAATCAGCAAGTTTAAGATATTGGTCTAACTTGCTTTCATCAAAATCTTTTTTGAAATCAAAATCATTATTTATCTGCTCATCAAATTTTATCTTCCCTTCTTGTATTGAAAAATCAAAAATTTCATCTCTAGATAGTTTTTGAGAACTTGAACCATTTCTCAAATAAAATCCCTGAGAACAAGAATAAGGCTTGTTATCGCCTTCTTCAACATCAACAATTAGAAGATTATCAAATTGCTCAATTTTTATCTTTATAGTTGGGTCACAGTTTCTTGCAATATCCTGAATTTCAGATTTTATCTTGTTCGTTATTTCAATTCCTTTAATTTCTCTTTTATCTGTAATTCCAAAAAATATCCTTCCGCCCTCTGAATTTGCAAAAGCACAGATATCTCTTGAAATGTCAGATGAAAAAGATTCTTTAAACTCTGCAAATTGCCCTTCTCCTTGTTTCAATATAAAATTCAATTCTTTATCTTCCATTTTTCCTCTTTTTTTAGGATTTTTTCTATTTCAAATCAAGTAAAATTATTATAAATAAGACTAAGTAGATTGCTCCCTTTTTTTTCATGAAAAATAGAGGGAAAAAAGGTTTAAAAACATATTGTTAAAATCGTTTAAAACCTAAAGACAAAGAAAAGAAAAAAAGGGCATTATATGGACAAAATTGGGGAGATTTTTGGTGATTAAAAACACATAATTGAGTGAAAAAAATGATATAAAGGGGCTCTCTAAATGATTTTTCAGATGAAAACCAAAGCGGTTATCCTGAAAAAATCGTTTATTATCAACCTCCTAACGTTTTTATTAAACAATTTACACACCAAGATCCATTCTTTTTAACAGTTTTTTGTAAATTTGGGAGTTTATCACACCAAAACGTATATAAACATCTAACTTTTAGGTATATACTTATATCTAAATCGTACATCAGACAATTAGTGATAAAATGCGAACATCAAAACACAAAGAGAACGTTGAACATTGGCCTACTCTGAACACTATTTTGATGGTAGAGAAGATTCTTGAGAAAAATAGAGACATTTCTATGAAAGTATCTGATTTAAAGAAAAAATTGCCAAAACAAATAATGCACTCTACACTAAAGATAATTCTTATGTATTTATTCCAATCTGGAAAGATAATTTATGGCCCAGGAGGAGTTCAATGGATTTACACTGAACAAGAACGTCTAAAAAAGATGATGCATAATGCTTTAGAGGTTTAAACTTAATTAAAATTAATAACAATTAAACTTAAAAATACCAGGATAATAGACAATTATGACAAAAGAAAGTGAAAGAACCTATATCCAAGAGATAAAAAAGGGCCCTGTCTTCATTGAAGGCTGGATTCATGAAATTCGAGATCTCGCAAAGATAAAGTTTATTCTATTAAGAGATATGACTGGTGTTGTTCAATGCATCCTCAAAGATGAGAAACTGATGAAAAAGTTCTCTGATTTGAGTGTTGAGAGTGTCATATCAATAAAAGGAGAAGCAAAACCTGCCCAAGTCAAGAGCCCAGAAGTATCTCAGAAGGAAATCGAAGTTGAGATAAAAGACTTTGAAATAATCAGCAAAGCAGAAAAACTGCCTATAAACATTCATGATAAAGACATAGAGACAGGGTTTGCTAAAAGGCTAGATTATCGGTTTTTAGATTTTCATACAAAGAGAACACAGGCGATTTTTAGGATACAAACAGAAATAGCTAATTCTTTTAGAGAATTCTTTTATAACAAAGGATATATGGAAATTCAGCCCCCTTGTATAATTTCAGCTGCAAGTGAGGGGGGAACAGAGCTTTTTCCAGTACAATACTTTGAAAAGAAAGCATACCTTGCTCAATCTCCCCAGTTATACAAACAGATGCTGGCTTGTTCAATAGAAAAAACATTTACAATAACGCCTATTTGGAGAGCTGAAAAACATAACACAACAAGACACATTAATGAAATCAGGCAGATGGATATCGAGGTTGCTTTTATGAATCAGGAACAAATTATGAAAGAACAAGAACTTGTTGTTCAGTATATAGTAAAAAAAGTTTTAGAAAAATGTTCAGAAGAATTAAAAATTCTTAATGTGAAACTGAAAGTTCCTAAAGCAGTTTATCTGCATTATGAAGATGCAATTAAAAAAGCAGGAGGGAAAGTAGGAGAGGATTTTACTCCAGAACAAGAAAAAGTCTTAGGTGATATGTACCCTGATTCAATTATTTTCACACACTCTTGGCCAACTTCAATCAAGCCATTTTATATAATGCCCAAAAATGAAAATCCAGATGAAAAAGAAAGTTGTGGTTTTGATTCATTATATGGTGGCATAGAAATCTCAAGTGGCGGACAAAGAATTCATCTTCCAGAATTATTGACAAAAAGGATAAAAGCTAAGAAACTTGACCCAAAGAACTTCAAAGGTTATATTGACAGCTTTCGATACGGGGCCCCGAATCATTCTGGCTGGTCCATTGGTTTAGAAAGATTAACTCAAGTTATCTGCGGTCTAAACAATGTCAAAGAAGCAACAATGTTTCCTCGCGATAGAGATAGATTGACTCCTTAATCATCTCAAATTCTTACTCTAGACATTACTCTATTATAAAAATGATTTTTACAAATAAACTTTAAACCCTTCAATGCCCTAATCGCTACTATGTGGTTATATATAACCATATATTTTACAAAATAGAAAGGTTTAAATATATTGTCATATATAACAATATATGCCTAATAATAACAATACACTGTTCTGTTTTAGGTGTTACCACACTTGGAAAAAAAGAAAATCGCCTAATCCCAAATCTTGTCCAAGATGTAGAAGTCCTTACTGGAATAGACCTAGAAAGAGAGTATCAAAAGGGATTGTACTAAAAATGAAAGATATGATAGTTGGCATACATAACAAGATAATTGAATTAAGTGGAGGAGAAAGGGGAATTAGAGATGATGGGGGGATATATAATTCAACATATAAATTGTTAAATCACCAATACAGAAATCAAAGAAGACCGACAAGTATCGGGGCTTTCGCACTTGATGAATTTGCAAAAAGGCACTATTTTATAGATGGTAACAAAAGAACAGCTTATGCTATCGCTAAAATTTTTATGTTAATTAACAAATGTCATTTAAAAATTCAGTATAGAGAAGCAACAAATTTTATTTTAGAGGTTGCTAAGTTTGATACCAAAATAAATTTTGAAGAAATTAAAAGATGGTTGGATAACCAGTGCGAAATTATTGAAGAAAAAGATGTAGAAAATTATTTAAATAAAACATTTGTAAATATCACGCTAGGAGATGAAGAAAATGGGAGACATTAAAATAACTAAAAAAGTTGTCTATGAAATTTCTAAAGGTGACAAAAAGATTTTAGAACTTGTGAGAATTGCTAAAGAGATTGTTTTAAAAGAAGATGAAGTTTTGTTTAAAGAATTGGCAAAGCATTAGAAACATTTATTGTTCAAAAAAAGCATATTTTTAATTATTTCAATCTAATCGCTTCAAGATTTCTAGGAACAATTGTCTCAATTTTATTCAACTTGTAGATAGAAGAAGCTAAATCTAAACATCTTGATTGTTCTCCGTGATTGACTATGACTCTTCTTGGTATTGGACTGATTGTGTTGATGAAATTAATAAGCTCTGCCCTGCTCGCATGTCCTGACATCCCTTCTATTGTGAACACATTTAGATTAACCGGGATTGACTCGTTGCTGTCTTCAAATCTTACTTCTTTTGCGCCTTCTTGAACTTGTCTTCCTGTTGATCCAGGGCCAAGGTAAGAAACAAAGATTATTGCATTTCTCTTGCTGTCTGCAAGATTTTTGAAATACTCGACACTTGCTCCTCCAACAAGCATGCCAGACGTTGCTAATATGAGACAAGGCCCGCCCTCTAAAACTTTTTGTCGTTCTTGTGGTGAACCAACTCTATGGAAAAAGTTAACATCAAATGGATTTTCATCCTGGAAAATTCTGTTTCTTATTGTTGGTGCAAGAGATTCAGGATATGCTGTATGGATCGCAGTTACATCCCAGACTAGACCATCAACATACACTGGAACATTTGGAAGATTTCCTTCTCTAAATGCGTTTTCAACAATCAACATTATTTCCTGCGCCCTTCCTACTCCTAGTATTGGGACTAAAACTTTTCCTTTATTGTCTATTGTTTTCTTTATATTCTCTAAGAATAAATCTTCTGATTCTTTTCTTGTTGGGAATATATTATCTCTCCCGCCGTATGTGCTTTCTATAATCAAGGTCTCTAATCTTGGAAATTTGAACGCAGCTGAATCAAGCGTTCTTGTTTTTATGAATTTAAAATCTCCAGTGTAAAGCAAATTATGTAATCCATTCCCAATGTTAAGATGAATCATAGCACTTCCAAGACAATGTCCTGCGTTGTATAATGTCAGTCTTACATCTGGAGTGATGTCTGTGACTTCATTGTAATTCAAATCAATAGCATGTTTGACCATTGTTTTGATGTCTGCTACTTTGAACAATGGAGTTGTTGCTTTTTTGTAGCTGACTCCTATAAAATCTAAAGCAAGGAGAGCTGCAATATCTCTAGTCGGAGTTGTCATATAGCAAGGTCCTCGGAAACCTAATTTATACAGGTACGGCAGAAATCCGGAATTATGAACAATAATATTCCCAGCAATAAAATTATGGTTTTCTACTTCTATGTCCACTAAATAGGGATGGGGGTTTTCTTTTTCTTCAATGTCTATAATCCTTTCCCAAACTACATTTAATGACAACAAATTTTGAAGAATCATTATATTTTGTTCTGTTTGGCAGATTATCATAGAAAGCTTTTCTTTGATAAAAGATGAAAGAAGACCCGCGTACTCTGTCGAAAGAGTTCTTTTGTCTTCTATATTCTGGATTTGATACATTTTTAGACCAGTTGATAAGCAAGTTTCTGACCTAGTTATGCTTAACAGCTGTCTTAAAGCATAAAAATTTGCATTTTCCCTGTTAGAATTTAAAACTGTAAGCCTTTGTTTTAGTAAATTTGATAAACTAATAACTGTTTTTCTTGTGACATATCCCCCTTTTCTTCTAAAGAAATCTAATAAGCCAATTGGAAGAATTTTGGATAACTTTGGACTATTGTGCACTCTTCCAAACATCCCCCCTTGCTTCAAAATATTTCTAAAATCTTCTGGGGTGATTGGAAGTAAGTCTTGTTTATCAAAGTTTGATTCTTTTGATAATCCATTTAATTTTTTTTGTTTTGAAATAGACGAAAATCCAATATCCTTAAAAAATTTATATATGCTAGACTTTGCATTTAGACAAATAGTGTTGTCTCTCTTGATATTAGAAGCGATTCCCTCTAAAGAAAAAAGATGCTGCAAGTCTTCAAGCATCTTTTTGCTAAAAGAACATATTTTGACTATCCTTGTCACAGTTCCATCAGCATCTCCAAATCCTCTGATAAACGCTCTCCTTACGTCTGAAGAAGCGTTTTTTACATTTTCTGGAACGCAGATTTCTCTTGTCTTTAAAAAAGCCTCTGGAAAATTTTTCTCTAAGAATCTTATTATCTTAACATTATTTATTTCTAGTACAAAAGCATTTTTTGTCTTGTCAGGATGATGCCGAATGATTGCTTCGTGATTGAATACATTCTTAACTATCTGTTTATGATGTTCCAGTAATTGAACAGAAGAATCTGTTAATCTCAAAGAAAAATCAGAAGACTTGTGTCCATCCCCCATATAATATGCAACAAATTCCGCTAATTCTTGAGACAGAGTCTCTGGAAGTACGACATTATCTTTTCTTCTTTTATCATATTCAACATTCGTGCATAAAACTGTTGATTTTTTCTGCAATTTTGGTTTAAAGAATAGATTAGAAGGAATAAGCATTCCTTTGTTTAATTGAGACGCTTCTAATTCTTTTAATTTGAGTCCCTCGAAAACAAAAAATCTATGATTTGGTGAAGATTCTAGTTGAGAGTATGTGGTCTTTAAAGTTAATACTTTTTTATGCCCTGTAGTTTTTGTCTTTTCAGTACATTTAGAATGAATATATCTGCCATTTTGCCAGTTTAATGAAACAATATTTTCACCAACATTGATATCATCTATTTTTTTATATCCTTGTTCTGTTAAAACCAAAGAATCTGGTGGCAAACAATGATCTAAGTGAGCATGTGTAAGAATTACTGCATCTAAATTCTTGATGTCAAATTCAGGAGCATTCAAATAAGGAAATTTATCAGGGCCTGTTGCAGCCATATCAATTCCACAGTCTAATAATATTTTTGATTCTGGTGTCTGCAATAAAAAACAAGATCTTCCAACTTGTCTTCCTGCTCCTAAAACAGAGATTCTAACCCATTCTTCTTTTTTGTCTGGATTCCATTCTTTGTATATCCTTCTTCCTATTGAATTGAGGAACTTTTTTCTATAAACTTCTTTTGCAAACAATGTTCTTCTGATAGCATCTGTTATCTTGCTCTGGATAGCAGGGCTTCTCATTGTTTGCGGGATCCAGAATGTTTGTTCTTTAATTGCCCTTAACACTTCTCCGCCATGACCTATTGCTATTCCTGGTCTTTTCGCTTCAATCACGACTATACTTCTGTTATCATCAAAAAGAACATCTTGAATATCTGCTTCTTTTGGCACAAGGCTTCTTATTATTTTTTCAGCTTCTTCTTGTGCTAAAAGAATTTCTTCAGAAGCCCTCAGTTCTATTCTTTTCTTGATTTTATTGACAATCTCTCTGACTTTGGTCTCTCCTTCTTGAAAGAACTTCCTGTCTTTTGTGTAAATAACTATATTTGCACCTTCAAAGTGCGCATTCTCAATAGCTCCTTTTGGGAGATCTTCTAGAATTATTTTTAAAATATCTGACATTTTCTATTTAAAATTATGTTATTGCTTTATCGAAATTATTTTTAATTTATACTTCTTTGAAATCATCTCTTATCATCGAAATGAATCTTTATGAAATAAAGTTTCTTGTCTCAATCTTTTTTACTTCTAATCAACTTTCTAGAATCTTGTTGTTACTTTTTTTTTGGGAATAGCATGTGTCTGACTTCCTGTTCAACAACTTTTCTTGCTCCGTTCTTATCTATTACAACAACATCTATGCCTTCACCAGATCCTGTATCTCTCTGCATCGCAGCACTAACTGCTCTTATTGCTATCTTTGTTCCTTCGTCTATGCTCATATTTTCTTTCCAAGAATCTTCCAGAACACCATATGCGATAATCATTCCAGAACCATCTGCTACATAATTCTTATGTTCTATAACCGAGCCATCTGGATCAATTTGATATAAACCCGATCCTTTATCATCCATTCCGCCGATTATAAATCCTGTTATAGCAATAATTGGGCTGAATCTTCTTATTGCTTCATAAGCAAGCATCCCAAAAAGATTAGCTGTTTCTTTTACACTTGGATCCATTTTTGTTCTTAATTTCTTAATCTTAAGTTCTGATTTTGTTAGTTTTAAGGTATATTGAATATCAGAAACATTTCCTGCAGTTGTTACTCCGATTCTATCGTTTAATAAGAATACTTTATCTGCTTTTTTATGAGCAACGAATAAAGGCATTCCGCCGCCGCCAAGAGTCATTCTTTTATCAGTTGCAAGGATGACTCCGTCTTTGCAAACAACTCCAAGAGTGGTTGTCCCAGTCTTTTTCATATATTTTTTAATATCGTCATCAGTCATTTTCGAGAATTTTCAAATCACCTATGTTTTTATTTAATTCAAATTGCTTTTGCTTTATAAACCTTTTGTCGAGTCACTTAGAATAGATTATCCAGCAATTTTCTTTTAACAACGTCGTGACTATTGAAATGAAATTTACCATTTCTTAATTTCTTTTAAAAATTCTTCAGCACTTAGTACTTTGCCTTTTCCAGAATCAATCTCCTTCCAGGCCTTTTTTATTCCCTTTAAGGTTTCTAAGTCCGATTTATTAATTTTTTTCATGAATAGGAATCCCCGTGGGCGGGGTCGAACCGCCGACCTCCCGGGTTCTGCAAAGAACGCGAGATGTTAAGTGAACACCTGCTGATTCTCCGTGCTTTTTAGCATAGGTCTACAGCCGAGCGCTCCACCACTGCTCTTTCCGACGTTATTTTCCTGAAAGTTGAGCTACACGGGGGACTTGAATTTCAACCTTTTACCATTTAAATATTTTTCCAGCTCTTTTTTTTTCTTGGATAGAAGTATTCTGCATCAAGGTATAAAAGGTCTTTTAGTTTTCTAAGATTTTCTGTCCCATACATACTCAATACTTTTGCGTTTGAGCTTTTTGTTAGTCTTACTTGACCAGATGAGATTGTTAATCGGGAAAGTAGAACCTTTATATCATTCAAAAAACCCACTGATCCAGAAGAAATTCCCACTTGTTTATGTTCGGCAGTGATCCATCCATCTCCGTCTATTACCCCCCTAATAAAAGAGTAAATATTCATTTTGTTCCCGTTAAAAAAAACCCTCGGAACCCGAACAATAAGAGATTTTGCTCCAGAAGGAATCCCTAGATTTACAAAATAATTAGCAAGATTTTTAGATGAAATATAAATCTCATTGTTTGGTTTTTTATTAAATCCGTATTTCTTAACTCTAATAGATGCATTATAACCAAAGAGATGACGAATCAATTTTAAAATAACTTCTTTTTCTTCAGGGTAGCTTGTAAATAACATCACTTTTGCGCTGCCAAACTTTT
The DNA here is from genome assembly GCA_026395795.1 of Candidatus Pacearchaeota archaeon. GTDB lineage: Archaea > Nanobdellota > Nanobdellia > Pacearchaeales > UBA284 > JAPLYB01. The sequence goes on from JAPLYB010000041.1 coordinate 54,742, forward strand.
CGATAACTATATGGCCGTCGGTTATTAGTAATCCAATAAAATAAGACAATTCTGAATTTAATTTTTCTGGGATTCTTGGTTTTTGTAATATTTTTATTTCAAATCCGGCAGTCTTCAAAGTATTATTCCAAGTTCCAAAGTATTTTCTTGTAGTTGCATAAATATGCGGGCATTCTCTCTTGGAAGGTCTTCTATTCAATTCTTTAGAAATTCTCTGTATTTCATCAATTAATAATTGTTTACTCCACTTTTTTTTGTTCATATAAAATTAAGTTTCTTTGCATTTATAAATATTTCTACATTGGGACACTTTCCGCATGTTTAGATCAAAAAGAACAATACAATGAATAATCCAAGAAGGCTGCCAGCTGTCAAGTAGGGCATTGCCGGATAAGCAGTATCTTTCTTTGAAAATAATAACAAAAGCAAAAGAGCGAGAGAGATTGTTATAAGTGTTATGAAATATGCCACTAAACCAAATGTCAAGAAAACAGATCCAAGAAATATCATCGGGAATGCGACGTCTCCTCCACCTAAAGCAGCAACTTTTATTTTTGATGCTGCATTTCTTACTTCTGAGCTGCTAGATTTTACTTTTTTTGCTTTAATTTTCGCTCTAATCAATCTTATTTGTGCCCTGTCCTTTTTGTTCACATACGGAACGAAAAATCCTCCGAAGATTTGAAGTTTTTCCATCTGGAATTTAGCAAGATTAACCATATAACTGCTTCTCCAAACTGCCACAATATCATAGATTGATATTGCGAGAAGCAAAGTTGTTGCTAATATAACTTCTTTAAACATTGGAATAAGAAGGATAGCAAGGCCGGGATAGACAAATAATTCAGTGATGTTGTGAACAATAAGATTCTTTTTTATAAGTTTATAAAAAACAAGGACAAGCGATAAAGGAACCGCAATTATTTCTGCAAGTGAAAATTTTGCTCCTAGAATGTTGACAAGCGTGTTTCCAAGGATAGGATATAAAATTAGAGTCGAAGCTATTGTCAAACAGATTAAAATGACAATTGTAAACCACCATTTTACAATTTTAATCACTCCAAATTTTAAGAGCAAGAAGAAAATTAGTGCTCCAATAGCAAAGGCTATGAGCGCGCTGATTATTAACGACGAGATATCTCCAAAATTTCTCAACGCATCTGAAAAACTTTGTGGTTTCTGGATTTCAACTGGAGGAGGCAAAAGCTCTTTTGTTACGCTTATGTTCGGCTCTGCTAAAGTTATATTTTGATCTTTTGCTTGCTGAACTATTTTATTGTGTGTAGCCCCAAAGAATTGATCATAAGAAGCCACAATCGCCAGCCCTATTAATTGGGAGATTATGAACATCACGACGATTATAATGGTTATCCTAAGATTATGTTTCATTTTCTTTTATTTTATCTTAAAAACGAATTAATCAAGAAACCTTTATAAAATCTTTCTTCTTGGTAAAAACATGGAAAAAGAGAAGAAAGAAAAAAGTTTTGAGGTCACGCCTTATGAAGTAAAGGGTGTGTTGGATGATGCTGAATATGAACGACTTATGAAAGAATTTGGAATTAATCCTATAAACAAGCAACTTCTTGACAGAATAAAGAAACACACTAAAGAATTGCATTTTATGTTGAACAGAGGAGTTTTTTTTGCCCATAGAGACATGGATTGGTTGTTAAATGAATATGAAAAAGGAAATAAATTCTTTCTTTACACTGGTCGAGCCCCTTCTGGAGAAACTCATATAGGACACCTCGTTCCCTGGGTTTTTACCAAATGGCTGCAAGACAAGTTTGGATGCGAATTATGGTTTCAATTTCCAGATGATGAAAAATTCATGTTTAAACAGAACTTGAGTTACGAAGAAGTTCAAAAGTACACATATGAGAACATGCTTGATGTAATTGCTCTAGGTTTTAATCCTAAGAAGACACATTTCATTCTTGATACAAAACATGCTGGTTTGCTTTATCCAGAAGCAATCAAAGTTGCAAAGAAGATTACCTTTTCCACTGTCAAGGCTGTTTTTGGATTTACAAATGATACAAACATAGGCAGCATCTTCTATACAAGCATGCAAACAGTGCCTGCTTTTCTTCCATCTGTTTTAGCGAAGAAAAATATTCCTTGTTTAATCCCTCTAGGAGTAGATCAAGACCCGCATTTCAGGATTACAAGAGATATTTTGCCTAAGTTAGGTTATTACAAACCGGCAATAATCCATTCAAAGTTTCTTTCTGGCCTTAAGTTGTATGGGGGAAAGATGTCAACCAGTGATTCTGATTCAACAATATGGACAACAGACACCCCAGAACAAGTAAAGAAGAAAATAATGAAACATGCTTTTTCAGGAGGACAATCAACAATAGAAGAACATAGAAAGAAAGGCGGAAATCCTGATATTGATGTAGCATATCAATGGTTATATTTCTTTTTTGAACCAGATGATAAAAAAATCAAGAAAATTCATGATGATTATAAATCAGGCAAGATGCTGAGCGGGGAGCTTAAAGCTTATCTTGTTGAAAAGATTAATGCCTTTTTGAAAGAACATCAAAAGAACCGTGAATTAGCAAAGAAACAGATTGATAAATTCATATTTAAGGTATAGAATTCAATATTTGAGGGGAATATGCGTGAAGAAAAAGCAGTACTTATTTGGTTTATTGTTTTGTTATTGATTGGGATTATAAGCATGGGATATATTTTCTTTTTTTCAATTCCTTTTAACTTTAACAAAGCAGAAGTTACGATAAATAGCAACTTTGTTGAAGAAAGATTATATTATCACACAGACGGGGATTACCGCACCCTATATAGAACTTTTATTAGTAAAGCTAGAAGAGACGGCATCCAACCAGATGCTGAAATTTTGATTAGTTCAGTTAGTTGTTTAGAAGGAATGCCTTATTTTCGAGATGATTATGGAAAGATCTATGTTTTTCCCAAAGAATATCCAGAAGGAACCCTGACTGGAAGTCTAGCATATACTGAAAACAATGAATATGGCTGCGGTTTTGGAGATTATCTTGGATTTAAAGGGAACCAAGATTATTGGATTGGTGCTAAATATAAGATAACACCGCAAAATCTCTTTGAAATTGATGGCAGACATTACATAAAGTTTGTTTTATACTCTCCAAACAAGCATGTTTTGCTTCAAAAAGATAAGAATTTTATTATTAGCTCAGGAGTTATAACAAAAAATAGATTTTTCCCTGAAGAATATGTTATTGCTTATATTCCTTACGAGAATAATATTAGTTCTTTTAATGTAATTCATATAAACAATTTTGAATTTGATGATTCTTCAAAGTTTTTTTTTAGAGATGTCCTAATCATCCTATTATTCCTGATTCCTCCTGTTTTATTCTATTTATTGTGGAGAAAACTTGGAAAAGAGATAAGTTATGTTGATTTGCCTGAAACGTTAAGTTTCTATCCCCAAGAAAGAAAGGCCTGGGAAATTGTTGCATTTTTCAGAGCTCCTTTTGGAGAGCTTGGAAAGAATTTTGTGCCAACAATAATTACTGATTTTTATAGAAGGAAAATTATTGACATAAAAGAGGTTGACAAAGAGATATACATTAAAATTAAGCACAAAACCGGGTTAGATGATGTTGAATTGAAATTCATTAATCTATTAGAAAAGATAAGAGACTTGGGAAATAAGAAATATATTGATTCAGATGGATTTTTTGACATAAAGAAGTCTTCTAAGTCTTTAGGATTTACAGAAAAATCGAGAGTGTCTAATGATTTTAGACTATTAACAAAAAAAGTTGAAAAAAAGAGCAGGGATTATATTGAAAAGAAAGGAGCGAAGATATTTGTTGTATCTATCTTCTTTTTTGTATTCCTTTCAATAATATTCTTAAACTTTTCTAGTTTTCTTTTATATGTACTGCTCCTTTCCTATATTCTCATTGCTTCATTAATAGCAAATAATACAACAATTCTTTCCAGATATAAGAAAAAATATTATCAAGAATATCAAAAATGGGATTCTTTTAAGAGATATTTAAAAGAATTTCCTTCAATGAGAGATTCTCCCCCTAAAGCAGTTGTATTATGGGAAAAATATCTAGTGTATGCTACTGCTTTAGGGGTTAGTGCTGTCGTTATTAAAAGATTTAAATATTGGGGAATTATAAAAGGAGCAGAGTATGATGCTTACTCTTCAATGCCTCATGTTTCATCATCTATCTCTAGTGGCTTTGCAAGTGCAGGTGTTAGTGGGGGTGGAATGGGTGGAGCAGGTGGTGGAGGAGCTGGCGGAGGCGGTGGAGGAGGAAGATAAAAGTAAAATGGCTGAAATCAAGATATTAATTCAAGGATATGCAAGACCTGGAGAAGGGGAACAAGAAGGAGTTGAACTTGCTTCTTCAACTACGACTTTAATTAAAGAAGGAAAGTTGAACATAATTGTTGATCCTGGAATGAATCGAAAGATTTTACTTGAAGCTTTGAAGAAAGAAAAACTATCTCCTGAAAAAATTAATTATGTTGTTTTAACACACTATCATTTAGATCATTCTTTATTAACTGGAATATTTGAGAATGCAGTTGTGATTGACAATACAACCACTTATACGTTTAAAGGAGAGATAAAAGATCATGAAGGAAAGATTCCAGGAACAAATATAGACATAATAAAAACACCAGGGCACGATCAATTTCATTGTTCTTTGCTTGTTAACAGTAATGATCTTGGAAAAGTAGCAATTGTTGGGGATGTTTTTTGGTGGGCCGATGAAGAAGAACAAAAAACAGATGAAAAAAGCTTGATGAATCATGAAGACCCCTACATGAAAAATGAAAAAGATCTAAAAGATAGTAGGAAGAAAATTCTTGCAATTGCGGATTATATTATTCCTGGACACGGAAAAATGTTCAAGGTGGAGAAATAAAAGATAAAAAATAAAATGGAAATCTTAGTTTTTGGAGATAGTTTAACATATGGTGCATGGGATAAAGAAGGTGGCTGGGTTGCAAGACTAAGAAGGTTTATTGATGAGAAATATCCAGAACAACATTTTGTATATAATCTTGGAGTTCCTGGAGATACCTCAAAGCATCTAATTGAGAGGTTTGAACCAGAAGCTAAAATAAGAATTTTTGATAAAGATCCCATGGTTATTTTTCAGGTTGGAGCAAATGATTCTGCTATCCTTTCTTCAAAAAGAAATGCAGAGTGGATTTCTCCTAAAGATTTTGAAAGAAATATAAGAAGATTAATCTTTGAGGCAAGGAAGATCACAAACAAGATCTTCTTTGTTGGGCATGTTTTTGTGGATGAGAAGAAAACACGCCCTGTTTCTTGGGATAAAGATGTTAGCTATACTAATGAAAACATAAAGAAATATGGGGATATAACCAAAGAGATTTGTTCCAAGGAAAATATTTCGTTTATCGATATCTTTCCTGATTTTAAGAAACAGGATTTCGGGCATTTACTGCAAGATGGAGTGCATCCAACATCTGCTGGACATGAAGCTATTTTTAGGACTGTAAGAGACTTTCTTGTTAAAAATAAAGTAATCTAGAATTCTCTGATTTTCAAGGATATTTGAATCTAGATTCAACTCCCATAAACTAAAAAGTGAGCGAGCCCGAGGGTGCTCAAAAATTAGGAAATTTTTGGCATCCCAAAAACTTGCGAGTTTTTTAGGATATTTGAACCCCCACAGGTTCAAACCCATCGGAAATTTCTTACGAGCCCGAGGGGATTTGAACCCCCGACACCTAGCTTAAAAGGCTAGTACTCTAACCAGGCTGAGCTACGGGCTCATGCTCAAAAACAATTGTTTTTGGCATGCCAAAAATGCAAAGCATTTTTCAGCACATGAAAACCAATGTTTTCAGGCGTCCTAAAAAACCTTCGTTTTTTGGGATGCAGAAAATCTTAAGATTTTCCAGCATGCAGAAAACATTTGCCTGTTTTCTAGCATACACTTAAACAAGATTACGAAGCATATTTAAATGTTATTTCTCTACGTTTTTTATGGGTTGGAAAGAGGTGTTAAAAGTATTTATTGGAATTTTTTTGTTTGTATCCCTCCTAATTTTTGTGTTTAGTTTTTCTTTTTTTCAAATTACTTCTTATAACGTTCTAGAACCAAGATTTCACAGTCTTGTTCAACAAGGGATGACTGAACAACTCCAAAAGTTTACTGCAGATGACTGGAATAAAGAAAAGGCAGGACTTATAAAAAATTGTACTGATAAAGAGCATGTTCACGTACCAACAATCGATAATTCAAACATAAAAGGTTTTGCTGGTTCAAATCTTCCAAAAGAAATTCAGATTAGTTGCATTAATATTTCGGATATAACAATAGGAGACCTCATGAGCATATCCTCTAAACAGATGTTTGATAGCATATACTATCAAAATTCCTCTTGTAACTTTTTACAATGTTTTTCTGATAAAAATAATTCTGAAAATGAACTTCTGCTTTTTGCTTCAAAAAATGCGAATAATTTCTTTGCAGCCGTAAGTTTCATTTTAATTATAACTACATTATTTTTTATAGTTTTTATATTTCTTTTGAGCCAGCCAAAATACACCTCTTTTTACGAGTTTGCACCAGTCTTTATGGTTGCTGGGTTGCCATTCATACTCTTTGCTATTTTAAAGGCAAATGTTGTTAGCCTTTTTGGAAATTTTTCAAATACTATCTTACCATTTATTAATTCATTTTTTATTAATTTTCTTGTTGTATTCTGTATAGGGGTTGTGTTTTTGATTCTTGCTATCATATTTGCAAGCATACATAAAGAAAGTAAGAAAAATGTTGAAGAAAGTGAAGAAAAAGTTAATAGATAATAAGAAAGAGGGTTTTATTGATAATCAGAGACATTTCTTTGATAAGCTGATTAGTGATGCAGGATATTTTATAAATCGAATACCTTAAAGTTTTATTTTATGATCTTTGAGGTCTTTTGTATGCTGGTCCATGTCACCATTTCGTAAACAATCCCAACAAGTGTGTGTTGAGTGGTCTTTTTCATCTTTTACAATGCCTGTTCCGTGGCACTTTGGACAATTTTTGTTTGCCATTTTTACCTTTTTTATGATTTTATATGCTGTTTGTGTTTAAAAGGTTTGTTGTGTTAGATTGAATTGTTTTTATCCTTTAATTTAAACAAAAATCAGGGTTTCTTGAGCTTTCTTGATCCTAAGAGGACACCTTTCACAACCAACTTTTTTCTATTTTCCAAAAAAATGGCTTTGCTTGATATTAGATAATAGACGTTAAGACTAATATCATTATAATTGCAAGAGCCATTGCAATAATCACACCTTTTGAATTGTGTTCCATTGTCTCTGGAAGCAAAGTTGATGCTCCAATGTATAAAAACTCTCCCACGAAAATCGCTAGAAGAAGTGCTAGTGCAACTTGTGGAAGGACAATGATGTTTGTTAGAAGTATTCCAACAACAGGAGCAAGAGCATCTAAAAATAAGAATAAAGCAGCTTTCCTTGTTTTATGTTTATTCTTCAGCATTAATGTAACTGTATTTATCCCATCTGTGAAATCATGGAATATTACTGCAAAAGCCACAATTATTCCTACACTTACATTAGCGTAGAATGCAGACCCTATTGCAACTCCATCCAAAAGGCTATGGATTATCAAACTTCCTGCTCCGACTGGCCCCATGATATGGCCATGTGTATCTTCCTTCTCTATATGGTGCGTGAGGAAGAAACGTTCTACTAAACTATAGAAGAAAAAAGAAGCAACAACTGCCAGCATGATATATTTTATAGGAAAACCTATGTTTTGAGAAATTTGTAAGCTTTCAGGCAGTAAATCAAAGAATGAAACAGCTATCAAACTTCCTGCAGCAAATGCGAAGAAATAGGGAAGATATTTTTTAAATTTTATAATGACCAGCCCACCACATATTGTTGAAACAAACGTTGCTAATGCAAATATAATCACAAGGTCGTTCATCAAAAAGTCTATTAATTAATGTTTAAGTATTTTACTATAGTCAACGAATTAGATATTTCCTCATGCTAAAAAATCCCTTGAATTTTTGGCATGCTCAGAAACAAAAGTTTCTAGCACCCCAAAAAGCAAAGCTTTTTTAGGGTCACAAAAATGTGTTTATACATTTTTTATGATTTTGTCGTTGAGTATGCTTCAAAACATCTTGGTTTTGGGCACGCTAGGAAATCCGGGATTTCCTGCGTCCCAAAAAACTTCTGTTTTTTTAGGACGCCAAAAATCTGAAAGATTTTTGAACGTTTAGGGAAAGACTTATGTCTTTCACTATAGAGAAAAGGATTATGACAGCTAATCTACACAGACTCCAATCTTTCCAAACTCTTCATTTATCTCATTAATAATCTCCTTTTCATTCCCATTTAAATTTTTAACTCTTTTTTGTTCTTGTGATTTTTCTTTCTTTAGACTATCAATTTCGAGAATTATGCTTGATGATTCAGAATATAATCTTTGCATTATCTGCCCATCTTTCTCATTTTGGATTTTGTTTTTCAATATCTCTTCTTTTTTGTTATTAATATTCTTTATAGCATCAGAAATCCTTTCAGTAGCTAATTGAGCTTCTTTTAACAAATCCCAAATTTCTTTTCCATCATCTTGTTGAAAATTTTTCTGAAAATTTTCTTTATATAGATTTACTATTTTCATTTTATTCTCAAAAATATGAAAAAAAGCTCCAAGGGTTTTAAAATCAATAAGTTGCCTTAGGAGCTGAACATCTTTTTCTAAGTCTATTTCAAGAGATTTAACCTTCTCTAATCTTTTTAGATATTCTGAATATTCTGGATTTTTCTTGATTCTTTCAATTTCTTCAAGAATTTTTTTGCTGTGTTCTTCTTTAAAAATTATTTTTTGATCTATAGACGTGATAGATTGGTTAGTCTTATCAGTTTCTTCTTTAATTTTCTTAAATTGCTTAAGTTCTGATTCAATAAAATAGATTGTTTCAAAAGAAGTAGTAATCTCTTTGTTTTCCTTAAATAAAGTTATTAGTTCTTTGGAAAAGAGTGTTAATTCATTTTTTATGTCTTCCATTTCTTTTCCAATTAGAATTGTAGTTCTTTCATAACTCAAATGTGAACTTCTGTTAAAGACTAAAAAGAGTGTGTCTATATTAAAAATAATTTTTTCAAGTTTATTCTCCTTCAAATTATCTAAATTATTGATAAAAGATTCAATCAGATCAATATATTCCTTTCTTGCTTCTTTCACAACATATTTGAGTCTATCTTCAACTTTTTTTGATTCAACATCAACCTTTCTTAGAATGTCTATTTTTTCCTTGATTCTGATGGTAAGAATGCGAATTCTATCTTTGATTAAAGCTAGTATTTCTTTTTCCCTCATTCCCAGTTTTTTTCTTTTGTTTTCAATACAATCTTCGATATCAGAGAAAGCTATTTTTTCTTTTTCATGATATTCCACTTTTTCATCTTTACGCATTCTCTTTAGAAAATCAAAAAGCCCCATGCATACACACGGGATTTGTATTAAAAAACTTTGTTAATTTTTATTTAAGGGTTTTACTAGGAATACTTGCGCCAAGATACTGTAAACTTACAGGGATATCCCCTATTTTATGAATAATTTGAAAATATTATCGAACATTCTATAAAATTTGTTTTAGTCGATTATGATAATAGATATCGACGATAACCTGATTTATTGATAACACCAAAACATAT
>JAPLYB010000001.1 GCA_026395795.1 Candidatus Pacearchaeota archaeon
TAGATAGGTATGAAAAGAGTGAAGATTATAACAAAAACAACACTTATTCTGAAAGGAATAAGATGCTTTCTTGAAAGAGAAGTCAAACCCTTTGGAACAAGTGCGAGAATAGATTTTCCAAAGGAATTCATCGGTAAAAAAGTGTATGTAATAATCACAAATGAATCAAGATAAACTTTGTTTTAGTTTGAAAATGATTAAAAAGCATATTAATTATGCTCTTGATTTATCCGACGATAAATATAAAATTACTGGATATGAACTGCTTCCAATTTTATTGGAAGCGGTTACGTGCAATACTTATATAGAAACAATAAGCAATAAAACAGATACGCTTTATTTGAGATGCAAAGAATCTTTGATAAGCACGATGGAATATGCTTATCTTAATTATATTAAAGGTATTTCAAATAAACTTGAACTAAACAAAAAACCAGTCATTCTTGCTTTTGATTATACTGACGAGGATTTTTATGGAGAAGTTCAAGGGTTTGATATTCATGGATGGACTGGTGAGCATGGAGTTACTGGCAAGTTCAAATTTTTAATTTGCAGTATAGTTTCCGACGACATTCCAGAAAAAATACCCTTAATTTCTGTGCCCATTAAATTGGGGCATTACAAAAGCAGTGTGATCTTACATTGCTTATCGATGATTAAAGATTATATCGGAGAAATAAAATTGATTTTATTTGATCGGGGATTTTATGATAATGATTTGATGTATGAATTAACAAAGATGAAGTATCCGTTTCTCATCTTTGTTCCAAAAAGAAAAGAGTACAAACAACTATTTGAAGAATTGGAAGAAGAAAAAACAATTTTTGTTCATGATTATACGTTTAAGAAAGATATGTCTACTTGGGAAGGAGAGACATATCTTGCTTTTCTCAAACAGATTTATGATCCTAAATCTGATAAAAATTATGATTGGATTTTCGCGACTAACGTCGAGAAAATCGTTTTATCTGAGTTGTTAGCAACCTATAAAAAAAGATGGAGAATTGAAACTCAATTCAGAGTTCAGGATGAAGCAAGAATAAAATGCAAGAGCACCGACATGAAAATAAGATATTTCTTTTTTATGTTTGAGCAAATGCTTCAAACAATTTGGATTTGCTTTTACAAAGACGAAGTTCCATTCAAAAAATTTTTAATTGAATTATCAAATACTGCTAAGAAGTGGGTAAATGTTCAGGACAAGAAATAATCTTTCTATAGGGATATTGGGGTCTATAGGGAGGGCATGCATTATTCAGGTCTTGAATAATGGGATAGGTCTGCCTATCCTATTTTGTTTGTTGTTTCGGGATACTGACCAAAAGCAAACCATTATAAACGCAAATTATTTTGACAAATATTAAAATGGCAGTCAAAGATGGAGAAGTTGTAGTTATAGAATACACAGGAACACTAGAAGACGGAACAGTGTTTGATAGTTCTGAAAAACACGGCAAACCGCTGGAGTTTAAAATAGGCGGAAAACAAGTCATCCCTGGATTTGAAAATGCAATTAAAACCATGAAAAAGGGCGAAGAGAAAAACATCAAGTTAAAATCAGCAGAAGCATACGGAGATCCAAATCCTCAACTAATCAAAGAAATTCCAAGAAAACAAATTCCAGATCAAGAGAAAATGCAAGTTGGGATGGTCATGATTATAAGTTTGCCAAATGGCATGCAGATTCCAGCAAGGATAACAGAAGTAAAAGAAGAAACAGTTACAATAGATCTGAATCATCCATTAGCAGGCAAGACCCTTCTTTTTAAAATAAAACTTTTAGATGTAAAGTCTGGAAAAGATGTTTGCGAACCAGAAAACAAGACAACAGATAAGAAAGGAAATACAGAAAAAGCAGATAAATCTGGAAAAGGCAAGAAAGGCAAAGCATCAACAGGAAAAAAGGGGGATAGTCTTGAGTCACAGTTTGAAAAGTGATTCCAGCAATTTTCTATTATTTTTTATAAATTATATCAAATTCTTTTCTCAAAAACTTTATAAAACTTCTATTCGTGTTAAAATTAGATGAGCCTGTAGCTCAGCCTGGTTTTAGAGCAACGGTCTTATAAGACCACAATCCAGAAAAAATTGGATTGGTATGTTCTAAGCAAGCCGTAGGTCCTGGGTTCGAATCCCAGCAGGCTCATTTCTTTTTTATATTTCCTTTACAGATAATTTTTTATATGCCTTTTATATTAAAACTGTATGTTAATCGGGATTGTCGGTAAACCTAATGTTGGAAAAAGTACTTTTTTTAAGGCTTGCAGTCTCGCTACTGTTGAAATAGGCAATAGGCCATTTGTTACAATCAAGCCGAACCACGGAGTTGGTCATATTAGAGTTGATTGCATCGATACATTTTTCAAAGTAAAATGTAATCCTCGCGAGGGTTTTTGCATTCATGGACAGAGATTTGTTCCAGTGGAGTTGCTAGACGTTGCTGGTTTAGTCCCAGGAGCTCATGAAGGCAGAGGGCTAGGCAACCAATTCCTTGATGATTTGAGCAATGCCGACTTATTGATTCATGTTGTTGATATGGCAGGCACAACAGATTCAGAAGGCAAGCCAACTTCAGGACATGATCCAAATAAAGACATAATGTTTTTAGAAGAAGAACTAGATTATTGGTATCTTGGAATTCTAAAAAAAGTGTGGAGAACTTTTGTAAGAAAATTAGAAGTCGAGCATTCTGAATTTGCAAAAAGTGTTGCAAAACAATTTTCAGGATTAAGAGTTGACGAAGAAATGGTTAAAAAAGCTATAAAAAAATTAGAAATTGATATTGAAGCAGAAAAACCAGGGGTCTGGGGTGAACAAAGAATTCTAGAGTTTGCTCGAGAATTACGAATTATGAGCAAACCAATGATTATTGCAGCAAACAAATCTGATAGAGTTGAATTTGAAGAGAACTTTAAAAAAGCAAAAGAGATGTTTCCTCATCTTCTTATCATCCCCTGTTCTGCCGAAAGCGAGTTGGCTTTAAGAGAAGCTGCGAAATCTGAATTAATTGATTATCTGCCAGGAGATGATGATTTCAAGATCCTAAAACCCCAAGAAATAGATGAAAGAAAATTAAAAGCCCTCGAGTTCATAAAAACAAAAATACTAAGCAAATGGCACAGTACAGGTGTTCAAGACGTTCTTAACAAATCTGTTTTTGATTTTCTCAAATATGTTTATGTTTTCCCAGGGGGAATGAACAAACTTGCAGACAGCAAAGGAAATATCCTCCCAGATTGTTATCTCATGCCTCCAGGCACAACAGCTTTAGATTTTGCATTCAAAATTCACACAGATATTGGAAATAATTTTGTCAAAGCAATGGATGTTAAGAAGAAAGTAGCAATGGGAAAAGATCATGTTCTTCAGAATAATGATGTTATAGAGATAATGGTGAAAAAATGAATCTTTTATTTAATTTATAACTTAAATCTTCTTTAGAAAAATAGGTTAATCAAACAACATTCATTGTTTCGCTCTTTTTTTATGCATATAATCTTGAATTTTTTTGAAAAAAGTGCCATATTCCACAGCTAAAGGATTTGTGCAGCGCTTTAGTTCTGGATCTTGCTGAACTTCAATAACCAAAAGAGTACAAAGCTCTCCAAAAAACCTTTTAACATCTGGACTTAGATCTGCTGCCGTATTTCGGTTCATAGATAATCTTTGAGTATTAAACTCATGATAAATCAAATACCATAGAGTTAATGGGTATTCAGGATGCGAAGGTTCCTGTTCCTGTCCAGTAGAATGGCTTTCAATCGAGGCTTTAAATTCTCTTTTTTGACAATCAAGCACATATTCAAGACCTTTTTCCTCTACTCTTTTGAGAACAGAAAAAAATTGGCTTCTTAAACGAATTGCCAAATCATGCTCATATTTTTCTTCTGATCCATACTTGTCTCCATTGTAAGACTCTTCTCCCTTTACCGCATTTGCAATAAGAAGCCCTGCCTGTGATGGTTCCAAACTTACATAGATTGTATCTTTCCTGCTTCTTCTAAATATTTTTCTAGTTAAGGCAATTTGAACTAAATATCCAAGGGTGCCATAATCAGAATCTCTGCCGAGTAAAGGATGCTTCCCATTAGCCATTTTAATTAGAGTAAGTATTTCTTTAAAAATCTTTCTGTAGTAATTTTTTAGTAGTTATAAGAAATACAATAAAATTGGAAACTATAAAGCTCCTCGAGAACTAATTTTTCAAGAAATTCAATAACTCGTTATATGCATATTTGCCTTGATGTTCCCATGTTTTTCTATGAGTTTGAATAATCGCATATTGCTTTGCTCCCTCTTCAGTTCTATGTCC